>JBKJKT010000223.1:0-23801 GCA_046597415.1 Ramlibacter sp.
CAAAGGCCAGATCGCGCGGGAGTTCGGCATCGAGCCGCTGGCCGACAAACTGTTTGCCGACCCCAGCCTGAATCCCAATGAAGAAGCCGCAGCTTTCGTGAAAGCCGAAAAGGGCGAGGGCGGTGAAGACTTCACCACGGTGCCAGCAGTGCTCGACGGCGTTCGAGACATCCTCTCCGAGCGCTGGGCCGAATCGCCGGCCCTGGTGCAGCAGTTGCGCGAGTGGCTGTGGATGGAAGGCCTCTTTCGCTCCAAGCTCATGCCGGGCAAAGACGAGAACCATCCCGAGATCGCGAAGTTTCGTGACTACTTCGACTACGACGAGCCGATCGGTCGCGTGCCCTCGCACCGCGCGCTGGCGGTGTTTCGCGGCAGGCAACTCGAAGTGCTCGACGCCAAGCTCGTGCTGCCCGTCGAGCCTGAGCCCGGACAGCCGTCGATTGCCGAGGGCAAGATCGCGCTCTACCTCGGATGGAGTCATGCGAAGCGCGCGTCCGACGACCTGATCCGCAAATGTGTGGCGTGGACCTGGCGCGTGAAGCTTTCGCTTTCGACCGAGCGTGACCTGTTTGCCCGCTTGCGTGAAGACGCCGAGAAGGTGGCGATCAAAGTCTTTGCAGACAACGTGCGCGATCTCCTGCTGGCCGCACCCGCCGGGCCGCGCGTGGTGATGGGGCTCGATCCGGGTATTCGTACGGGCGTCAAGGTTGCCGTGGTCGATGCAACCGGCAAGCTGGTCGAAACCGCGACGGTCTACCCTCACGAACCGCGCCGAGATTGGGAAGGTTCGCTGCACCAGTTGGGCCTGCTGTGCCGCAAGCACGGGGTCGACCTGATTGCCATCGGCAACGGCACTGCGAGCCGCGAAACCGACAAGCTGGCGGCCGACCTGATGAAGCGGCTGGAAGCGTCCGATCCGGAGCGTGCGATACAGCGTGTCGTCGTCAGCGAAGCGGGTGCGTCCGTCTATTCGGCGAGCGAATTCGCGTCGCAGGAAATGCCGACGGTGGATGTGAGCTTGCGCGGTGCGGCAAGTATTGCCCGGCGTTTGCAAGACCCGCTGGCCGAATTGGTGAAGATCGATCCGAAATCCATTGGCGTTGGGCAGTACCAGCACGACGTGAATCAGAGCGAACTTGCGCGGTCGCTCGAAGCTGTGGTTGAAGACTGCGTGAACTCGGTCGGCGTGGACCTCAATACAGCCAGCGTGCCATTGCTGTCGCGTGTGTCGGGGCTCTCGGGCAGCGTCGCCAAGGCCATCGTGCGGTGGCGCGAGGCGAACGGCGCGTTCAACAATCGCCAGCAGCTGATGGAGGTAGGCGGACTGGGCGGCAAGACATTCGAGCAGAGCGCTGGCTTCCTGCGGATTCGCGGCGGAGCCAATCCGCTCGACATGACCGGCGTCCATCCCGAAACTTATCCGGTGGTCGAGAAGATGCTGGCCACCGCAGGCAAGCCGGTCGCTGAAGTCATGGGTCGCGCCGAGATGCTCAAGACAATGCGGCCGGAACTGTTTGCCAACGAAAAATTTGGTGTCATTACGGTGAAGGACATCCTGGCCGAGCTGGAAAAACCCGGCCGCGATCCGCGCCCCGACTTCAAGGTCGCGCGGTTCAACGACGGTGTCGAAGACATCGCGGATCTTCGTGAAGGCATGGTGCTGGAAGGCACCGTGAGCAACGTTGCCGCGTTCGGCGCATTCATCGACCTGGGCGTGCATCAGGACGGGCTCGTGCATGTGAGCCAGCTCGCCCATAAGTTCGTGAGCGATGCACGCGAGGTCGTGAAGGCTGGCGATATCGTGAAGGTCAAGGTGGTCGAGGTTGACGTGGCACGCAAGCGGATTGCTCTCTCGATGAAGCTGGGCGATGCACCCGCGCGCCAGGGTGGGGCCGGGCAGAACCGTTTCGAGGGCGCGGCCCGCGGTCAACGTGTTTCGCGCGAGCAGGCGCCAGCGAACACCGCCATGGCCGGCGCATTCGCCAAGCTGCAGGCGCTGCGAAAGTAATGGCTGCGCGGGCGCTGCGACTCTATGCCGGGCCAAAGGCACGCGCGCACATCGAGCGCCATGGGTTGCGTCCGCAGGATGTGGGCGTGGTACCTGGCGCAGCGGGTGGTCCCAAGGGCCTCGTCCTCGGGCCGCTGGATCGTTTCATTTTTGGCGAGTGGCTTTCCCAGAGTACACAACCGGTGCATCTGGTCGGTGCGTCGATAGGCGCGTGGCGTATGGCAACGGCGTGCCTCAGAGCGACTCCGCGAGAATCGCTTCATATTCCTGCGCCGTCGCAATCCGCGGATTCGTCTTGTGGCAGTGATCCGCCATCGCACCCTTGATGATGCTGTCGAACCAGTCGCGCTGGACGCCCATGGCGGCGAGGCCGGTAGGCAGGTCTAGGCGGGCGTTCATTTCCCTGATCGCTTCGGGAATATCGCCGGCAGACTTCAGCCCCATCGCGTGGGCCATGCGTTCGAGGCGTCTTTCCTTTTGAACCGATTCAGCCGATGCATTGAAGCGGACGATCGCGGGCAGAAACATGGCGTTCAACGTACCGTGATGCAGGCGCGGATCGACACCGCCCAGACTATGGCTGAGCGAATGCACAGCGCCCAACCCTTTTTGGAAAGCCATCGCGCCCTGCATGGACGCACTCATCAGATTGGAGCGGGCCTCGCGGTCGTCGCCATGCTTGGTCGCGCGTTCGATGTTGGCCCAGCCGCGCTCGAGTCCATCGAGCGCGATGCCATCGGCCGGAGGGTTGAATGCAGCCGACATGAAAGTTTCCATGCAATGCGCGATGGCGTCCATGCCCGTGGCGGCTGTGAGCTTCGGGGGCAGGCCGAGCGTGAGCTCGGGATCGCAGATCGCCGTCTTGGGAACGATATGCCACGAATGGAAGCCCAGCTTGCGGTGGTCGTCCACGATGATGATTGCGCCCCGCGCAACTTCGCTTCCTGTGCCGCTGGTGGTGGGCACTGCAATCAGCGGAGCGACTTTGTCGGTGATGCGGGGTGAGCCTCCCTCTATCGTCGCGTAGTGGGTGAGCGGACCTTCATGCGTAGCTGCGATGGCAACCCCCTTGGCGCAATCGATCGCGGAGCCGCCGCCGACGGCGATGAGGCCATCGCAATTGTTGGCCTTGTAAACCGCGACGGCTGCGCGCACTGCGGCCTCGGTCGGATTGGACGGCGTCTGGTCGAAGACGGCGACAGTCATTTCCGGCAACGCATCGAGCGCTTTTTGCAGCACGCCTGCGGCTTTCACGCCTGCGTCCGTGACGACGAGCGGCCGCGTGATGCCCACGCGTTCACATTCCTGCTTGAGCAGTTTGACTGCGCCGAAGTCGAACTGGATCTGGGTGACGTAGTAGATGAATGCCATGTGTCGCCTGCCGGGGTACGATTGAAAGCAACACTGTACTTGGAAAGGCATTCATGCCCGATCAGGCGCCGCATGGATTGCCGGCCGAGCCCGCCATGACATCCGATTTCCTGACTCCGCAGATGCGGTCCGTGCTGGAGCGCATGGCGCGCGCACCTTATCCGCCGTTGCACACCCTTTTGCCGGAGCACGCCAAGGCAGCCTATGAGGCCGGCTCCGGCGTCCTTGAAGTACCCAAAGTCGAGCTGACGAGGGTGGAGGACTTCACGATCCCCGCTCGCGATGGCTATGCAATACCTGCGCGGCTGTATGCAACGAATCACGACAATCTACCGGTGCTGCTGTACTTCCACGGCGGTGGATTCACCATCGGCAGCGTCGCATCGCATGACATCCTGTGCCGCGAGCTGTGTCGCCTCAGCGACTGCGCGGTGGTGTCGCTGGATTACCGGCTCGCACCCGAGCACCGGTTTCCAGTAGCCGTTAACGACGCATGGGATGCAACCCAGTGGCTGGGCAATCACGGCGCGGACCTGGGTCTCGACCCGACCCGCATGGCGGTCGGCGGCGACAGCGCCGGCGGAACGCTCGCCGCCGTCTGCGCTATTGAAGCGCGCGACGCCGGCCTGCCGCTCGCGTTACAGCTGCTCTTCTACCCGGGATGCGCCGCTACAACCGATGCACCATCCCACCAGCGCTATGGCAAGGGCCTGATCCTGGAGCAGTCTCATATTGAATACTTTTTCTCGCACTACATCGAGTCGGACCGGCGGCAGGACTGGCGCTTCGCTCCCCTGAGTGCGCCCGATGTCGAAGGCGTCGCCCCCGCCTGGTTCGGCCTGGCCGAATGTGATCCGCTGGTCGATGACGGCCTGGCCTACGCAGATAAACTGCGGGCTGCCGGCGTCGCGGTCGATCTGGAAATCTATCGGGGCGTCACCCATGAATTCATCCGGATGGGCCGGGCGATACCCGAGGCGAGGCTGGCTCACGCCGACGCGGCCCGTGCTCTTTCCAACGCATTGAAACCATGAAACGAAATGACTTCCGGTTCTTCCACAGTCTGCGTGTGCGCTGGGCCGAGATCGACATGCAGAAGATCGTCTTCAACGCGCATTACCTGATGTATGTCGATACCGCAGTGGCTGCGTATTGGCGTGCACTGGCGATGCCGTACGAAGCAGCGATGCACCTGCTCGAAGGCGATCTCTATGCCCGCAAGGCCACAGTCGAATTCGACGCCTCCGCACGGATAGACGACACACTCAGCATTGGCCTGAAATGCACCCGTATCGGCAATTCGTCGATGAACTTCACCTCCGGGATTTTCCGGGGCGATGAGTTGCTGGTGACGGTCGAGCTGGTCTATGTGTTTGCAGACCCCGCGACGCAGAAGTCGCGCCCGGTGCCTCAGGCGTTGCGCGACATCCTGCTGGGATTCGAAGCGGGCGAGGAAATGGTCCGCGTGGAGACAGGCGACTGGGCCGCTTTGGGCAAGGACGCACAGAGAATTCGCACTGAAGTGTTTGTGAACGAACAGAACATCCCCGCCGAGCTCGAATGGGACGAGGCAGATACCACCGCGCTCCACGCTGTCGCCTACAACCGGCTCGGTCAGGCGATTGCGACGGGCCGCCTTCTTCAATACGCCCCGGGCGTCGGCAAGATAGGGCGCATGGCCGTTGACCGCGTGCTGCGCGGATCGGGTGTCGGCGCGCAGGTGCTTCACGCGCTGATGGATCAGGCCAGATCGCGCGGTGATCGTCAGGTCGTGCTTCATGCGCAGCGAAGCGCAGAGTCGTTCTATCGTGGGCTGGGCTATTGCATCAACGGCGATGAGTTCGAGGAAGCAGGAATCCCCCATGTAGAGATGAGCTACGAGTTGCGCAGCGTGTGACGCGCATCAGCTCGTCAAAGGACTTCAGCGCTGTGGCAGCCGCATTGCTGGCAGCCACGATCTTTCTGGCACCTGCGCTCGGCGCGCGAGACGAGCTAATGCTGCAGGACACGCTGAAATCCATCGTCGTCTCGTTCGGCGCGCTCGCAGCAGGAATTGCCTGCTTCTGGTCGCTCGCCCGCACGAAGGCGGTGCCCAGGTGGCATCCGGGAATGTGGCTGCCGCTCGCCCTCATGGCGTACGCCGTTGGCAGCATGGCCTGGTCGCACGCGTATCTTGCAAGTGTCGAGGCGATCCGGTGGTTCCTGTTTGCACTGATCGTTTTCGTGGGCATCAACAGCTTCACGCGCGAACGATTGCCGTGGCTGGCATGGGGTATCTTCGGCGGCGGTCTGGCCGCATCCGTCATTGCAGCGATGCAGTTCTGGTTCGATGTGACATGGTTCCCGCAAGGACCGCCGCCTGCATCGACATTCATCAATCGCAACTTCTTTGCCGAGTTCGCAGTCTGTACATTGCCCTTTGGCGGGGTGCTGCTGGCGCGCGCCCGCAAGAGCCAGATGATCGCGCTGCTGGCGGTGGCCAATGCAGTCGTGATCGTTGCCGTGCTGATGACTGGCACGCGCGCTGCATTGATGGCCCTGTGGCTCCAGTTGCTCGTGTTGTTTCCGTATGTCGCGATCCGGTTTCGCAGCCAGTTTGCGTTTGGGCAGTGGAGCACTGTGTCGCGCGTCGTTGCGATCGGGTTGCTTGTGACGACCGTGCTTGGGCTGGGCCTGCTCAGCACCGGCAATCCGGCCATCGAACGGGAAGGCCGCGGGTTGACCGCGCTGGAACGCGGCTTGGGCCGCACCGCTTCGATCTCACCTGATGATCCGTCCCTGGCCTTGCGAACGGTGATGTGGAAGGCGACCTTGCGCGTGATCCAAGCCCGTCCGTTGTCTGGCGTGGGTGCCGGTGCATGGGAAAGCGAAGTGCCGCTGTACCAGGAGGCGGGGGCGCAACTGGAGACTGACTTCTATGTCCACAACGAGTTCCTGCAGCTCATCGCGGAGTACGGTCTCATCGGCTGCATTTTTCTCGCCGGGCTCCTGACGTGGCTTTATCTGGCCCTGAAAAAAACCCTGGTGGATCGCACCGACTCCGGCGAGGCCGAAGGTCCATGGCGCGCGATGGTGCTGTGCAGCCTGGCATCTTTCATAGTGGTGAGCAGTATTGGTTTTCCGTGGCGCATGGCCGCTACAGGTGCGCTGTTTGCCATCTGTCTTGGCGTGCTCGCGGCATCGGATAACCGTCTTCGTGCGGCACGGTCGACCGTCGTCATCCCACCTGCAAGATGGGCAAGATGGGCAGGTCAGGCAGGATGGGCTGGCGTCGGGGCTCTTTCACTTGCATCAGTGCTCGCTGTGTACATCAGCCAGCGGGCAGCGCAGGCAGAAGAGAAGCTGGTCAGGGCAACACTGATGGCCTACGAGATTTCAGGTTCTGGTGCGCCCAACAATCCGCGCTGGAACAGCAAAAAACAAGAGATGCTGCGCCTTGCCGAAGCAGGCATCGAGCTCAATCCGCATTACCGCAAGATCACGCCCCTGATTGCCGATGAGCTGGGCCGTTGGGGCAATTGGCGCGAGGCCGTTGCGCTCTGGGAAAGCGTCCTCGCGTCGCGTCCCAACATCGTGGTCATCATGACCAATGCGGCGCGTGGCCATCTCGTCATGGGCAACCATGACCGCGCGCAGGCATGGCTGGACAGGGCGCTCGCCATTCAGCCCAAGGCCCAATCGGTGTTGTCGTTGCAGGTGCTTTTGCTCGGCTACACCGGGCAGGACAAGCGCGCCCTGGAAGTGGTGCGAAGCGCAATCGCAGACAACAACTACGACTTCGACCTGGTCAACTTCGGCTACGCGATTGCGATGCGCGCGGGGGATCTCGAACTCGCGCAGCAGGCGTTCAGACTGAGAGCGCAGGGCTGGCCGCAAAGCGTGTCGCTTGATCCGTCCGCCACACCAGCCGCTCCCGCATCTGCTGTGCCTCAGACGTCAGCGAGCAAGGGGTAGGGCGCAGGCTCGACCTGGATCGCCGGACCATCGGCGCTGCCCACAGTCAGCGCGCCTTGCTGCGCCGCCGCGATTTGCATCGACACGATTGCGTGCCAGCCGCCGTCCGGCCCCGCCGCCGCCTGCGCAACGATGCCGCACGGCTGCGTTGCATCCGACTCCTGGAACACCTCTTCGCCCGCACGCATCTCGCTGTCGCCATGCGCCAGGTAAGCGCGCCGTTTCAAGGTCCCGCGGAACTGGCTGCGAGCGACGATTTCCTGCCCGGGATAGCACCCCTTTTTGAAATTGACGCCGCCGACCGATTCGTAGTTGAGCATCTGGGGAACGAGCGCCTCGACCAATGGCGCGGTAATCGTCGCGATGCCGCTGCGCACCTCGCTTACTAGCCACGCGGCCTCGTCCAGTTTTGCTCCGGCCGGAGCAGGCGAGCCTGAAGGCGTAACCCACAGCGCACGCGGTGTGCCGTCGGCCGGATACAGGCCCACGACGTTCGCGTCACCCACCGTGACGCGGCTCCACGGTCCGCTCAGACCGGGCGCGAGCTGCCTCACCGTATCGCCGGCGATGCCATAGAGTTCGAACTCTGCCGTGGCATCGCGCAGTTTTGCCTTCGCCCGCATCACGAACATCGACAGGCGTTTGAGAGTGGGGGCGAGGATGTCGCGGCTCATCACGAGCACGATGTCATTGCTGGCGAGCTTGAATCCGATGAAGCTTGCCTGCATGCGGCCTTTGGGTGTGCAGTAAGCAGCAAGCCTGGCCTCGCCCTGATTGATGAGCGCGAAATCGTTGGTGAGCTGCCCCTGCAGGAAGCTCGCCGAGTCTTCGCCCTCGACGCGAATCACGCCCATGTGCCGAAGTTGGGTGATGCCATTGAAGGCTGGGTTCGTGTGATCGGTCATCGGTCAATTATCATGATTGCTAATTAACTTTGTGGCATAGGGACGGAAGCTGGTGCGTCGATTTATTCTGGCAATTTTCCTGCTTCTTTCAGGCGCGGCGCTCGGCGCCGGCGGTTGGGCGCTCTGGTGGGTCTACCACCCGCTGCGCCTCGCAACCCCCCTGGTTGACCTTTCGATCGATCCGGGGACTTTGCCGCGCGGCGTCGCTCAGGCTGTAGCAGATGCAGGTGTCGATGTCCGACCTGACATTCTCTACCTGTGGTTCCGCGTCTCAGGGCAGGACAGGCTCATCAAGGCCGGCAGTTATGAGCTCGAGACGGGCATTACGCCCCATCGCCTGCTGGCCAAGCTGGCGCGCGGTGAAGAATCGCTGCGCGCCGTTACGCTGGTCGAAGGCTGGAATTTCCGCCAGGTTCGCGCTGCGATGGCGAAAGAAGACATGCTGAAGGCAGACACCAAGGGTCTGTCGGACGCGGCCTTGATGAAATTGCTCGGCCGCGAGGGCCAACATCCCGAGGGACGCTTCTTTCCTGATACTTACACATTCGCCAAGGGGTCCAGCGACGTCTCTGTGCTCAAGCGCGCGCTCAGGGGCATGGACAAACGCCTGGCGGCCGCGTGGTCGCAAAAGTCGCCAGACACCATTGTCAAGACACCTGATGAAGCCCTGATCCTGGCCAGCATCATCGAAAAAGAAACCGGCAAGCCCGAGGACCGTCCGCTCATCGGCTCGGTGTTCAGCAACCGGCTGCGTGTCGGCATGCCCTTGCAGACCGATCCCACCGTGATCTACGGCATGGGCGCGTCCTTCGATGGCAACCTTCGCAAAAAGGATCTTCAGGCCGATACGCCATGGAACACCTATACGCGCCCCGGTCTGCCGCCGACACCGATTGCGATGCCCGGAAAAGCCTCGCTGCTCGCAGCGGTGAACCCGGCGCAAAGCAAGGCGCTGTATTTCGTGGCCCGGGGCGATGGCACCAGCCAGTTCAGCGCCAGCCTCGATGAGCACAACCGGGCCGTGAACAAGTACCAGCGCGGCAGGCCCGACCCTGGCGCGAAGCCGCAATAGCCGCCGACGGCCATGGGAGCGGTTTTCATCAGTTTCGAAGGCATAGACGGGGCGGGAAAGTCCAGCCACATCGAGTCGCTCGCGGCGCAGTTCCGGCAAGCGGGAAGGGCTGTGACAGTCACCCGTGAGCCTGGCGGCACGCCACTGGCCGAGAAGCTGCGCAGCATGGCGCTCAACGACGCTATGGACCCGCTGACCGAAGCGCTCCTGATGTTCGCCGCCCGGCGCGACCATCTGCTCCAGGTCATCGAACCGGCACTCCAACGCGGCGAGGTTGTGTTGTGCGACCGGTTTACCGATGCCACGTTTGCGTATCAGGGCGGTGGCCGTGGCTTCGACTGGGAAGTGCTGATGCAATTGGAGCAGTGGGTGCAGCAGCGGGGCGACGGCATCCGGCAGCCCGACATGACCTTGCTGTTCGAACTCGACCCCTCCATCGCTGCCGAGCGACTGGCCAGTGCCCGGGTGCCCGACAAGTTCGAGTCGCAACCTGTCCAATTCTTTCGGGCGGTCGCTCAGGGCTACGACAGGCGGGTGCAGCAAAGTCCCCGTCGATTCGCTCGTATCCATGCCGACCAGCCGCGTGAATCCGTTTGGAGCGACGTGCTGGCGTCGGTACGCGCACGAGGATGGCTGACATGAACGTCCAACCGTGGATTGCGGCGCAGGCCGAGCAATTGCTGGCCCAACGCGGCCATGCGTGGTTGCTGCATGGACCTTCGGGTCTGGGCCAGTTCACGCTGGCGATGGATGTGGTTCGCGCGTGGCTCTGCGAGCAGGCCACGCCGCAAGGTGCGTGCGGCAGTTGCGAGAGCTGCCACCAGATTGACGTGCATTCCCACACCGATCTGTGCATGCTCATGCCCGAGACGGTGATGATGGAACTCGGCTGGCCTCTGTCAGAGAAGGCCCAGTCCGAAATCGACGACAAGAAGCGCAAGCCCAGCAAGGAGATCAGGATTGAGGCGATGCGCGACGCGATTGAATTTGCACAGCGCACCAGCGGGCGCGGGCGAGGCAAGGCCGTGCTGGTCTATCCGGCGGAACGCATGAATCACGTCACGGCAAACGCGCTTCTCAAGACGCTGGAAGAGCCGGCTGGCGACACCCGGTTCGTGCTGGCGACGGAGGCCGCGCATCTGCTGTTGCCCACGATTCGCAGCCGTTGCCTGGCGCACACGATGGCTTGGCCCTCGGATGAAGACGCGATGTCGTGGCTCGCAGCCCAGGACATCCCGCGCAGTGACGTGCCTACCCTGCTGAAAGCTGCTGGGGGCCGGCCTGAAGATGCGCTGGGTTTTGCGCGTGCAGGGGGCGATCCGAAGATGTGGGCGGCGCTGCCCAAGGCGATCGCCCGGGGTGATGGAGGCGCGATTTCGGGCTGGCATCCTGCACAGGCAATCGACGCGCTGACCAAAATGTGTCATGACCTGCTAGCCGTGAAGGCCGGTGCTCAGCCCCGGTTTTTCAATGCAGGCGACTTGCCGCTTCCGCCGACTTTTCAATCGCTCAATGGTTGGGCGCATGAACTCATGCGTGCCGCACGAACGGCCGAGCATCCACTCAACCCCGGCCTCATGCATGAATCGCTCGTGAGCCAGGCTCGGCAGGCACTAAACTCGAAGTCATGAGTACAGCTGCTGCATCGACCCCCCGCCCGAGCGTCATCCAGCTTGCGATCAAGGAGAAGGCAGCGCTCTATGCGGCGTATATCCCGCTGTTTGCTGACGGTGGTGTCTTCATTCCAACCACCCGCGACTACAAACTTGGCGACGACATCTACGTGTTGCTGTCTTTGCCTGACGATCCCCAGCGTTATCCGGTTGCAGGAAAGGTCGCCTGGGTCACGCCGGCGCGTGCAGCCGCCAATCGGACCCAGGGCGTGGGCGTGCGCTTTCCTGCTGACGAGAAGTCCCGCCTGCTCAAGATCAAGATCGAAGAAATTCTGGGCGCCCATCTGGCATCCGAGCGGCCCACCCAGACCATTTGAGGCAATTCACCGGCTACACTTTTCGAAGTGTTTGTCGATTCCCATTGCCACCTGAGTTTTCCTGAACTCGCCGAGCGACTGCCCGAAATACGGGCGGCCATGGCACAGGCGCAGGTTGATCGCGCCCTTTGCATTTGCACCACGCTCGAAGAATTCGGGTCGGTTCATGCCCTCGCGACCGCATATGACAACTTCTGGTGCACGGTTGGCGTTCACCCGGATAACGAAGGCGTCGCCGAACCCAGTCTTGACGACCTTGTTTCACGCTCGAAACTGCCGCGCGTGGTGGCGATTGGCGAAACCGGCCTCGACTATTACCAGATGGAAGAGCGCAAGGGCGGCCGGTCAATTGACGATATGGAGTGGCAGAGGGATCGGTTTCGCACCCACATCCGTGCGGCCCAGGCTGTGAAAAAACCGATGGTCATCCACACGAGGGCTTCATCTGCCGATACCGTCGCCATCCTCAAGGACGAGGGTGAAGACGGCTCTCCTGGCTCAGCCGGCGGCGTCTTTCACTGCTTTACCGAAACCGCCGAGGTTGCGCGGGCTGCGCTGGACCTGGGTTTCTACATTTCCTTTTCCGGCATCCTGACCTTCAAAAGTGCTCAGGATCTTCGCGACGTAGCCGCATTCGTGCCGATGGACCGGATGCTGATAGAGACCGACAGTCCCTATCTGGCTCCGATGCCGTATCGCGGAAAGACCAACAATCCGTCTTATGTGCCTTTCGTCGCGAAGCAGATTGCACAGTTGCGTGGCCTGGCCTTGGAAGAGGTGGCGACCGTCACCAGCGCCAATTTCGAGCGGCTTTTTCCGGAGGCACGATGATGAGAAACTGGATGAAGAATCTCGCGTTGCTTGCTGTCGCCATTGGTTTTTCTGTGGCGCAGGCCGGTTCGTATGAGGATTTCTTCACCGCGATCAAGCGGGACGACGGACGCGCGATCACATCTCTTTTGAGTCGCGGGTTCGACCCCAATACCCCCAACCCGCAAAAGCTGGACGGCCTCTACCTTGCGCTGCAAGAGTCGAACATGAAGGCCGCCCAGGCGCTTATCGACTGGCCCAAGACCAACGTGGAGTCACGCACGCCTCAGGACGAGAGCCCCCTGATGATGGCGGCGCTACGAGGTCACCTGGAAGTGGCGCGCAAACTGATCGCCAGGGGAGCGGACGTCAACAAGACGGGCTGGACGCCGTTGCACTACGCAGCCACCGGCGGCCATGTGCCCATCATTGCCTTGCTGTTGGAACACCATGCCTACATCGACGCCGAATCGCCCAATAAAACCACGCCGTTGATGATGGCGGTGCATTACGGCTCGCCCGAAGCCGTCCGCCACTTGCTGGAGGCGGGCGCCGATCCATCACTGAAGAACCAGCTGGGAATGACAGCGGTCGATTTCGCCAATAGGGCCAATCGCAAAGACATGGCCGAACTTGTCGCAACGTTCATCAAGGCTGGACAGCCGAAAGGCAGATGGTGAGGGCGAACGGCAGGCAATTAACACTGTCCACCTGAGTGTCCAAGTATTCTGTCTATCTGTCCAATCCACAACCTGTGGCTAATCTGCTGAATTTGCGAGCCTCTGTCCAATAGTAATTGGACATTCTGTGAGTCTGTCCATTAAAGTAAGTGGACAGACAAACGCCGAGGCCCACTTGTTCACCAGCAAAGAGGTATTGGAAAAAACCGGGATTTCGCGCGCGACGCTCAATAACTACATCAGTTGGGGGCTCGTGCCGAGGCCGCAGGTTTTGCCGCCTCAGGCGAACGATGGATCTGCCCCTCGCATCGGCTACTTTCCTGACGACATCCTGGACCGGATCGCCCGGATTCAGAAACTGAAACGCGACGGACTGAGCATCAGCCAGATCAGTGCGCAGTTCTCTGCACTTGCCTCGCCGGTTACACCGGGCGAAAACGTCGCACCGACACCTGCGTCTTTGCCAACGCCTGCACCGACGCAACCGTTGCGCCAGGTCGCCACAGTCAACTTCGCCGCCCCATCCACTCCCGCCTTGCCGCTGGAAGAGATCACCAGTCCGGCCTACCTCGTCAACAGCCGGTTTGAAGTCGTGTGGGCCAATGACGGAGCACGCGCGCGCGCCTGGCCCAATCATGTCCCGCTGTCGGCCGGTCCTGAAGCGCCAAATGTTTTCAAGTTTCTGATGCGGGACAGTGCAGGCAAAGCTGCAGACCCGGTTTTGGGCTTGCACTTGAACCTGGCCCGGCAACGCGGCATACCTGCAGCCGACGTCTGGCGTGGCGTAAGGCAAGAGCAGGGCGGTTTGCTCGCGAATCTGTATGAACGTGCCGCGACTTTCGAACTACCCATGGTTGTGCGTCTCCGCCTGGAGCCAGCCGAGCGTCCCGGCGTTCTGCCCAGCGCGTCGGGTGGTGCATCGGGCGGGGTATATCTTTACGCCCTCACATTCGCCAAAGCCACGCTTTTCATCTATGTGCCGGCGCAGGGAGGCGACTTCCACCTGGGCCAATGGGTCCCTGCCGAAATCCCCTCGAATGACATTCCCGCGCTGACTGACGTTGCGGTGCTCGCCTGCGATCTGCAGGACACCCGGGGACTGTGGGCCGAGCTGCCGGCGCCAGAGTATTTCGAGCTGATCAACGAGGTCTGGCTCCGTGTTGAGCCGATCTTGCAGCGGCATGGCGGCAATAGCGGCAAGCACCCCGCTGAAGGACTGGTCTGCTACTTTCTTGCACAAGAGACGCCGTCGCACCTCTGGAATGCGATCGCGGCTGCGCAGGAAATCCGGCATGCCATGGAAAAAATCAGTCGCGAGTGGCGGATGCGCAAAGGGTGGGTGCGCAATCTGCACCTGAACACAGGCATCGACGAGGGCCAGGAGTGGCGTGGACGACTCAGGGCGGGGCCCGACGCGGGCTTCACGATGCTGGGCGAATCGGTTCACCGGGCGCTGCGAATTTCTGCCTTTGCGCGCGACGGTTCCGTGTGGCTGACCAAGAACCTCGTAGAAAAACTACCCGTTGCGGCGCGCGAGCGCCTGAAGTTCGGCGTTCGCCACCGGACCGAATCGGGCGAACTGGTTCTGGTCGCGTCAACTTTTGCCCGCGTCGAACAGGTATCCGGCGCGGACGCGCTGGTGGCCGAACTCATTGCGATCACAGATGCGGAGCCCGGCCGGGCAGCCGGTCAAAACCCCGCTTGAATTGAAGAAAGGCGGCAACCCATGCGTTGGTTCAAACCAAACCTCAGAGGCAGCATTTACGGAATCTTCTGGTCGGGGCCGCCCCAGGCTGAGGCGGCCACCCTTATCGAAGAGATCGATATGGAAGTGGTTCGGCACGAAATGCTGGCGCTGCTTGACGACGCGCAAGGCGAAAGGGTCGCAACCGTCAGACGCCGCATCACCTATGCGGGTGAAATCCAGGGGTTGTGGTTTCTTCGAGGTGAACTAATGGCCGTATTGGCCAATTCCCACGGCGAAACCGTGGCGCGCGGCCGCATTGCCCAAGTGTCCGAGCTGTTCGATGGACTGGTGCCGGAGGGGCTCCGTTCTAAGCCGAGCCCGCTGCGCAGCTGACTGGCGTTACCACGCGCGGAACCGTTCGATGGCTTGCTGCATCGCACGATTGTCCATGGCTTCAAGCCGCATCGCATCGGTAATCTGGCGCTTGACCTGGGCGAGACTACGATGCGCGACCCGTTCGAATTCCTGCTCCGACATCGGCTTTGCCTGTTCCTTCGCCGTGTGGATGTCATAAAGGACCTTGCGGCACGCGATCCGGAGGCGATGGGAATAAAGATATTCAACCCGCAGGTCCTGGGGCCGAAGTGCGACGCGGCCGGGAAGGGCAGTTCGATCGATCTCATCGAAGACCTCAGCCTCGAGGGCGCGCAGACCGTCCTGATCGCCCCGCAAAAGACACGAGGCCCGCACCGCCTTCAGCACGTGAAATTTCGCTTCCCACTGGCAAAACAGCTCGATTTCTTCTGCGTTCAGGCCGGGGTGACTCGCCGCGGTTGCCTCCAGGGCCTGGCGGTACAGCTTGCCGTCAAGCTCGCTCCCCAGTCGCCTTTCGTACTCCAGCCGGGCGGACTGAGTGGGCAGTGGCAGCGGGGCGTATCGAGCTAGAAGAGCGCCCTCGATGGCCCTGAATGCGATCACCAGATGTGAAAGTTGCTCCTTGATAAGGTCGTCCCTGATGGTTTTTATCAGTACGCTGGCAACGTACCGGGTGCGAAGCGCCCGGGCTTCGGTGTCGGGCATCGCCGGGTACTCACCGAGAATCCTGCGAACGGCGGCGCTGTCGACATCCGCCGATCGGCCCAGGACCATCTGCAATTCGGTCGCAAACCGTTCTTCGAGCGCGACCGTGAAATGTGCCTGGCTGCGCAACGGTTCAAGCTCATTGCTCGAATACGGGCGCTCGGCTTCAGGCTCAAGAGCGAACGGCGGCATGACCTCCGGTCCGCCTTCAAGATTCCTTATTTCCCGGACTTCCTGCCGCGGTGCCAGTGCTCTGGATTTGCTGCACCTCACGACTTGACTGCTTGCGCTGGACATGAAGTTCCTCCTTGACGTTCCCTGAACCTGCAGAAGTGCAAATCGACTTCAAATTGACGGATGAGCAGGTATCAGAACACCGCTGTTAAGCGCCGCGAGAGATACAAAGGGTTTGTTGCGCATGAAGTCGCGATTTATACGATGTATATTATGTAAACTCGTGCAATTCGTCTAAAGGCTCCAGAAAGCCTTTTGTCTGGTACCCCCAGTTGGCCGACAGCTTCTGGGTAAAACCAAGGCGCCCTTTACTTGGGGGGCCGCCCTCGTCGGAGTCTGACCGGAAGTGTTGAATCCATCCGAAAGTATTTTAGACCGCTCGTCTAGGAAACGTCACGGTCCTCGCGGCACAGGCAAAAACACTGGCCGTGTCTGCCTTTCCAGAATTGCCTACCTTGCAGGAAGCAGGTGCGAAACCAATGGCAGTGTCGCCGTAGTTGTGAAAGATGCAGATCAGGCCGTCGCCGGCTTGCAGGACGGCCACGCCGTCCTCGTCGGAGGTTTTGGGGGCGCCGGACTTCCGCGCCAGATCATCCAATCAGTTTTACGCGCTGGCGTCAAGGACCTGACAGTGATCTCAAACAACGCGGGGGCCGATGCCGACGACCTGTCGCTGTGGTTTGCAGCCGGCATTGTAAAAAAAATGGTCTGCTCCTATCCCCGCAGTGCGGTCGCATTCACGGAGCGATATCGCAAGGGAGAAGTCGAGTTGGAGCTTGTGCCGCAAGGGACACTGATTGAACGCATTCGGTGCGGCGGCGCCGGGATTGGGGGCTTCCTTTCGCCAGTCGGCATCGACACCATCTTCGAGGAAGGCAAGCAGACGCTCGAAGTTGCTGGCCGTCGCTTCATCCTGGAATTGCCCCTTCGGGCCGACTTCGCATTTCTGAAGGGCCTCAAAGCAGACACGGTCGGCAACGTCATCTACAACAAGACCGCGCGCAATTACTCCCCCATCATGGCAACTGCTGCCAACACCACTGTTTTCGAAGTAGACGAGATCGTCGAGCCAGGCGAACTTGACCCCGAGGCCATCGTCACGCCCTGCATTTTCGTCAACAGAGTCTTCGCCCGGAGGTCTGCATGAATTCGCTCAGCCGCATCCAGCTGGCACAAGTTGTCGCCAGCCACCTCCCCCAGAACAGCTTTGTCAACCTTGGCATCGGCGCACCGACTACCGTGGGTGACTTCGTGCCGGCATCCCGAGGCGTCATGCTCCACAGCGAGAATGGAATCCTGAACATCGGTCCTCGCCCCGCGCCAGGTCAGGAGGACTACGACCTCATCAACGCCGGAAAGACACCCATCACCCTCAGCGCAGGCGGGTCGTACTTCGACACCTCGCTTTCTTTCGCAATGATGCGCGGGGGCCACCTCGACATCGCGATTCTTGGTGCGTTCGAGGTTTCCGCGCAAGGGGACCTTGCGAACTGGACGACGGGTGCCAACACAGGGGCGCCGCCTGCTGTTGGCGGCGCCATCGATCTCGCTGTCGGCGCCAAGTCGATCTGGGTGATGATGGACCACGTGACTAAGGAGGCAAAGGCGCGCATCGTCCTCAAATGTTCGTTTCCTTTGACGGCCTCTCGCGTCGTGCACAAGATCTTCACGAATCTGGCCATTATCAATGTCACAGCCGATGGCCTTTACGTGGAAGCAGTGCTGGAAGGGCTCACCTTTGAGAAGTTGCAGTCTCTGACCGGCGCACCCTTGTACCAAGACGAACGCACGAAGTTGCTTCAGGTCTGAGCAAAGTCATGAGAGAATTTTTCGAGAGTTCCCTTTCTGGCGACTCCGAGCCCCCTGCACTGCCGCTGGGAGCGGACCTCTAACGAAAAGCTTTTGTGGCACTGAACCTCAAACAACTCCGCGTACAGCGGGGCCTGACCCTCGAACAGCTCGCACAGAATTCGGGGCTCACTCGCAGCTACCTTTCTAAAGTAGAGCGAGCGATCTCGACACCGTCAATAGAGTCGGCGCTCGGGATCGCATCGGCGCTCGGCATCAGTGTGGAGAAGTTGTTCGGCCATGATGAGGCCGATGGTGATCCGATTACGATCGTGCGAGCGGCGCAGGGGGCAGGGAAGGACCCAGACGCTTATCTCACGTTGGTCGCGGGTATCAATCCCAATCGCACGATGCGCGCATTTGTCGTACGTCCCGGTAGCCAGTCGGGCCGCGGTCGAACGACAAGCCATCACGACGGCGAAGAAATTCTGTTCGTACTGAAAGGAAAAATCGAAATGCTGGTAGGCAAAGAGACGGAATTGCTCGGGCCAGGGGACTGCGTTCACTTCAATTCTTCGATGCCCCACAAGCTCACCTCGGTGGGAACCGTGCCGGCCTCAGCTCTGGTGGTAGTTTCCAGCTTTGAGCCAAAAGCTAAGAAGACTGCCAAGGCAGGCCGCTGATGAACAAGTCGCAGTCAGCCGGTAGCGGAGAGATGGAGCTGGATCCAGCGCTGCTGAGTCATCGGAAAAACATGGTGCGCGTCTTTTACAAGGACGTTTGGGAGAAAGCCGATGTGTCCCTGGTACCAAACCTCTTCCATCCTGATTTTACGTTCAGGGGATCACTTGGGCCCGTGCTCGTTGGCCATGGTCAGTTCATCGACTACGTGAATTGGCTCACGGGGGTCCTTGATAACTATACGTCGGACATCCTCGCTCTTGTCGAAGAGGGCGACACGATTGCGGGAAAGTTGCGCTTCCACGGCATCCATCGCGGTTCGTTCTTCGGCTTCCCGGGAACCGGTCGGCGGGTGGCTTGGTACGGCGCTCCGATCTTCACCTTTGAAGGCGATCAGATTCGCGACCTGTGGGTGTTGGGTGACATTCACGGCCTGCTCCGACAACTGTCGGGCGAAGCGGACAAGCTCGACTTTCATACCGCATCCTGAGCTTGTGTCAGGTGGACGCTCATGACACAATGTGTCATGCAAGAACAATCTGTCTCACCCGCCTGGCAGGGCATCGTCAAGTTCCTTCACCGCACTCCCCGGGCGTTTCTGCCTATGCAGTCATTTCCCGAACTGGAGCTCGTCGCCGGTCATGGTGTGCTCGGTGACCGCTACATGATCGGGAACGAGGCAGGCTTCTATTCCCACAAGCCAGAAGTAGGCCGCCAAGTCACACTGTTTGAAATGGAGACGCTCGAGGCCTTGGCTCGGGACTCCCAGATCACCCTGCTGCCGGAGGAGCATCGGCGCAATATCACCGTGCAAGGAGTGCCACTCAACCACCTTGTCGGGCGGCGGTTCTGGGTTGGCCAGATCCTGCTCGAAGCGACGCGTCTTTCCACTCCTTGCCGCCACATCGAGGAGATTCTCGGCAAGTCGGTGTTCGATCCCCTGATCAACCGTTCCGGCTTGAATTGCAAAATCATCAGCGGTGGAGTTATTCGCGTCGGTGATCTGCTCAGGCCGGCGTGATGGCGAAGGCGATCAAAACTGTTGCACTTGTAGTTTCAGCGGTCGATGAGCCCGCTCCGGGTATCCGTCGTATCGTGCTGGAGGACCAGGATAGATGGGCGCTTCCGCCGTTCCGGCCGGGAGCTCACATTGATGTCCACCTAGCAGCCGGTCTTGTGCGGACTTACTCGCTCTGCAACGAGCCGGCCGATGACCGAAGGTATGTCATCGCAGTTAAGCGCGAGGAGGCAGGTCGCGGCGGATCCAGGCATATTCATGACTTACTGCGGATGGGTGACCGCATTGGCGTTTCGCTGCCGCGTGCCGGGCTGAGTGTGCACCCGACCGCTATGAACGTATTCGTTGCCGGCGGTATTGGGATCACACCGTTCATATCAACCGTGCGCGACATGGAGCGTTCGGGTCAGACCAATTACGTGTTGCACTGGTCGAGCATGGGGCAGCCCAGCCTCATCGACATGCTAGGAAGTGCTATAGCGGGCGGCCGCGTTCGTCTGTACAACACACTCGTTGATCCATTGCCGGACCTGAATGCGATCACACATGCTTGGGGCTCAGAAGCGAGAGTATTTTGTTGCGGCCCTGCCGGGATGCTTGATGCATTTGAAAAGGCCGTGTCGAGCTGGCCTGATGACCGCAAGCACATCGAGCGCTTTACCCCTCCCAAACTTGCGCCGACACTCACGTCGATCCCGTATACCGTTGTGCTCGCGAAGAGTGGGAAGGAGGCGACTGTCCATCCAGAAACCGGGTTACTGCATGCACTGGAACTGCTGGAGGCGGATGTCTCGGTATCCTGCGCAGGCGGCATCTGCGGCGCATGTCGCACGCCCTGGACGGAAGGGCCGCCAATTCATAGGGACCGTGTCCTAAGCACAGAGGAGCGCAGGCATGAGGTCATCGTCTGCGTCGCTGAATGTGCTGGGGCCCGACTCGTACTCGACATCTAAAGGAGGAATGGCATGAGCAACATCAAGAGAATCAACATCGGCACCCGCATGTCGGACGTCGTCATCCACAACGGCGTCGCTTACCTTGCAGGGAAGGTGCCGGCCAAAGGCATCACCGGGGTCGGCGAGCAGACTCGTGACGTGCTTGCGACTATTGACAGGCTTCTGGGCGAAGCTGGCACGAGCAAAGACCGAATTCTGAGAGCTGAAATCTTCCTTGCCGACATCAAGGACTTCGAAATGATGAACAGGGAGTGGGACGCATGGGTGCCTTCCGGTGCAACACCTGCACGCGCGACTGTCGAGGCGAAGCTCGCGAATCCTGATTTCAAGGTCGAGATCGTCATCACCGCCGCGGTCTGAGTTTCGTTGCGAAGGCACCTTCATGTACTTGCCTGAACACTTCGCCGAGCGCGATCCTATCGCACTGCTCGAACTTCTTAACGAGAACCCGCTCGGCATGCTGATTACGCACACCGCTGCCGGCCTGGACGGCAATCACATTCCGTTCGAAGTCGACGGGGAGCTTGCCGCAGGCGGCCTGCTCCGGGCGCACGTCGCCCGGAGCAACCCAGTGTGGCGCGAAGGCTCAGACGGGCAGCAGGTTCTCGTTGTATTTCGAGCCGCGGATGCGTACATCTCCCCGAACTGGTATCCGAGCAAGCACGAGCTGCACAGGCAGGTACCGACCTGGAACTATCGAGTCGTGCATGTTCACGGGGCGCTTCGTATCCGCGACGATGAGAGGTACGTGCGCGGAGTTGTCGCGCGTTTGACCAGGCGTCACGAAGCAGGCACAGGAGATTTGCAGCCCTGGAAGATGGCTGACTCCGAGCCGGCCTACATCGACCAGATGATTGCTGCGATCGTTGGACTTGAGGTCGCAATCACGAAGGTTGAGGGGAAGTTCAAGCTCAGTCAGAACAAGGACGAGCGTGATCGTGCGAGCGCCTCCGATGAGCTGCGCCAGCGGGGAAAGGTCGAACTGGCTGCTGCCATGTGGGACCAGCCAAAGACCGAACGCCCGGACACCTGACTCCGATGTACTCTGCGACGTTCATTTTTGCCAAAGGCCGGTACGACGACGAATTCCACCGCCTCGATGCAGAAATTGCCAAGGCTGCGAAAGGCATTCCGGGCTACCTCGGCGAAGAGGCTTGGGAAAATCCGGCTACCGGACTGCTCTCGAACGTCTACTACTGGGAAAGCATTGAGGCGTTGCAGGCGCTGGTTAATAACCCACACCACCTGCAGGCCAAGTCCAAGCAGGGGAATTGGCTCGCTGGCTACCAAATCGTTGTCTCACGGGTGCTAAACATCTATGGCGATTCAAGGCTCGCCGGAGTGCTTCCTGTCACCAGCATGGATTGAACATGTCTCTTCTCGCATTTGCATTTGCTGCCGTCGTCCTGGCGATTACGCCGGGTCCTGGGATCGCATACGTCATTGCCCGTACGGTCGCCGGGGGGCGTTTCGAGGGCCTTGCTTCTTGCGTGGGCACGGGGTTAGGGGGCATCGTCCACGTGGTCGCAGCGGCGCTAGGCCTTTCGCTCGTCATTGCCCACTCCGCCTTGGCGTTCAATGTCGTGAAGTACGTGGGTGCTGCTTACCTCGTGTACTTGGGCATTCGTATGCTCCTGCGGAAGGACGCGACTTTCACGGTGGCGCCGGTTGGTGCCCAAGGCGCCCGCAAGGCCTTCTACGAGGGGATCGTTGTCGAGGTATTGAACGTCAAGACGGCACTATTCTTCTTGGCATTTCTGCCCCAGTTCATCTCTCCGACGTCGCCGGTGGCGCCGCAGCTCGTCATGCTTGGCACCATATGCGTAGTCCTCAACACATTGGTGGACGTGATCGCAGTGCTTCTTGCTGAGCGGCTGCTACGGTCGGAAGAAGCACGAGGATTGCGCGCTCGACTGATGACGAAAATATCAGGCGCGACGATGGTCGCTCTGGGTGTGTTCCTGGCATTGGCGCGCAGACCGTCCTGACATGCGCCCACCGTCGCCCTACTTGGGATACAGGACCATTTGTGTGCAACGAAAGAGGGTCAGGGTCTTACCCGTTTCGCGGTGCTTCACGATTGCATCCCAGACCTGAGTCGTGCGCCCCGCATGGGCGAGCGTCGCGACGCACTCAACCGAGCCATCGCGCGTCGTCGCCAGATGATTGGACTTGAGCTCCAGTGTGGTGAAGCCGCTGGCGCCGACCGGAAGGTTGACGATGCATCCATAACCACACGACGTGTCCGCCAAGGTCACCAGCGTCCCAGCGTGAAGGAAGCCGTTCGGAGCCATATGAAAGGACTCGACAGTTAGTTCAGAGCGAATCTCGGCTGGCGACACCGACGTGATTCGCAGCCCGAGGTAGCCAGGCAGAGCGTCTTTGCCTCTGTCGTTGAAGTAGGTGGCATCTTTGACTTCTGGCATACCGGGCTCCGGTTGGTAGGTAAAAACTTTCCCCGAGGCACGCTGGTTAGCAGCGTCCGGGAACGTGCGCCTTCGGCTCTTGTAGCGGAACGGCCAAGCTGAAGAACTACGCGCGCTTAAGATAGCTTTGAAACACGCGATTCACGCGGACTCTAATGGGAGGCGACAATAAATTGCTCCAGTTGTCAGCCAACATGTTGATTTGGAAATACTTCTGCCGCACTGGTCTTGCGCGCTGTGGTCCGCAAAAGACAGCGCAGACCCGTAACGCCCAACTACTAACGGAGCGATTGACCCGTAATGCCGACAGAACTGAAAAAGGGGTACTGCACCCTCTGCCGCTCTCGGTGCGGCACGGTCAACGAGGTGCGCGAAGACATGTTGATTGCTGTTCGTCCGGACCCGTCACATCCCACGGGCGAAGCGATGTGCATGAAAGGAAAATCTGCGCCGGAACTCGTGCACAGCCCAAACCGTCTGCACTACCCCATGCGGCGCACCCGGCCCAAAGGCGACCCCGCTCCAGGTTGGGTACGGATCAGTTGGGAAGAAGCGCTGACTGAGACCGCACAGCGCCTTGGCGCGATCAGGACCGAAAGCGGTGCGGAATCGATTGTCTTTGCAGTCACTACGCCAAGTGGTACGCCGCTAAGCGACAGCATCGACTGGATCGAGCGCTTCGTCCGCGTCTTTGGCAGCCCCAACATCTGCTATGCCACAGAGGTTTGCAACTGGCACAAGGATTTCGCTCATGCATTCACGTTTGGCTGCGGCATGCCGTCAGCCGATTACGCCCAGGCTGATCTGATCGTCCTGTGGGGACACAACCCCACCAATACATGGCTTGCGCAGGCCAACGCCATCGGCAAAGGCCGAGCGAATGGCGCGAAGATGGTCGTGGTCGATCCGCGCCCAACGGCGCTGGCCCGCCAGGCTGACGTGTGGCTTCGGGTCCGCCCCGGCACGGATGCGGCGCTGGCCCTGGGACTGATCAATCTGTTGATCTCCAGCCAACGCGTCGATCAGGCGTTCGTCCGCGATTGGACCAATGGCCCGCTCCTGGTGCGAAGCGACAACGGGCTCTTCCTGCGCGAACAGGACATCTCGCCACACGCCGAAAACAACCGGTACATGGCATGGA
>JBKJKT010000115.1:0-3873 GCA_046597415.1 Ramlibacter sp.
GCGATCAGGTGTACCCGCAGGTTCGCGATTTCATCCGGCAGTTTGACGAGGGTCCCCGCCTGCCGATCACGATGGAAAAGGGTGGAGATTCGGACAACGCTGCTGCGGTGCCGGCAAAGCGAAAGACGCGCCGGGAAACCTCTCGCGTCTAACTGAGAGGGCTCGTGCGTCCTGCGATGAGCCCCTTGGCCGAGCGCATCCACGTTGCACTGCCTCAGACGCAGTGCACGCGGTGCGGCTACCCTGACTGTGCTGGCTATGCAGAGGCTATTGCTGCGGGCGAAGCGCAGATCAACCAATGTCCACCGGGTGGTGCAGAGGGTGTCGCACGTCTCGCTGCGCTCACGGGTGGGACGCCACTTTCACTGAACCCGGCCAACGGCGTTGAAGGCTCTCGCACGGTCGCCGTCATCGACGAAGCATGGTGCATAGGCTGCACGCGCTGCCTGGACGCGTGCCCCACCGACGCTATCCTGGGCAGCAACAAGTTGATGCACACGGTGATCGAGCCGTATTGCACGGGCTGCGAGTTGTGTGTTCCCGTGTGTCCTGTCGATTGCATTTCGCTGGAGAACGTCACCGGCGAGCGCACAGGATGGCAAGCCTGGTCGCAAGACCAGGCGGACGAGGCGCTGCGCCGCTACACGCAGCGCAAGATCCGGCTGGCGCGAGCCGAAAGCGCCCTTCCACCAGCGGCTGTCGAAGACGCAGCGCAAGACGCAGACAAGAAGCGGGCAGTGATCGAAGCGGCGCTTGCCAGGGCCCGCGCGCGGTAACAGCGCTGCGCCAATCGCCTGCCCCCACCCCCGCCCTGCCCCGGGAGGGGAGGGAGAAATGCCCGAACGAGGTCATCACCCCAGGGCGTCGTTGATCTGCTCGTTGAACTCCGCCTCCGATTGCGCGCCACCAATCTCCCGTGGCAAGGCATCGCGGATCGAAAAAACGCCCAGGATGCGGTGATCGGGCGCCACGACTGGCAAGTGCCGGAACCCGCGCTCCAGCATGATGAGCACCGCATCCGAAACCTTCATCTCTGGCGGCACACATATCGGATGAGGCGTCATCACGTCCCGAACGGTTGTCAGCTCAGGGTCGAGCGCCTTGGCCAACACCCGGGTCATGAGGTCCCGCTCGGTCACGATGCCCAGCAGGGATTCGGGTGGCTCGATGACCAGCACGCTGCCGCACGATGATCGCGTCATCACGCCGGCGGCTTCGCGAACGCTGGCGTGCGGACCCAGGCTCAACACCCGCTTCTTCGAGATCGACTGGAATACGGTGCGTTCAGCCATGGCGCGAACTCCTCGGTGCAAAAGGCAATATTGCGCCCACGCGGGCGCTAGCGCAAGGACGCGTTGAGCTTGTCAAGCCTGCCCGTCCCAGGACACAGCGCATCGACACCCAGCGCATTGAGCGGCGTCGCCGTCACGTTCATGGACGTATGCAGGTCTGTGGCCATAGGATCGACGTAGAGCAGACCCGTCAGGACTTCACCGAGTGAGTGATGCTGCTGCATGTATGCCATCGCGGCGTAACGGTCCGTCGCGTCGTAGCCTTCGTGCAGGCTGCGCAGACGCAGCAGCGATCCATCGTGCTGCCTCACGTCGACCACCTGCCCCGCCGCGATGTCCACGGTGATTTCTTCGCGCTGCGAGATGAAGTCGATGCGACTCACCGACTCGTTGTGTTCGCGGATGTAGTCGTAGCTCTTGGTGCTGCCGGGATGGTTATTGAAAGCAACACAGGGACTGATCACATCAATGAACGCAGCACCGCCGTGAGCCATCGCACCCTTGATGAGAGGCACCAGCTGTTCCTTGTTGCCGGAAAAGCCGCGACCCACATACGTTGCGCCTAGTTGCAGGGCCATCGCGACCAGATCAATGGCACTGTCGCTGTTTACAACGCCCTTCTTGCTTTTGGAGCCCTGGTCGGCTGTGGCCGAGAACTGGCCTTTGGTGAGCCCGTAAACCCCGTTGTTCTCGACGATGTACGCCATGCAAACCCCACGGCGCATGGCGTGAGCGAACTGGCCCAGCCCGATGGAGGCCGAATCTCCATCTCCGGAAACACCCAGATAAAGCAAGTCGCGATTCGCAAGGTTCGCACCGGTCAGCACAGACGGCATGCGTCCATGAACGGTATTGAAACCGTGCGAAGCGCCCAGGAAATAGTCCGGTGTCTTGGAACTGCAGCCAATGCCCGACAGCTTGGCGATGCGATGCGGCTGGACGTCCAACTCCCAGCAGGCCTGGATGATGGCCGCCGAAATCGAGTCGTGTCCGCAGCCCGCACACAGGGTCGAAATCTTGCCTTCGTAATCGCGCCGCGTGTAGCCGACCTTGTTGGTCTCCAGCGATGGATGACGCAGCCGTGGCTTGGTGATGTAGGTCATGCGCTCTCTTTCCTGGCCTCTGTGGTGGGCTGCGCAGCAGTAGCGCGCGCGTGATTCGTGATCGCAGCTGTGATGAACCGCGCAGTGATGGGCGTGCCGTCGAAATGCAGCACGCGAACCAGCTTGGCCGGGTCGATATCGAACTCGTTGACAAGGAGCGTGCGCATCTGCGCATCCCGGTTCTGCTCCACGACGAATACCACGTCGTGATCGGCAATGAATTGCGCGACGCTCTGGGGAAACGGAAACGCTTTCAGCCGCATCGCATCGAGATGGATGCCTGACTCGTGAAGCACTTCCAGCGCCTCGTGCATCGAAGGGCTGGTCGATCCGAAATAGATCACGCCCAGGTTTGTTTTTTGCTGCGCCGGGCGCACCTCAGGCTGCGGAACCAATGTCGCCGCCGTCGCAAATTTCTTGAGCAGCCGCTCCACGTTGTAGACGTAGTCGGGGCCCCGCTCCGAATACCGCGCATAGGCATCCCGGGTGGTGCCGCGCGTGAAGTAGCTACCCTTGGTCGGGTGCGTACCGGGCAGCGTGCGCCACGGAATCCCGTCACCATCGACATCCTTGTAACGGCCGAAATCCACGCCCGCCTCCAGTTGCCCGGCGGTCATCACCTTGCCCCGGTCGTAGCTGCGGCTGTCGTCCCACGCAAAGGGCTTTGACAGGCGCTGGTTCATGCCGATGTCCAGATCGGTCATGACGAACACGGGCGTCTGCAGGCGGTCGGCCAGATCGAGCGCGCAAGCTGCGTGCTCGAAACACTCATGCGGGTCTTCGGGGAAAAGCAGCACATGCTTCGTATCGCCATGCGATGCATAGGCGCACGAAAGAATGTCGGCCTGCTGCGTCCGCGTCGGCATGCCCGTCGAAGGGCCGCCGCGCTGCACGTTGATGATGGTCACGGGTATCTCGGCGAAGTACGCCAGGCCGATGAACTCTGTCATCAGCGATACGCCAGGGCCTGAAGTGGCCGTGAATGCGCGAGCTCCATTCCATCCCGCACCCACCACCATACCGATGGATGCGATCTCGTCCTCGGCCTGCACGATGGCAAACTTGTTCTGGCCCGTGGCCGGGTCCACCCGGAACTTCGCGCAATACTTCTGGAACGCCTCGGCCACCGAAGACGAAGGCGTTATCGGATACCAGGCCGCAACGGTAGCGCCGCCGTATACACATCCCAGAGCCGCCGCCGCGTTGCCATCGACAAAGATCTGGTCGCCAACGCGATCAGCCCGTTTCACGCGCAGGCCGATAGGCCCCTGCAAATGCTCTCTTGCGAAGTCGCGCCCGAGATGCAGCGCCTGCACGTTGGAAGCCAGCAGCTTCTCCTTGCCCTTGTATTGCTCGCCAAAGAGCTTTTCGATGACTTCCGCCTCGATCTCCAGCAGCACCGAAAGCGCCCCGACATACACGATGTTCTTGAACAGCTGCCGCTGCCGCGGGTCGGTATAGACGGCGTTGCAGATCTC
>JBKJKT010000165.1:0-14342 GCA_046597415.1 Ramlibacter sp.
CGGGCGGGATCGAACCTGCGCAGCGTCCCCCAAACGAGTGTGTCAAAGCGCTTTTGCGAAGGCTGCTCCTGTCCCGGAATCCGGCCGAGCACCGAACTGCGGTGACTGGCGAGCGCCTCCAGGTCGAGCACCTGCGCGCCTTGCGCTGCGAGCGCCTGCAGCAGGCGCGTCTTGCCCGATCCGGTCGGGCCGCACACGACGCGAAAATCGTATTTCGAAACCAGTTCGGGCAACGCCGCCAGAACGGCCCCCCGAAACGCCTTGTAGCCACCCTGGATCACATGGACCCTGAAGCCGATCTGGCCCAGCACCAGCGCCAGGGAGCCACTTCGCTTGCCTCCGCGCCAGCAGTAAACCAGCGGTTGCCAGTTCTTGGGCTTGTCGATCACATCTCGCTCAACGTGTCTGGCAATGTTTGCTGCCACAAGGGCTGCGCCGCGCTTGCTCGCCTCGAAAGGTCCCTGCTGCGCATTCAGCGTGCCCACCAGAATGCGCTCTTCGTTGTTGAGCGAAGGCCAATTGACCGCGCCCGGCAGATGATCTTGTGCGAACTCACTTTCACTGCGAGCATCGATGATGCTGCTGAACTCATCCAGCCGTGCGATTGCGTCCGCTGCCGACAGGGTATGGAGCATTACTTGAGCAGTTTTTTAAGCTCAGGCCAGACGTTGTCCAGCATCCGCGGATGGGCGAGCGCGTTGGGGTGGATGCGGTCGGCCTGGAAAAGCTTCGTTGGGTCGCTGATGTCGGCGACACCTTTGAGCAGGAACGGCACGACGGGGACATTTCGGTCCTTTGCAACCTTCGGGAATATGCTTGCGAATCGGTTCGAGTAATCGGTGCCGTAGTTGGGCGGCACCTGCATGCCCAGTAGCAGCACCTTCGCTCCGGTTTTCTGGGCGGCGTCGGTCATGTGGTTCAGGTTGTCCGCGCTCATTTGCAGGGGCAGCCCGCGAAGGGCATCGTTGCCGCCGAGCTCAATCACGACCACGTTCGGTTTGTGTTGGGTGAGCAGGGCGGGCAGCCGTGAGCGGCCACCCGAAGTGGTGTCGCCGCTGATGCTGGCGTTGACAATCCGGGCGGGAATTTTCTCGGTGGCCAGACGCTTCTCGAGCAGGGCCACCCAGCCCTCACCGCGCTTCAAACCGTACTCGGCGCTCAGCGAGTCGCCGACGATGAGCACGACAGGCGCACCCGATGTGGGTGCGGCCTGTGCCACCATCAGATAACCTCCAGCTAATGCAGCCGCGATAAAGTTGCGTCGCTTCAAAAGTTCAAACATGCCTGATCCCATCATCGCCGTAGAGCACGTTCACAAATCGGTCACGGACTCTACCGGCACGCTTGCCATTTTGCGCGATATCGATTTCTCGCTGGCGCCCAGGGAAACTGCGGCGATCGTTGGCGCATCGGGCTCGGGCAAGAGCACGCTGCTGTCGATCATTGCGGGGCTCGATACGCCGACCACAGGCACCGTTCGCCTGGCCGGTCAGGACATCTTCGCGATCGGTGAGGATGAGCGGGCAGCGCTGAGGGCGCGCCAGGTCGGGTTCGTATTCCAGAGCTTTCAGTTGCTCGGCAACCTGACTGCGCTGGAAAACGTCATGCTGCCGCTCGAACTGGCGGGGCGCAAGGATTCGCGCAAGGCGGCGACTGAAATGATGAGTCGCGTCGGGCTCGCGCAGAGGCTCGCACACTACCCCCGGGTGCTGTCGGGCGGTGAGCAACAGCGCGTTGCATTGGCTCGTGCATTTGTGGTGCAGCCGGCGGTGCTGCTGGCTGATGAGCCGACCGGCAGCCTCGATTTTGCGACGGGCGAGACAGTGATGGAGCTGATGTTCGATCTGAACCGCGAGTTGGGAACGACGCTGGTGCTTGTCACCCACGACCGCGGGATCGCCGAGCGTTGCGAGCGAAAGATCACGATAGAGGCGGGGCGGGTCGTGGCTTGATTGGATGTCGTCGAGTCCGCGAAGGCACTGGGATAATCGCCTGATGTCTTCCCCCAAAGTGTTATTTGGCTTTCATGCCGTGGGCGTTCGCCTCAAGACCGCCCCCGGCTCCATCATCGAGCTCTACGCCGACCCGGCACGAAGAGACGCTCGAATGCGGCAGTTCCTCGCGCGAGCGACCGAGTCGGGTGTCCGCATCATTGAAGCCGATGGCGTGCGTCTGGCCAAGCTCGCCGGAAGCAACGGCCATCAGGGTGTTGCGGCCCGCGTTGCGGCGCTGCCCCTCATCAAGTCACTCGACGATCTGCTCGACGGCATCAACGAACCGCCGCTCCTGCTGATCCTCGATGGGGTGACCGATCCCCACAATCTGGGCGCTTGCCTGCGCGTGGCCGATGGCGCTGGAGCGCATGCGGTGATCGCACCGAAAGACCATGCGGTCGGCGTGAACGCCACGGTCGCCAAGGTGGCCAGCGGTGCTTCTGAGACGGTGCCGTATTTCATGGTCACGAATCTGGCGCGCACGATGGGCGAACTAAAAGAGCGCAGCATCTGGTGCATAGGCACCAGCGACGACGCACCCCGAACGGTGTACCAGGCCGACCTCAAGGTTCCGATTGCGCTTGTGCTGGGCGCAGAGGGCGAGGGCATGCGTCAGCTGACCCGCAAGACCTGCGATGAGCTGGTGAGCATTCCGATGCGCGGCGCGGTTGAAAGCCTGAACGTCTCGGTGGCGAGCGGTGTGTGCCTCTATGAAGCCTTGCGGCAAAGGACATCATGAAACGAACTCTCTTTGCGATCCCAGCGATTGCAGCTATGTTGCTGCTCGCAGCTTGCACCCAGGAGCAGCAGAACAAGCTGGGGCGCGACATCCAGAACTGGACCGGCACCAACGGCGTGGTCGAAGTCTATGCGGGCGACAAGCTTGTGCGCCGCTGGATCAAAGTGGACAAGCTGAGCACCGCGCTGGGCACCGATGACAGCAAGCCGCGCGCCTACCGTTTTGGCTATGGCGTGCTCGATGAGAACCTGAACTTCATCGCCGAGCCGACGGAGAAAAAGGTGTATTTCGAAATTGGCGATTTCAACCACTACGTCTTTTTCGAGAACCCGCGTTGAGGTCACGTGCCGTCGCGCATCCATATTCGCGCCCCCGGGCGCAGTGACGAAGCGGCGTTTCTTGCGGCGGTCGCGCGCAGTCGGTCGTATCACCGTACCTGGGTCAAACCGCCGTCCACGGCGGTGCAGTACCGCGAGTGGCTCGGGCGCCTCAAACAGCCGACCCACTATTCGTTTCTGGTGCTGCTGCGTGGCACCGATGAAATCGTGGGCGTCTTCAATATCTCCAACATCGTGCTGGGCCAGTTCTGCAGTGCGTTCCTGGGCTATTACGGCTTTGCCGGCCACGAGCGGCAGGGGCTGATGGCCGAAGGGTTGCGGGCAGTGGTGAGCCATGCATTCAAGAAGCTCAAGCTGCACCGGCTGGAAGCCAACATCCAGCCCGGCAACGCACCGTCAATCGCGCTGGCTGCGGCCTGCGGCTTCGAGAAGGAAGGCTATTCGCCGCGTTACCTCAAGATCGGCGGACGCTGGCGCGACCATGAGCGCTGGGCGATACGGGCCTCATGAAAGACGATGAATTCACCCGGAGGTTGGCTGCATGAGGCACATCATGGGGATACTTCTGATCGTCGGCGGGATCTATCTTGCTATGTGCGCGGCGCTCTTCTTCATGCAGCGATCGCTCATTTACTTTCCGCAGCCTGCATCCTTTGGAACCGCGGCTGATCGCATCAAACTCGCCGCCGATGGGGCGGAGGTTCAGGTCTCGGCCAGGCCACGCGAGGGCACCCGCGCCCTGATCTATTTCGGGGGCAACGCAGAGGATGTGTCCGCGAGCCTTGCGCCCATCGCGGCTGCGTTCCCTGACCGATCAGTCTTTCTCATGCACTACAGGGGTTATGGCGGAAGTGCCGGCTCGCCCACCGAGCGGGCGCTGCATGCCGATGCCAGGGCACTGTTCGACCTGTTGAGCGTGACCCAGAAAGATATCGTGGTGATAGGACGCAGCCTCGGGTCCGGGGTCGCAGTGCGCCTGGCGGCCGAGCGGCCTGTGTCGAGACTGGTCCTGGTCACGCCTTACGACAGCATCGAATCCCTTGCGGCTTCGCAGTTTCCGTTCATGCCGATCCGCTTGCTGTTGCGCGACAAATTCGATTCAGGCAGTGTCGCAGGGCAGATCAAGGCACCGACGGTGATCGTCGCGGCCGAACGGGACGAGGTCATTGCGCGTTCCAGCACGGACCAGCTGTTCACGCGTTTCGCGCCCGGCGTTGCAAAGCTCGAAGTGGTGCCGGGCGCGGGCCACAACACGATCTCGGACGCGCCGGCTTACTACGAGCTGCTCAGGGGCGCGCGTTAACGCACCACCTCACCACCTCACACCAGCCCGAACCACCCAAGCAACGCACCGGCACCCAACAACCAGAGCAGGTGCAACTTCGTGCGCCAGACAATCAGCGCAGTTGCGACAGCCACCGCCCAGATCGGCCAGTGACGCACGTCATAGCCGCTGCCCGTGGCGAGAATCCAGCCGGTCGCGATCAGCAGCGCGATCACGATAGGCGCCATGCCTTGCTTGAACGCCCGCACCGCGCGCAAATCGCGGTTGCGATGCCCCCATGTCGCGGCCAGATAGGTCAGCGTCGTGCTCGGAATCATGATGCCCAGCATGGCAATCGTCATCCCCATGAGCGCCGTCGGCAGGCCCCCCGCATTCAATCCGACGTTCCATCCCATCAGCGCGATGAAGAGCACGTTGGGGCCGGGAGCCGCTTGCGCAATCGCAATCGATGCGTTGAACTGGGGATCGGTCAGCCACTGCTGGCGCTCGACCAGGAACCGGTGCATGTCGGGCGCCGTGGTGATCGCGCCTCCGACCGAAAGCAGCGACAGCGACAGGTAATGCAGGAACAGGGACAGCCAGTCGGCAGGCGAGAGCGCAATCGAAAGCGTCATGCCAGGGTCCCGGCGAACCGGCGGTAAGCGATTGCGCATGCGAGTCCACCAAGCCCGAGCAGTACCCACGCCAGCGGCCAGCGAAGGATGGCGATGCCGATGAACATCAGGACACCGAACGCAAGGGAGATCGGGATTCCCAGAACGTTCTTTTTGAGGGCGCTGCCAAGCTTGATGCCCGTTGCCGCGATGAGACCCGCTGCGACGGCGCCCATGCCGCGCAGGGCGCCTGCAACCTGCGGGTTGTGAGCGACTTGTGCGTAGATCAGCGCCAGGCCGATCACAACCAGAAGCGGAAAGGTCAGCATGCCGGCCAGCGCCGCCATCGCACCGCGAAACCCGAAATACCGTCCACCGATCATCAGCGCAAGGTTGATGACGTTCGGCCCCGGCATGATCTGGGCGACAGCCCATTCCTCCACGAACTCCTCGCGAGTCATCCAATGCTTCTTTTCCACCAGCTCGCGTTGTACGATTGCAAGCACGCCGCCAAATCCCTGCAGGGCGAGCAGGCTGAACGAGAAAAAGAGGTCCGAGAGGGAATTCGGTTGTGAGCGCGCAGGGGCGGGCGCATCGGAGGCAGTCATGGCGGAGATTATCTGCTTGCGCCGACCAGCACGCTGGCGCCGGCAGCAGCCCAGAGCGCTTTGTTCATGCGCAGCTCACAGCCTGAGCTCCCAGATTTCGCCGGTGAGCTGGCGGCCATACGCCTTGAACGATTCGGTACTGGTGACCGCGAACCCGCGCGACTTGTAGATGCCCCTGGCCGCGTCGAGATGGCCGTTGGTCCATAGCACCAGCTTTCGATACCCTTTGCCACGCGCAAATGCGATGCACTCATCGACCAGACGTGCGCCCAGCCCCCTGCCACGTGCTGCGGGCGTGAGGATCAGCAGGCGCAGTTGAGCCGCGGTGCGGGATTTGCGCACCACAAAGACCGACCCCACCCGCTCGCCGTCGATTTCGGCGATCCAGCCCTTGTCCCAATCGGGGTCGAACTTGCGTATGTAGCCCGCTGCAATGTCAGCGACCAGCGCTTCGAATTCGTTGTTGAAACCGTATTCGCGCCAGTAGATTTCCGCGTGTTGCATGACGACCCAGCCCAGGTCTCCCGGGCGTGGATCGCGCATCAGGACTGCACCGGGCTGCCGGCCGGCTGAGGAATCGAGCAGTTGCTGCAGCGTGGTCATGGCGCGAATCAGCCTGTCGCGGTCTGCTGCGGAAACAGCGCCGAGCAGCGCCGCCGCCTCGTCGCGCGACTGCTGCTGCAACGGAGCGAAAGCTGCATGACCCACTTCGGTCAGCTTGAGCAGGCTCTGCCGCGCGTCGGCGGGCGAGGGTACCCGGGCGAGCCAGCCGCGGCTTTCGAACCGGCGCAGGATGCGGCTCAGGTAGCCCGCATCCAGCCCGAGATCGCGACCGAGTTCAGACGCCGTGGGTTGATCGCGATGCGCCAGCTCGTACAGCACACGCTCCTCGGTAAGCGAGAACTCGCTGCCGAGGTACGGATCGAGTATGCCGATGCGCTGTGTCCAGAACCGGTTGAAGCCGCGCACGGCCTTGACCTGGGCTGGCGAGACGGCGGGGTGCTTTGTCATGAATGACATCGTCAGCCAATTACATGCCGACGTCAAGTAATTCAAATCTTGCAGTGGCCGTGTTGCGGGCGGCGACAATAGGCGCGTGACCCAGCCCGACGACACCGCCGATCTCCAGCGCCGCTTTGGTGGCCTCGAACGCCTGTATGGCGTCCTCGGAGCCGCATCCATTCGCAATGCACACGTGGCGGTGATCGGGATCGGTGGCGTGGGGTCCTGGGCGGCGGAAGCGCTGGCCCGCAGCGGAGTCGGCGAGCTGACACTGGTCGATCTGGACCATGTGGCTGAGTCCAATATCAACCGGCAGGTCCATGCCTTGGACGAAACGGTGGGCCAGGCCAAGGTGGAGGCGATGCGAGGTCGCATTGCGCAGATCAATCCGGCCTGCATCGTCAATTGCGTCGAGGAGTTCGCTGAGCCGGAGACCTGGCCGCAGCTGCTGCCCGCTGGCGTCACAGCGGTGATCGATGCCTGCGACCAGGTCAAGGCGAAAGTGGCGATGGCCGAGTGGTCGCGTCGAACAAAGACGTTGTTCATTGCGGCGGGTGCGGCTGGCGGAAAGCGTCACGCCCACAAGGTGGACATCGACGACCTCGCCAACACGACGCATGATCCGCTGCTGGCACAGGTACGCTATCGGCTGCGCAAGTCGCATGGAGCGCCGCGCGAGGGGAAGAAAATCGGGATTGCCTGTGTTTTCAGCCGGGAAGCCGTCGCACCGCCTGATGCTTCATGCGCGGTGGAAGGCGCGGTGGAAGGCGACGGGACGCTTAACTGCCACGGGTATGGCTCGGTGGTGAGCGTCACGGCCACATTCGGCCAATGCGCTGCCGGGTGGGTGCTGGACCAGCTCGCGATCCAAAAAGGCAAAACACGGACGCTATAATCGCTGGCTTTGCGGGACGTTAGCTCAGTTGGTAGAGCAGCGGACTTTTAATCCGTTGGTCACAAGTTCGAATCTTGTACGTCCTACCAGATTTGCCGCAATGGCAATGAACAACGCCTGCTATCTAACCGTAGCAGGCGTTTTCTTTGGCGACCTGTTGCCGCAGTCGCTACTCGGAGCTTCGGTAGACTGTCACTGCCGGTATGTCACGAGTTACTGAGCAGGCTTCTCATCACCGATGTGGTCATCTGGTGGTTGATCTGCTGGCCCCATCAAGGCGCGAAGCGCTTCAATGCCCTCGCCTGAACGCGTCACCGGCCCAGCCTGTTCCATAACCTCTTCGATCCTGGCCTCCGCGACCCGAAGCTGCTCCGAGACGGTCTCCAGCTCGGTGGAGACATTGTTCAGCTGCGCTTGAACCTCGGTGTTTTGCTCCACCGCCGTAGTAACCGAATCCCGACTCGGCGCCACGCCGCCCGCGATGGATGCCGCCAGGTCTGTGGTCGATTCGTGCAAGTCAGCTTGAGCAAGTAACAGGTCACGTTGAACCTTCTTGGTCCTGACACGAGCCGGGGAGAGTAGTTTTACGCGCATAGCCTCTTTGTGCGTTGTCAGACAGAGAAAGGATTGTTTAGTTCATTTCACGGATCCTGAAGAGTAACTCTTTACTGATCCATTGCGCCTTTCCAGGTTTGCACACGCGCGCGCGCCAATACTGATAGTTGAAAGACCGCAGAAAGTGTGCGCAATCGTGTCCTCGGACCACGAGTCCCACCAGCCCCATTAGAATCGCCACTCGATGTCGCGCTTTCGCCTGTTCCTCGCCTGGTTGATCGTTGCCGCTATCCCGTTGCAGGGGTTGGCGGCTTCGTCGATGCTGTTTTGCGCAACGGGCCCCCATCATGCAAAGACCCAGGTCGTTGCAGCTCAAGTGTTGGATCTGACCTCGATCGACAGCGTTTCAAGCGCCACCCACGACCACTCCCTGCACAGCCATGCAGGCGCTGCGCAAGTGGAGAAGAGCCCGGACAGCGGGGCCAAAAAGTTGCCTGGCTCCGAGCACCAGTGCACGGTCTGCGCTTCCTGCTGCAACGTCGTTGCTTTCTCGCAATACCCTCTATTGGTCGCTCTGGCGCCCATGCCCCAAGCTGAGTTGGCCGAACCCTTCGTGCTGATTCACGCCCGACCGTCCCAGGTCCCCGACAAACCGCCCCGCGCCTGATTGCATCCTGCGCGCCAGCCTGACTGGCGCACCGGGTGCTTTCGTTCGTCCGCCATGCCGTTTCGGCCATGGCGGGACATCCCGATGAACAACGCGAGGTTCCTATGTTTCAGCCCATGCCGGCCCGTTGGTTGGCGCTCTCATTGGGTCTGGTGACGCTGACAGCGTCAGCCCAGATCCCGGCGGCTTCAGTCGTGCAAGCCCAACCTGCGTCGGGTGAGTACCGCTCGGCCCTCGAAGGCTACGTGCCGTACTCCGAAATCAAGATGGTGCCTTGGCGAGAAGCCAACGACACGGTCGGCAAGATCGGAGGCTGGAAAGCCTACGCAAAGGAAGCTGCCCAGGAGCCGGGGCATGAAGGGCACGCCGGTCATCCCTCGCCCGCGGCGAGCGCGCCGAAGCCTTCTGCGACGCCGAAAAAACCATAAATGGTGAGCCAAATGCAAAGAACCTTTCAAATCGCAGGCGTCTGCGCGGCCGTGCTCCTCCTGGTCGGATGCGCGAGCGTAGACATCGATCAGGCCCTGCAGCAAACCAACCAGTCGACCCAGGACTTCACCCAGGGCAAGCTGGAGCTCAGTCGCACCGAGCAGCAGCGCCAGGCTCGAAGCCAGCTCAGTGAACAACTGCTGGCCAAGCCACTCACCATGGACGAATCGGTGCAGCTCGCGCTTGCGAACAGCCCATCCATGCAAGCGCTGGTGGCGCAGAGTTGGGCTGACATGGCTGCCGCGAATCAGGCAGGGCGGATAGGCAATCCCGTTTTTTCGTTCGAGCGCGTCCGCGCAGGCGACGAACTGGAACTGGGGCGCTTGCTCTCTATCGGGCTGCTGGACCTTCTCACACTACCCCAGCGTCAGGTGATCTCCAGAAATCAGGTCGCCCAAGCCAGGGTTCAACTGAGCGGCACGGTGGTCGAGCAGGTCAGCCAGGTCAGGCAGGCTTGGGTGCGAGCTGTCACCGCCCAGCAGTTGTTGCAATATGCCGACCAGGTCAACCGGTCCGCGCAAGCCAGCGCAGAGCTGGCCAGGCGCATGCAGCAGGTGGGTAACTTCACCCGACTGCAGCGGGTGCGGCAGCAGGCCTTCTACGCCGATTCGGCGGCCCAGCTGGCTTCTGCGCAACACACGGCTACCTCCGCGCGTGAGGAGCTGGTGCGTCTGCTCGGATTGACGGACGCGCAGGCGAAGCAGCTGAAACTGCCGGACCGCCTGCCGGACCTGCCAAAGGAGCCGAAGGCTGCGGCAGACGTGAGTGCATCGGCGCTCGAGCAACGAATTGACGTTCAGTTGGCCCGCCTGCAACTTGACGTCGCCGGAAAGTCTCAGGGACTGACGCTCTTGAACAGCCTGCTGGACGTCGAAGTCGGGGTTCGACGCGATACCGTATTCGACAACCACTCGGGTGAGAAGAGTCGTCCCAAGGGGTTTGAGCTGGAGGTGCGCCTTCCGATCTTTGACTGGGGTGGTGCCCAGCGCGCCGGCATGAACGCGCAGTCACTGGCCGCAGCCAACCGGTACGAAGCCGTTGTGCGCTCGGCCTCTTCGCAACTGCGCGAAAGCTATTCGGCCTACCGCACGGCTCACGACCTTGCCAGGCATTACCGCGACGAGATCGTGCCACTGAGCAAGATCATGGCCGAAGAGAACGTGCTTCGCTACAACGGAATGCTGATCGGCGTGTTCGAGTTGCTGGCCGATAGCCGCACCCAGATTGCCAGCGTCACGCAGGCCATCAACGCACAACAGCAGTTCTGGCTGGCCGACGCCGGCCTCGCTTCATCGATCATCGGCAAGCCGATTGCGATGGGCGCGTCCCCGGTCTCTGCCGGCGCCAAGGGCGGCGCCGAAGGCCCTGGCCATTGATGGCCCGCGCAATACATACGGAATCAACAATGACTAGCAGACGCAATTTTCTATCCGGCGCTGGTGCGATCACTGGCGCGGTCGCGGCGGCCTCGGTGAGCAAGGTCGCCATGGCGGCATTGCCCGAACCGGTGATGCAGACCAAGCCCGACACCATGCCGCCGCTGGTGCCGAACACAGGTCGGCCCTACAACCCGATCGTCACGCTCAACGGCTGGACGCTGCCGTGGCGCATGAACAGCGGCGTCAAGGAATTCCACCTGGTCGCGGAGCCGGTCGTGCGCGAGATGTCGCCCGGATTCAAGGCGCATTTGTGGGGCTACAACGGGCAGTCGCCAGGACCGACCATCGAAGTGGTTGAAGGCGATCGGGTGCGGGTGTTTGTGACCAACAAGCTGCCGGAACACACCAGCATCCACTGGCATGGCCAGCGGCTGCCGAACGGCATGGACGGCGTTGCTGGCCTGAACCAGAAAGCGATTGACCCAGGCAAAACTTACGTCTATGAATTCGTCGCACGGCGTCCGGGCACCTTCATGTACCACCCGCACGCGGACGAGATGACGCAGATGGCGATGGGGATGATGGGGTTCTGGGTGACACACCCCAAGGGCAAGCATCCGCTGATCGATGAGGTGGATCGGGACTTCGTTTTTCTGCTCAACGCCTACGACGTCGAGCCCGGCGCCTACACGCCCAAGATCATGACGATGTTGGACTTCAACCTCTGGACCTTCAACAGCCGCATATTCCCGGGCATCGATTCCATGAACGTTCGCAAGAACGACAAGGTGCGCATCCGCTTTGGCAACCTCACGATGACGAATCATCCTATTCACCTCCACGGACATGAGTTCCTGGTCACCGGCACCGACGGCGGGCCCACTCCCAAAAGCACGCGCTGGTACGAGGTGACGACGGACGTAGCAGTGGGTCAGATGCGCCAGATCGAATTCCTGGCCGACGAGGAAGGCGACTGGGCATTTCATTGCCACAAGAGTCACCACACGATGAATGCGATGGGGCATGACGTTCCGACCATGATCGGTGTGGACCATCGCAAGGTGGTCAAGGAGATCACCAACCTGATACCCGATTACATGGTGATGGGCGAACGCGGCATGGCCGACATGGCGGAAATGACGATGCCCCTTCCGGACAACACTGAGCCGATGATGGGCGGACAGGGGCCGTTCGGCTCGCTGGAGATGGGCGGCATGTTCACCGTGGTCAAGGTCAGGGCCGACCAGAAGGCGGGCGACTACAAGAACACCAGCTGGTTCAAGCATCCCCCGGGTACGGTGGCCTATGAATTCAACGGTGAACTTCCTGCCCCGGCACGCTTCAAATCTGAAGGAACGGGCTCCATGCCTGCGCGGGGAAAGCCAAAAAAGGACGTGGAAGTCAGGATCCGCAAGCCCTCGGGCCACTCGGGCCACTAATGCGCAGCATTGCTAACCGTGTCATTGAAAGGACATTAGAGATGAAACTATTGAACGCACTGCTGGCAGCAGCATTGATGAGCGTGTCGCTGGGTGCAGTGGCTCATGAGGACCACGGCAAGAAGAAGGCCGTCTCCGTCACCAAGGAGCAAAAGGACTGGGGCATTGCGGGTGACGCAAAGGCCGTGAAGCGCACGATCGTGATCGCGATGACGGACAACATGCGATTCACGCCGGACAAGATCGAGGTCAAGCAAGGCGAAACGATCAAGTTCGTCATCAAGAACAACGGAAAGATGATGCACGAGATGGTCATCGGCACGAAGAAGGTGCTCGATGAGCATGCGGCATTGATGGTGAAGTTTCCGAACATGGAACACGACGAGCCGTACATGGCCCACGTGGCACAGGGAAAGAGCGCCGAGATGATCTGGACCTTCAATCGCCCGGGTGACTTCGACTTCGCGTGCCTCATAGCCGGTCATTACCAAGCCGGGATGGTCGGCAAGATCAAGGTCGCTCCGGCCGGGAAAGGATGATGGAAATGTCACGAATCAAAAACACGGAGTTCGCAGTCACTCGCCGTGCGGTTATGACTGCGGCCGCAGGCAGCGTGCTGCTAGCGGCAAGCTTTCCTGCCTCGGCACAGGCCGTTCTGGTGGAGGTCTGGAAGGACCCGGATTGCGGCTGCTGCAAGGATTGGGTTTCGCACCTGCAGGGCGATGGTTTCAAGGTCAAGGTCAACGACACCGGTAACGAACGCATCCGCGAGCGCCTGGGTGTGGACCGCAAATACGGGTCGTGCCATACCGCGCTCGTTGGCGGTTATGTGCTCGAGGGTCACGTTCCGGCCAAAGAGGTCAAGCGACTTCTCAAGGAAAAGCCGACTGCCCTCGGACTCGCTGTGCCAGGTATGCCGGTCGGGTCCCCGGGCATGGATGGAGAGTTCTATGGGAACCGCAAGGATCCCTACAGCGTGATGCTGCTGTCCAAAGACGGCGGCGCCACGGTTTATCAACGCTACGAAGGAAGTAAATCATGAAAAATATCAACCTCGCGCTTGTCGCTACAGTAGTCGGCCTTGCCGCTGCGTTCCCGTTGACCGTTCTGGCGCAAGCCACCGCAGCGGCTTCTACCTCAGCGTCCAAGCCGGCAGCTGAAATGACCGAGGCCGAAGTGCGCAAGGTCGACAAGGACAGCAAGAAGATCACGTTGAAACACGCGGCAATCAAGAATCTCGACATGCCGCCCATGACCATGGTGTTCGGTGTGAGCGACGCGAAGCTTCTGGAAAAGGTCCAGGCCGGCGACAAGGTTCGCTTCACGGCGACCGGCGAAGGCGGCAAGTTCACTGTGACCGAGCTTCAGCCGGCCAAGTGAGCCGGACGCGGGTAGGGATCGAACCCTCGGCGAGCGCCAGGAAAGCTGTCGCACGGCTCATGGCCGCCAGTCTGGCGCTCGCGGCTTGCGCGACTGCGCTTGCGCACGGGGTCGCCAGCGGGGACAAGGGCTATATCCAGGAGATCAGCGGGGTGCACATCATTCCGTTCATCTACCTGGGCGCCAAGCACATGGTCTCTGGCTACGACCATCTGCTCTTTCTGTTCGGCGTGATCTTCTTTCTATACAGGCTGCGTCATGTCGCCTTGTACGTCAGCCTGTTCGCATTGGGGCACTCAGCCACCTTGCTGATCGGCGTGTATTTCAACATCGGCGTGAGTGCGTATCTGATCGACGCAATCATCGGGCTGTCCGTGGTCTACAAGGCTATGGACAACCTCGGCGCATTCCAGAGATGGTTTGGGGTTCAACCCGACACCCGGGCGGCGACGCTGATCTTCGGCCTGTTCCATGGCTTCGGCCTTGCCACCAAGATCCAGGAGTTTGAACTGGCACGCGATGGCCTTTTCACGAATCTGGTGGCCTTCAATGTCGGGGTCGAACTCGGGCAACTGCTCGCGCTCGGTGCCATTCTTATCGCGATGGGATTCTGGAGGCGCACCGATGGCTTTTCACGCCACGCTTACACCGCCAACGTGGCGCTCATGAGCGCCGGATTTCTCCTCATGGGCTATCAGCTGACCGGCTGGGTCGTATCCAGTCAAGGCGCCTGAGAGGCACACATGTACAACGCTGAAATCCCGACAAAGTCCGAGCTTCCATCGGCCTCCAGGCTGCTTCGGTCAACGGTCGTCGCGCTACTTGTTGCCGTCGCGTTGCTTGTGACGGTAGTCATGCCAGCGGAATACGGGATCGACCCGACCGGCATCGGCCGGATTCTGGGTCTGAAGAAAATGGGTGAGATCAAGGTGGCCGCGCAGGCCGGGGCGAGCACGGCTACGCCCTCTGCGACCTCGCC
>JBKJKT010000193.1:0-4439 GCA_046597415.1 Ramlibacter sp.
ATCACCCTGAAGGGCCTCTTCAGCTCGTTCAAAATGGGTAAAGGCTTGTTCAACCTGGCGCGCGGTTCGTTAGGCGGCAAAGCAGGCGAAGTGCAAAAGGTCTTTGTCACCAACTCCGAGGACGGTAAGGGCGATGGCAAGGACGAACCCAAAGGCAAGGCCGGCAAAGCGTTGTCCCTGGTAGAAACCGGGCTCAAGGCCGTCGCCGCGCTCAAGGGTGGCTCTGCCGATGCGGAGGGTGACGACGATAAGGCGGACGGCAAAGGCGACAAAAAGGCCGGCAAATTCGACCTGGTCGCGACCGGCCTCAAGGTGGTTTCGCTGGCCAAGGAAGCGGCCTCAGGCGGTGAAGAGGGCGGTGCGCCGGGCACGGATGACGACGGCGTCAAGAAGGTGTTTGTGGTCAATGCCGGGGCCATGGGCGGCGGTGCTGCTGATGCGCCGGGTGAAACGCGTCGACGTGGTCGCGGTGGACGGCGCAGCCCTTCACGTCGTCGGCCGGCCGGCTCGCGGCGACCCCCGGTGCCACGGCCACCGATGCCCATCCCGCGTCCGCCGATTCCTCCGGTGCCGGTGCCCAGCGGTGCGATGTCCAAGCTGGGCGGGGTGATGAAAGCGGCCGGCAAAGTCGGCAAAGTCGCGAAGTTCATTCCCGGCGGCTCGCTGATGGAAGCCGGCTCGATGGCATTTGATACCTTCGAGAACGCCCAAACCAAGGACGAAAAGGCCGAGGGGTACGGTGCGGCCGCTGGCAATCTGGCAGGCACCATGGCCGGTGCGGCGGCAGGGGCAGCCATCGGCTCGGTGGTGCCGATTATCGGCACCGCCATCGGTGGCCTGATCGGTGCCTACCTCGGCAGCCAAGGCGGCGCGGCGTTGGGCGGTTCCTTGAGCAAGTCGCTGTTTGGTGGCGATGATGAAAAGCCCGAGGAAAAACCGGCGTCGCCGGTCACGCCGTTGTTGATGGGGCCTCGCCCGGGTCCGGCGGTGCCAAGCTTGGCGGCGATGGGCCAGTCGCTCAATGGCAACGGTTCAGGCGCGTTGCTGATGGCGTCGGGTTCGCCTACGCAAGGGCCGCTGCCGGGCGATGTTGCGCGCTCGCTGGCGGTGCAGGGGGCGACAAAATCAGCGGCCGTGGCGATCCAGCCTAAAGCGACGGAGAAACCGGCACCGACCCAGGTGGATCAGCAGTTCCAATACTCGTTGACCATGCCGGTCACGGTGAACGGCGATGTCAAAGACCCGCAACAGTTTGCCCAAGAGCTGATGCCGCACATGCGGCTGATGATGGCGGACGCTGCGAAACAGAACGCGACGAAACTGTATGACGATCCTCATGTGTAAGGAGGCCTTATGGCTTATATGGAGCAGATGCAGTCGGGCCTCAAGTACCTGGTCGACGCGGGAGAGGCCGGGCGGCGCAGTGCGGACGGGATGCTCGGGCCGGTCAACGGTGCCATTAGCGAAATCACCGGCGCTGCGTCCGAGCTGGAAAGCATCCCGTTCGTGGGGCCGGCCATCGGTGCCAAGCTGCAGCGGGTGATGCGCAGCGTGGAGGCGGCACAGGCCAAGGTCGGCCAGGTGGTCGCGGTGTACGGCCGTGCGACCCGGGCCGCTGCCGAAGTGCAGGAACGCTTGGGCACCCTGAAGGAGCAGGCGGGCAAGGCGGCGACGGCGATCAACAACATCGCCGGCAAGGTCAGTCCGGCGTTGGCCAACATCGTGCCCACCAGTGCTTTTGCCGTGGACGCCACGCCGGCACCGGAAGCGGTGAAGCCGTTCCCGCACTTACTGATCATCCAGCCCCGAGACCCCAAGGTGCAGCCGTATTACTTCAATCTCGACACGGCGGCTTTCGACGAGTTGAGCCGCTCGACCGAATTCCGCTGGGCCTCCCAGGAGCGCCTGACGCGCCGCCCGGCGCAGCAGGCCGTGGGGTTGGGCGAGGAGAAAATCACGCTCAAAGGGACGATTTACCCGGGTTTTAAGGGCGGCCTCAAACAGCTCGACACGTTGCGCAGTATTGGCGCCAGGCTTCAGCCGCTGACATTGACCACTGGCTACGGCGAGGTGATGGGGACCTGGTGCCTGAAGAGCATCAACGAGGAACAAGGCGCACTGCTGCACGGCGGGATTCCCCGTAAACAAGGGTTCACACTGGAGTTTGCGCGCTATGGCGATGACATGCAGAACCTCTGACGGCGACATGCTCGATGTCATTTGCCACAACGTCTACGGCCATTTGAACGGCAGCGCCGAGGCGGTGCTCGATGCCAATCAAGGGCTGGCGGATGAGCCCCAACCTTACCGCGCGGGTGTGGTGATCGTATTGCCCGATCTGCCCAGCCCGACTGAAGAAGGCATCTCGCTCTGGAATTGATCGTCTACAGTTAGGTTGCTCCTTAAAGCACTTGCAGCTTCATCCCCTTCCTAACCCGCCCTGTGCGGGTTTTTTTTTGGAAATAATCCATGACTCCGATGTTTCGTGTCGTCGCCGATGGCGCCGATATCACGGCCCTGATCAACGATCGATTACTGCTGCTGCGCACCTCTGATAAGCCGGGTATGGAATCCGATGAGTTTGAGTTGCGCATTGATGACCGTGACGGCGAGGTGGCGCTGCCCTCACATGGCGCCTCTATCGAAATTTACCTGGGCTATGCCGAGACGTCCTTGGCACGGATGGGGCGATACGCGGTCGACGCGGTCGAGGTGTCCGGTCCACCGGATACGATTGTGATCAAGGGCAAGGCCAGCGACATGCGCGGTACTGGCAAGACCACCCGTAACGGAAGCTGGGAAGACGTACCGCTGTCGAAGATCGTCAGCGACATCGCTGCGCGTAATGGCTGGCAGTCGGCGTGTCCGGTGGCGACGAAAGTCGCCCGGGTAGACCAGCTCAACGAGTCCGATTTTAATTTCATCACCCGCCTGGCCAAGCAATACGACTGCACGGCCAAGGTCGCTGACGGCAAGCTGTTGGTCATGCCCCGTCAAGGCGGCCAGACCGCCAGCGGTAAATCCTTCGGCGCGATCACTTTGACGCGCAGCGACGTCAGTCGCTGGCAGTTCAGCCAGGGGGATCGCAACTCGCACAAGGCGGTGGCGACCAAACACCAGGACAAAAAAAACGGCAAGCTCGCGGTCATCACCATCAATAACGATGACGCGCCGGATGGTCTGCCGGCGGTGCATACCGACCGGCATATCTACCCGAACAAGACCGCCGCCGAGTCGGCCGCCAAAGCGCGGTTGGCGGCGTTCAATCGCTCGACCGCTGACGTGCGTTTTGAAATGCCCGGCCGCACCGACATCTTCGCCGAGCGGCCCATCGACGCCCAAGGCTTCAAGGCCGGCCTCGATGGTGAGTACCTGGCGGATTCGGTTGAGCAGGTATTCACCCAGTCCGGCTGGTCGACCACGGTCGAGTGCAATGCCGGCAAAAAAGGCAAATCCAAAGGCAAGAAAAAGAAAGAAACGAAGCCACTCAAGGTCGTGAGCGTCGAGAAGCTGTAACCCACCCCATGGCCGCCTGAGTGCGGTTTTTTTATGTCTGGAGTTTTTATGCCCGTCACGGAACAACAGCTGCAACGCATCATGCCGAACGCCCGCCGCCAAGCGGGCGTTTTTGTATCTGCCCTCAACACGGCGATGGCCCATCGGCAGATCAACACACCGAAACGTCAGGCCGCGTTCCTCGCCCAGGTAGGCCATGAGTCCGGTCAGCTGCAGTACGTCCGCGAACTGGGCGGCGATCAGTACCTGAGCAAGTACGACACCGGCAATCTGGCCGCGAAGCTGGGTAACACCCCGGAATCAGATGGGGATGGCCAGCGCTATCGCGGTCGGGGCCTGATTCAAATCACCGGCCGCAACAACTACCTGCGCTGCAGCCTGGCCTTGTTCGGCGACGAGCGATTGTTGCGCACCCCGGAGCTGCTGGAGCTGCCGCAATGGGCCGCCGAGTCGGCCGCGTGGTTCTGGTGGGTCCGTGAGCTGAATGCCCTGGCAGATCGGGATGAGTTCGAGGCGATCACCCGCAAGATCAACGGCGGCCTCAATGGCCTGGCGGATCGGCTGGAATTGTGGGGACGGGCGAGGGCAGTGCTATGCATCTCGTCGACCTGATCCCCGCGCCGTATCGGCTGCTGGCCAACGGCGTGCTGTTGGCCGCGTTGGCCGGTGGATCTGCCGCGCTGGCCTGGCAGGTCCAGGACTGGCGCTACGGTCGGCAGCTTGAGCAACAAGCCCGCCTGCAGGCGGAAGCGCTCAACCAACAAACCCAGGCGGCAGCGACCCAGCAACAAACCGAGCAGGACAAACGCCTGGCGCTCGAGCAACGGCTTTCTGCCAGTGAACAAACCCATTACCGAGTCTTGAGCGATGCCCAACGTGATCAAGGTCGCCTGCGTGACCGCCTTGCTACTGCTGATCTGCGC
>JBKJKT010000221.1:0-5231 GCA_046597415.1 Ramlibacter sp.
GTCGTGATCAGTTTTCATTCGCTTGAAGACCGCATCGTGAAGCAGTTCATCGCCGCGAACTCGCGCGAGGTGTTCGATCGCCGGGCGCCTTTTGCGCAGCCAAAGCCGATGAAGCTGCGCGCGCTTGATCGGGTCAAGACGCCGCAGGCAGAAGTCAGCGCCAACCCCCGCTCGCGCAGCGCGATCATGCGGGTGGCCGAGAGGACGCAAGCGTGACACGCGTCAACATCGTCTTGCTCATCGCCGTCATCGCGAGCGCGCTCTATCTCGTGCGCACGCAGTATGAATCGCGCCGCCTGGTCACCGAGCTGGACCGCGCTTCCACCGAAGCGCGCAAGCTCGAGCTCGAGCGTGAGCGCCTGCAAGTCGAAAAGCGCGCACAGGCAACGCCGTTGCGGGTGGAAAAAATTGCCAGGGAACAACTGCAGATGCGCACCGCGACACCGGCCATCACGCAGTACGTCGGCGCTTCCGCAGCAAAGAAAGGTAACCGATGAGTAGCCGCGGCCGCAGCCTTGCCTACACGTCCAGCCCGTTGCTGGCGAGCAAGACGCCCGTCTGGCGCAGCAAGTTCATCGTCGCTGCGATTGCTGTGGGTTTTCTCGCGCTGGCGGGTCGGGCGGCCTGGATCCAGGTGTTTGCCAACGAGTTCTTCCAGAGACAAGGCGAGGTGCGCTTTGCCCGGACGCTCGAGCTGCCCGCGAACCGCGGCCGCATATTCGACCGAAACGGTCTGCTGCTGGCTACCAGCGTCCCGGCTCCCAGCATCTGGGCGATTCCCGAAGACATCGAGCGCGACCCGGCCAAGCTCAAGCAACTGGCCGTGTTGCTGGAAATGCCCATGGCAGAGCTTGAAAAGAAGCTGCAAGACGAAGACAAGAACTTCGTGTGGCTCAAGCGTCAGATCGAAGAAGACGCTGCAAAGCAGATCGCCGCCCTCGACATCAAGGGCATCTACCAGCGCAAGGAATACAAGCGCCAATACCCTGAAAGCGAATCGGCTGCACACGTCGTGGGCTTCACCAACGTCGAAGACCACGGCCAGGAGGGCATGGAGCTCGCCTTCAACAAGGAACTGGCCGGCCGCGCCGGTTCGCGCCGCGTGATCAAGGACAGAATGGGCCGCGTCGTCGAGGACGTGGGCGAACAGGTCAAGCCGGTGGACGGGCGCGACCTGCAGCTGTCCATTGACAGCAAGGTGCAGTTCTTCGCCTACCAGAAGCTGCGTGATGCGGTCATCGAACACAAGGCCAAGGCAGGCAGCGTGGTCGTGCTCGATGTCATGACCGGCGAAGTGCTGGCATTGGCGAACTACCCGAGCTACGTGCCAAACAAGCGTCTGAATCTTTCGGGTGCGCAACTGCGCAATCGGGCGCTGACTGACACGTTCGAGCCGGGCTCGACGATGAAGCCGTTCATCGCTGCGCTCGCGCTCGAAAAAGGAATTGTCAAGCCCGAGACTTCGATCCAGACCGCGCCCGGTCGCCTGAGCATTGGCGGCTCCACCATCAGCGACGCGCATCCGCATGGCGTTCTCACGGTCAACCAGGTGATCCAGAAATCGAGCAACGTCGGTACCGTCAAGCTGGCCATGCAGATGCAGCCGCGTGAGATGTGGGAGATGTATTCGCAGGTCGGTTTCGGCCAGAAGCCGCAAGTGCCCTTTCCCGGCGCTGTGAGCGGCAAGCTGCGTGCACACAAGACCTGGCGTCCGATCGAGCAGGCCACCATGAGCTATGGCTATGGCCTGTCGTCGAGTCTTTTCCAGCTGGCCCGCGCATATACCGTGTTTGCGCGTGATGGCGAACTGGTGCCGGCTACCCTGATGAAGGCGACGGACCAGGTCAGCGGGGTTCGTTTGATGGAGCCGAAGACCGCTCAGGCCGTGCGGCACATGCTTCATCTCGCGACGCAGAACGGCGGCACCGCGCCCAAGGCGCAGACCATGGGCTACTCGGTCGGTGGCAAGACCGGCACTGCGCACAAGCAAGAGGGCAAGGGCTACGCCGACAAGAAGTATCGCGCCTTCTTCGTCGGCATTGCCCCGGTGGACAAGCCACGCATCGTGGTCGCCGTGATGATCGACGAGCCGAGCGGCGGCAAGTACTACGGCGGCGAAGTTGCAGCGCCGGTTTTCAGCAGCACGGTTCAGCAGACGTTGCGCATGCTCGGCGTTCAACCCGACATGAACGTCAAGCCTCAGATCGTGGTGAACGCTGTGGAGGAATCGTTCTGATGATCGATCTTCACGACTCACTCGAAGCCGCACGCTGGTTGCGCGCCCGCGTGACCGGCACTCTTCAATGCGACAGTCGCAACGTCCGCGCAGGTGATGGTTTCATCGCGTGGCCCGGCGCCGCGACAGATGGCCGCAGCCATGTGCATGCTGCACTTGCTCAGGGCGCAGTCGCGTGCCTGGTCGAAAAAGAAGGCGTCGAGCCGTTCGTGTTCGACAGCGATACCATCGCCGCATTCACGCACCTGAAGGCGGCGTGCGGTGATATCGCCGCCGAGTATTACAACCACCCGACGCGCGAGCTCGATGTGCTGGCCGTCACCGGCACCAACGGCAAGACATCCACCGCATGGTGGCTCGCGCAGGCGCTCACGCATGCTGGCGGACCGGCGAGCCCTTGCGCAGTGATCGGCACGCTGGGCATCGGTCGTCCGCCGGACATCGAATTCAACGGCCTCACGACACCCGACCCGGTGCTGATGCAGGGCCAGTTCAGGCGCTTCGTGGACGAGGGCGTGAAGGCCTGCGCGATCGAGGCATCCTCGGTGGGCATCGTCGAACGTCGCATGGACGGAACGCGCATTCGCGTCGCGATCTTCACCAACTTCACCCAGGACCATCTCGACTACCACGGGACGATGCAGGCCTACTGGGATGCGAAGGCAGCGCTCTTTGCATGGCCGGGCTTGCGTGCGGCGGTCGTCAACATTGACGACGACAAGGGCAAGGAACTCGTCGAATCGCTGGACGATTCCATCGACGTGTGGACGGTTTCCATCATCGAGCAGGCTCGCCTGGTGGCGCGCGATATCGGTTATGAGCAGGGCGGCCTGCGCTTCACGGTGGCTGAAGGCGTGCAGACGCACGAACTTCGCACACAGCTGATCGGCCACTACAACGTGTCGAATCTTCTGGGTGTCATTGCGGCGATGCGGGCCGTTGGCGTCACGCTGGCCGATGCGGTTGCCGCGTGCGGCAGTCTCTTTCCGGTGCCCGGTCGCATGGAGCGCCTGAGCGAAGCGGGCAAGCCCGTGGTCGCCGTGGACTACGCACACACACCCGATGCGCTCGACAAGGCGCTGCAGGCGCTCAAACCCATGGCGCAGCAGCGAGGCGGCCAGCTGTGGTGCATCTTCGGCTGCGGCGGCGATCGCGACCCGGGCAAGCGCCCTCTCATGGCAGCGGTGGTCGCAAAAAACGCCGACCGCATCGTCGTGACCAGCGACAACCCGCGCAGCGAGCAGCCCGAGACCATCATCGGCCAGATTCGCCAGGGCTTCTCACCCGATCGCTTCGTGGAAGTCCAGGTCGATCGCGCCCTCGCGATTGCGCAGACCATCGCGGCTGCAGCACCGAACGATGTCGTATTGCTGGCTGGCAAAGGCCACGAGGACTACCAGGAAGTCGCGGGCGTGAAGCATTCTTTCTCCGATATTTCGCACGCGCAGGCGGCGCTGCAGGCCAGGAGCGTCGCATGAGTCAAGCGATGTCTACGCTCGCGCAGATCCTGCCCTGGATTCCCGGCGGCAAGCTGGCCGGTGACGGCAGCATGGCCTTCCACCGCGTGCACACCGACACCCGCACGTTGCAGCATGGCGATCTCTTCGTCGCGCTCAAGGGCGAGAGTTTCGACGCCAACAGCTTCCTCGGCCAGGCGGGCGCCAATGGTGCGGTGGCAGCGATTGCCCATCGCGGCAAACTCCCTTCGGGCATGGCGGGCATCGAGGTGGATGACACCCGCGTTGCACTGGGCGCATTCGCGGCCGGATGGCGGTCGCAGTTCAGTCTCCCGCTCATCGCGGTGACGGGGAGCAACGGCAAGACCACCGTGACGCAGATGATTGCATCCATCCTTCGTGCCTGGATGCCCGATGAGATGCTGGCAACTGTGGGCAACTTCAACAACGACATCGGTCTGCCGCTCACATTGCTGCGCTTGCGCGCGGAGCATCGTGTGGGCGTGCTGGAGATGGGCATGAACCATCCGGGTGAGATCGCGTATCTGGCGAACATCGCCAGGCCGACCGTCGCGATGGTGAACAACGCGCAGCGCGAACACCAGGAATTCATGGCCACCGTCGAGGCTGTGGCGAGGGAAAACGGCTCGGTCATCGAATCGCTGGGCCCGGACGGTATCGCGGTGTTTCCTGCAGGCGAAGCGCATACACCGGTCTGGATGCAACTCGCGCAATCGCGCACCCGAATGACTTTTGGCAATGCTGGCGACGTGGTGCATCGGGATGGCCCCGAGCGGCCCGGCCAGCAAGCCGATATCGTTTTGGCCGGGACTGAATGGCAAGGCGGCCATTGGCAGGTGGGTGTGCGAACACCCGCTGGCCCGCTGGATTACCGTCTCCATATCGCCGGCCGCCACAACGTGCGCAATTCGCTCGCGGCAATTGCATGCGGCATCGCCGCCGGTGCGCCGCTGGAAGCGATCAAGCGCGGCCTTGAGGCGTTCGAGCCGGTCAAGGGCCGTTCGCGTGCGGCGCAGGTGACCATCGGCACACGCACGATCACGCTCATCGACGACACGTACAACGCCAACCCGGATTCGGTCCGCGCCGCCATCGACGTGCTGGCCGAGCTTGCGGCGCCGCGTCTCGCAGTGCTCGGCGACATGGGCGAAGTCGGTGACAAGGGACCGCAGTTTCACGAAGAAATCGGGCAGCACGCGAAAACCGTGGGCATAGAGCAGGTATTCACCATGGGCGAACAGTCACGCTTGATGGGCGGCTGGCACTTCAGCGACATCGAATCGCTCAAGGCGGCGGTCATTTCCGAACTGACCACTGCCTCCAGCGTGCTGGTCAAGGGCTCACGGTTCATGCAGATGGAGCGCGTGGTGCAGGCGATCATTGCGCATGCCCAGCAGCAGCAGAAGGGAGCACCCGATGCTGCTTAGCCTGGCCGGATGGCTGCAGTCCCTGGGACCCGAATTCGGGTACCTGCGCGTGATCCAGTACCTCACCTTCCGGGCCGTGATGGCGGCGAT
>JBKJKT010000011.1:0-19848 GCA_046597415.1 Ramlibacter sp.
AGTTCCAGCGCGGGCTGATGGCAGCCGTGCTGGGCCGTGATGAACGCGGCGAGCTTGTGCGCAAGACGGGGGTAATGGGCGTGGTGATAGCTGGCGGTGAGGTGAGGGCGGGGGACACGGTTGAAGTGGTGCTTCCCGCACTGCCATACGCGCCGCTGGAGCCGGTCTGATACAGGCTTTCGCGCGCATGTCAGGGGCTTTCATCGTCCTGCAACAATACACCCGGACCATGCGGTCGCATGAATGTACGTCCGCTTTACTTTGCTGCCCTGGTTATCGCTGCGATTCGTGGTCTTGCCGAGTTCGCATCACTGCAGCGCTGGCGGCTGCGACAGGCGTTGATGAATGAGCGAGGCCTGCGCTGAGCGGCAGTGCAGGAATCAGCGAGCTAGAGGAACTCGATAGCGTCATTGCATTGGCAAGAGGGCGCATCGAAGTTCAAATTGCGTGCGAAGTAAAAGGCCCGCGAGACGAGGTCCTGCCGGTTCAGCTGGTCACGCTGGGCAACCCAGACGCGCCGGCTGCCGTCGGCTACTTTGGCGGCGTCCACGGCCTTGAGCGCATCGGCTCGTCGGTGTTGATTGCATGGCTGCGCAGCCTGGTGGGCCGCCTCGACTGGGATTCATCGCTGCATGACATCCTCAGGGCAGTGCGCGTCGTGTTCATGCCGATCGTCAATCCGGGTGGCATGCTGCGCGGCACTCGCGCCAATCCCAACGGTGTGGACTTGATGCGTAACGCGCCGGTCGATGCAGTTGAGCATGTGCCTTTCCTGATTGGCGGTCAACGCATCAGCTCAGGCTTGCCGTGGTACAGGGGCAGGGCAGGCGATCCGATGGAAACCGAGAGCACGGCGATGTGCGCGGTGGTGCAACGCGAACTCTCAGGCCGGGCGCTGTCGCTGGCGCTGGATTGCCATTCTGGCTTCGGTATGCGCGACCGGCTATGGTTTCCGATGGCGCATCGTCGCCAGCCGTTCCATTGCCTGGGTCAGTTGCATGCACTTCACCAGATCTTCGAGAGCAGCAACCCGAACCACCAGTACGTCATGGAGCCACAGAGCCTGCAGTACCTCGCTCACGGCGATCTGTGGGATCACCTGGTCATTCAGGCGCAGACAGCAAGCCCTGGCAATGTGTTCCTGCCTCTGACGCTGGAGATGGGCTCGTGGCTCTGGGTGCGCAAGAATCCGCGCCAGATGTTTTCGCGCCATGGCATTTTCAACCCGCTGATCGCGCATCGACAGGAGCGCGTGCTTCGCAGACACCTGTCCTTGCTGGATTTCTCATTGCGCGCGGCTGCCTCCGGCCCGCGCTGGGTGCCGAAGGGGCAAGCGCTGGCGCTCCATCACCAGCAGGCGCTGGTGCGTTGGTACTCGCGCGCTCCCTGAGGGTGCAGGGCTGTCACGAAACTGCCGCGCGACTGCCATAAACGCGTCATTCATTCTTCGCAGACTCGGGCTCACCAGAAACCCAAGGAGACTCTCGATGAACGAACTCCCGAATCCGACGTTTGCGTTGTCGCCGGTATCTCTGCCACGGGGGTCACTTCACCGCCCTGAACAAACTACCCATCCGAACGGCCGCGGCGCTGCGCTGGTTTCGTGGGCTCGCCACCAGGATGAAGTCCGGCAGGCGCAGCGCCTGAGGTACCAGGTCTTTGCGCAAGAAATGGGCGCGAGGCTGGCGACGAAGATTGAAGGGCACGATACCGACCTCTTTGATGATTTTTGCGAACACCTGCTGGTGCGCGACCCCGGGTCGCTGGAGGTCATCGGGACTTATCGCGTGCTGACTCCGGCGCAGGCCACACGCGCGGGCAGCACATACAGCGATACCGAGTTCGACCTTACGCGTCTGCGGGGTCTACGCGATCGATTTGTTGAACTCGGTCGCAGCTGCGTCCACCGCGATCACCGCCACGGCGGCGTGATCCTCGCGCTGTGGGGCGCCCTGGCCGAATTCATGGCGCGCAACAAACTGGACATGATGATTGGCTGCGCGAGCATTCCCATGTTGCACAACGGTGTGGTGAGCGGCGATGCGGCGGCGAGTATCTGGCGTCAGGTGCGTGAGACGAGTCTTGCGCCTATTGAATATCATGTGTTGCCGCGCCTGCCGCTACCGATCGAGCGCCTTGACGATTCGCTGAACGTCGAGCCGCCAGCCCTCATCAAGGGTTACCTGCGACTGGGCGCGAAGGTGCTGGGTCCGCCGGCGTGGGACCCGGACTTCAATTCGGCGGATCTCCCGATGATGATGCGTGTGTCGGACCTGCCGTCCCGATACCGCCGCCACTTCCACGGCGCCTGAGATGCGTGCCGCCTGGGACGCCTTTGGATCCTTGATCGATGGGCGTGCAGGCGGCGGCAGCGCTGATCTCGACGACTCAGCGTCGCACACGCGACTGCGCACCGTCTTCATTTCCGACATTCACCTCGGAACGCCGGGATGCCAGGCCGAGGCGCTGCTGGATTTCCTGAAGCACCATCGATGCGACAACCTGTACCTGGTTGGCGATATCGATGGCCGGCTGGAAATCGTCAGCTGGTCGCCTCGCAATGTGCCATCCACGCTCCCGACCGAGCGGTTTGAAACGCAGACCACCTGAAGTAAGGAATGGCAGCACCAAACTCCGCCATGAAATGCTTGAAGGTTTGTCACAAAATTGACATCGCGCGAACCCACACTGTCACCGAATCGTCACACTCATTCCCCATGCCCCCAGAAGCAACGCCAGTGCCGAACCCGCCGCTCCCGACACCCCCGACGCTTGCGCAGCCTCCAGGCGTCGCGTTCCTCGACAGGGATCACAGCATTCTTGCGTTCAACGAGCGCGTGCTCGACTGGGCGCATCGGCAAGGGGTTCCTTTGCTGGAGCGTTTGCGGTACCTGTGCATCGTCTCGTCCAACCTCGACGAATTTTTTGAAGTTCGAACCGCCCCACACCTCACGGCCATGCAGGCGGGCGACATCAAGGGTGAGTATTCGGTACAGTCGTTCGAAGGCCTTGCGCGTGCGGCGCGCGCGCTCGTCGAGCGGCAGTACAAGCTCTACAACGATGAGTTGATCCCCGCATTTGCGAAAAAGGGCATTGCGATTGTCTCGACCAGCGATCGCAACTCCGCGCAGAAGGCCTGGGTGCACGACTACTTCGAGCGCGAAGTCAGGCCGCTGCTCATTCCGGTGGGGCTGGACCCCTCCCATCCATTTCCGCAAGTGGCCAACAAGTCGCTCAACTTCATCGTTCGGCTTTCCGGCAAGGATGCGTTCGGCCGCGAAAATGATATTGCGATCGTCAAAGTGCCGCGTGTATTGCCCCGCCTCATCCGCATGCCGGCCAAGGTGGCCGGCGGCAAGTCGCTTTTTGTTTCCTTGTCCAGCGTGATCCGTGCCCATCTCGACCTGTTGTTCGCAGGTCGTGGCGTGGGCGAGTTCTCGCAGTTTCGCGTGACACGCCATTCGGACCTGGCTGTCGACGAAGACGATGTGCGCGACTTGCGAACGGCCTTGCGCCTGGGGCTGCAGCACCGCCATTACGGGCAGGCGGTGCGACTGGAGGTCGCATCGGGTTGCTCGGAGCACCTGTCGGCTTTTCTGCTGCAACAGTTTCGCTTGCCGGCCGGTGCGCTGTACCGGGTGCCGGGACCCGTGAACCTGGTGCGTATGCAACAGCTCATCGACCTGGTGGATGAACCGCGCCTGCTGTTTCCTCCCTACAAGCCCACCTTTCCTGTGCAGCTTCAACCGGGAAGGTCTTATTTCGAGCAGATGCGCAACAACGATGTACTGATCCACCAGCCGTTCGAAAGCTTCGACGGCGTGCTGGCATTCCTGGACGAAGCAGCGCGTGACCCGCAGGTGCTGGCCATCAAGCAGACCATTTACCGCACGGGTGCGGAGTCGGAATTGATGGACCTGCTTCGCGAAGCGGTCAGGGGCGGCAAGGAAGTCACCGTCGTGGTGGAGCTGAAGGCCCGTTTCGACGAAGAAGCCAACATCAACTGGGCCGAGAGCCTGGAGGCGATCGGCGCCCAGGTGGTGTATGGCGTGGTTGGCTTGAAGACTCACGCCAAGATGCTGCTGGTGACCCGGCGCGAGGGCAAGCGCCTTGTGCGGTATGCGCATCTTTCCACCGGCAACTACAACCCCCGCACGGCCCGGCTCTACACCGACCTGAGCTTTCTCACCACCGATGCGGCCCTGACTGCCGATATCGAAAACGTATTCGTCCACCTGGCGAGCCACAGCCGCTTGCCGCGCCTGAACCAGCTCTGGCTTGCGCCGTTTCACCTGCATCGCAAGCTGATCGAGCAGATCGACCTGCTCGCGGAAGGTGCGGCGCAGGGCAAAACCGCGCGGATCGTGCTGAAGATGAATGCTCTCACCGACCAGCTGCTGATGCACGCGCTGGTTCGAGCCGGCCAGCGCGGCGTGAGCATCGACCTGATTGTGCGCGGGGCCTGCATGTTGCCTGCACGTGTGCCGGGCGTCACAGACAACATTCGCGTGCGTTCCATCATCGGGCGCTTCCTGGAGCATTCGCGCGTCTTCTACTTCAGGTTAGACGAGGCAGAGCAGGTGTACCTGTCGAGCGCCGACTGGATGAACCGCAACATGCTCCGCCGGGTCGAACTCGCCTGGCCGGTGAACGATCCGGTGCTCAGGCAGAGGGTGATCGACGAATGCCTGGTGGCCTACCTGCACGACGAGCGCGATGCATGGGACTTGATGGCCGACGGGCACTACAAGCGGGCGAAGGGTGCATCCGATCCCAAGTCGCGCGGTGCGCAGCGCGCACTCATGGCGCGGTATGCCGCACCGGAAGGACAGGACGAAAACTGATATGGATCTGATACTTTGGCGACACGCAGAAGCGCAGGACGAAGCACCCGACGGCGACGACCTGCAACGCGCATTAACCAGCCGTGGCGAAAAGCAGGCGGCACGCGTGGCAACGTGGCTGGACAGGCAGTTGCCCGAAGGCACGCGCGTGCTCAGTAGCCCGGCTCTGCGCTGCGAGCAGACAGCCATCGCGTTGGGCCGAAAGTTCAAGATTCAAAACGAACTCGCGCCCGAAGCCACGGTAAAAGACATGCTGGAAGTTGCGCAGTGGCCCGACGCCCGGCAGCCCGTGTTGATCGTGGGCCACCAGCCAGTGCTGGGCGAAACAATCGCGCACCTGATGGGCCTCCACCCGCCGTCGTGCCCGGTCAGAAAAGGGGCCGTGTGGTGGTTCAGAACGAGAGAGCGCGACGGGCACGGCCAGACGATTCTGGTCGCCGTGCAGGCGCCGGAGACCGTCTGAACACGTTTGAATCCCGCCCATGCGTCTCGCGGACACAATAGGCAACGCGCCATCATTGCCGCACTGGCAGGCGCGGCCCTCCAACCTGGAACTGTTTAATGAGAACCATCAAATCAGCCCGCCGTCTTATCGAAACCAGTCCTGACGAACCGGCTGCCCGGATCCTGGCGAACCTGGTGCTGTCGCTGGAGACCGAGGGCACATTCAAGCTCAACGACCTTTACTCGCTCAGTTCCGAGCACTTCGACCTGGCGATCGACGTCCTTCGCGACTGGCGGCTCGACAGGTACTACATGAGCAAGGCGAAGCTCTTCGATGTGTCGTGGCAGCTGCAGGAGTTGCAGGACGCCGCGAAGAAAAATCCGGGTTGATGCCCTGACGGACCACGCTGCGCGATCTGTCGTGGGGATCAGGTGACGTCCAGCACCCAGGGAGTTTTCTGCCACGCAATGGTCTCCGCGCGAAGCAGGTAGGCCGACTGCGGATACGCTTTCATCCAGTCTGCGCGAAGGGTCAGCGTGACCTCACGCCGGAGCGCCTGGATCTGGATGCCCTTCAGATCGGGCTCTCGTCGTGCGTGGCACAGCACAACCGCGAGCCGCAGGCACAGCAGCTGATGGACAAACTCGTCATCCTCGAAATCTGCGCCCAGCTTGCGCAGCTTGCCGCGATGGCCGAGCACCAGCAGACCCAATCGATGCAGCTCTGGCTGTGCAAATCCCGCGGCGTCGGCGTTGTCCAGGATGTAGGCGCCGTGCTTGTGATAGTCGCTATGAGAGATGACGCTGCCGATCTCGTGTAGCTGCGCCGCCCACTCGAGCTCGCGTTCGAGCTTTTCCAGCTCTGCCGGGTCGTCATCGGGCCGCAACTGCCGCAGGAAATGGCGCGCCACCTTGCCGACTCGCTGTGACTGTGCGGCATCGGCTTCAAACTTCCGGGCCAGCCTCTGCACTGTGGTGGAGCGTATGTCCGACTCGCCCCGTTCACGATCGAGCAGGTCATAAAGGGCGCCGTGACGCAACGCGCCCTGGGCCGCGTGCAATTCGTCTATGCCCAGTAAATCGAACACGGCGAGCAGCACGCTCAGTCCGCCGCCGATCACAGGCCTTCGGTCTTCTTTCAGGCCCTCAAGGCGGACGCGGTCTGCGGTGCGTGCCGAAAGCAGTTGTTCGCGCAACCAGTCGAGGCCTTCGCGCGTGACGATGCCGCCCGGCCTGCCCGAAAGCGCGAGGACGTCGGCAACGGCACCTATCGTGCCCGACGAACCATACGCGACATCCCACCGGCCGCGATCGTACGCGGTGAGCGCTTCGTCAAGTACCGCCTTGGCAGCGATCTCGGCCTGCGCGAACGCCTGCTCGGTGAATGCGCCGTCTGGAAAATACCTCATCGACCAGGCCACGCTTCCCACTCGATAGCTTTCTACCACCTGCGCTTCGAAGTGATGGCCCAAAATGAGTTCGGTGGAACGTCCACCGATGTCCACGACCAGACGTCGCTCGTCCGATTGCGGCAGCAGGTGTGCAACACCCTGGTAAATCAGCCGCGCTTCCTCGCGCCCGGAAATCACCTCGATGGGAAAGCCCAGCACCTGATTCGCGCGGGCAAGAAACACATCGCGATTGCGTGCCTCGCGCAGCGTCTGCGTGGCGACGGCGCGCACTTGCGGTTTGCGAAACCCCGAAAGTCGCTCGCCGAAACGGGCCAGGCAATCCCAGCCGCGCTGCATCGCTTCGGTTGTGAGATTGCGTGATTCATCGAGCCCGTTGCCCTGGCGGACGGTTTCTTTCAGGTACTCGGCGCGATGGATCTGGCCGTGGTCGAAACGACCGATTTCGAGCCTGAAACTGTTGGAGCCGAGATCGACGGCGGCGAGCAGGGTTCCGTTTTGCATGTGAGCGCAATCGTACCTCCTTCATTGTCCTGACATGACTTTGTCACACGCCGCCCACAGACTCTTTCCTGTCCATTTACCGAAGGAGAACTCAGTGAAACGTCATCGTGCAACGCAATTGTTTCTAGTGATCGTTACGGCTGCTCTTGCAGGCTGCGCTACCACCGCCCCGGCGCCCGTCGGAATGAAGGTGGGCCAGTTCGTCACCTACAGCTGCGAAGGCGACAAGCGCTTCCAGGCCCGCGCGGCTGAAGGCGGCGAGTCCGTGCGGCTGCGCTACGAAGGTGGATATGAACTGGACCGCAAGGGGCCTGGCATTTATGAATCAGATGGCTGGAAGTTCGTCGCCGACGGCACGGGCACTGCACAGCTTCACCACAATGGCAAGCTGGCCATGAAGAATTGCAAGGTAGCCTGAAACCTGTCACGAAACCGTCATCGAACGGTCATACAGTCAATCAACCCAAAAGGAATATGACATGAAATCAATTGCCCAAACCATCGCGGGTACATGCGCATTCGCTGCGTTTGCCCTCGCTCCCCTGGCTGCAGTGGCCCAGGTTGTCAAGATCGACGGCTCCAGCACGGTGTATCCCGTCACGGAGGCAGTCGCCGAAGAATTTCAGAAGGCCAACAAGGGCCTGAAAGTCACGGTCGGTGTATCCGGCACTGGCGGCGGTTTCAAGAAGTTCTGCCGCGGCGAGACAGATATCTCCAATGCCTCGCGTCCGATCAGCCGTTCGGAAATGGACGATTGCAAGAAGGCCGGTATCGAGTACTACGAATTGCCGGTTGCATTCGATGCACTCACCGTGGTGATCAACCCGCGCAACACCTGGCTCAAGCAGGCCACCGTCGCAGAACTCAAAAAAATGTGGGAGCCGGCGGCGCAGGGCAAGATCACCCGCTGGAACCAGGTGAATCCGCAGTGGCCGGACCAGCCGATCAAGTTGTTCGGCGCCGGCTCTGACTCGGGCACTTTCGACTACTTCACCGAGGCTATCGTCGGCAAGTCGAAGTCCAGCCGCGGCGACTTCACGGCGTCTGAAGACGACAATGTGCTGGTCCAGGGCGTTGCTGGCGACGTGAACGCGATCGGCTATTTTGGTTACGCCTACTACGCAGAGAACACCAACAAGCTCAAGGCTCTGCCGATTGTCGAGAAGGAAGGCAAAGCAGCCGTCTCGCCAAGCGAAGCCACTGTGCTCGCGGGCACCTATCAGCCGCTGGCCCGGCCGATCTTCATCTACCTGAACGCCAAGTCGCTGGCCAAGCCCGAAGTCAAGAAGTTCATTGACTTCTACATGGCCAACGGTGCCAAGATGGCCAAGGAAGTCAAATACGTGCCGCTGCCTGCCGAGGCGTACAAGACCGCTGCGGATCACATCGCCAAGGGAAAGAAGGGTACCGTTTTTGGTGGCAAGAACGAGGTGGGCATCACGATCACTGATCTTCTCAAGCGCGAAGCTGCGCTGTAAGCAAGCTCCGCTTTGCATTGGCAGCCTGCGCACCAGCTGGTACGCAGGCTGCCCAATCGCATATGCTGCCCCTCATTTAACTCCTTTCAGTCAAATCCATGAACGCCATTACGTCCGAGCAGGTGCCACCACGGCTGACGGGCGCGTCGCGATTGGCCGAGCTTGCTGCGATCAAGAAGGCGCGCAAACGCAAGGACAAGATCATCGAATTGATCCTGCTTCTTGCTGCTTGCGTTTCGGTCTTCACCACGCTGGGCATCGTCTACATCCTGTTGAAGGAATCGATAGCGTTCTTCAGTCATGTTCCGTTGTGGAGCTTTCTGACCGACAACCAGTGGACACCGCTTTTCGACGATGCGCATTTCGGCATCATGGTATTGCTGGCTGGCACGTTGACCAGCACAGGCGTGGCGCTGCTCATCGCAATTCCGTTGGGCACGATCATCGCGATTTATCTTTCCGAGTTTGCGGGGTACAAGACCCGCGAGACGCTCAAACCCATCCTGGAAATGCTGTCCGGGGTGCCAACGATCATTTACGGATTTTTTGCCTTGCTGGTGGTGACTCCGATCATCCAGAAGATCTATCCGGATTTGCCGACCTTCAACGTTCTTTCTGCCGGATTGGTCATGGGCATCATGATCATTCCCTATGTCTCGTCGCTATCGGAAGATGCGATGAGGGCGGTTCCGATGAGCTTGCGCGAAGGCGCGTATGCCATGGGATCGACACGATTTCAGACCGCAACCCGCGTTATCGTCCCGGCCGCGTTCTCAGGCATCGCATCGGCCTACATTCTGGGCATTTCGCGCGCCGTCGGTGAGACCATGATTCTTGCGGTCGCTGCCGGCATGCAGCCGAATCTGACGTTCAACCCCCTCGAACCTGCAGCGACCGTCACATCGTTCATCGTCCAGGTCGCGCTCGGTGACTTGCCGCACGGCAGCATTGGCTACCAGACCATCTTCGCCGCCGGCTTGACCCTGATGTTACTCACGCTGTCTTTCAACCTGCTCGGCTACTGGCTGCGCCGCAAATACCGCGAGGCCTACTGAAATGAAGAGCACGAGTCCTGATTCAACTGCGCTCAACGCGAGTGACGTTCGCCGCATCGAGGCGGCGAAGGCAGGCGAGCGCGCGAGGTTCCGCAAGGACATCAACGCCCGCAAGCGCTGGGACGTCATCTTTGGACTGATAGGCATGCTTGCCATGTCCATCGGGATCCTGACCTTGCTTGCACTCTTCGTGCAGATGGCAATTGACGGCGGTCCGCGGATCACGCAGGAGTTCTTCACAAGCTTCCCGTCAAGGCGCGCAGGCCAGGCCGGGATTCTGTCGGCGTGGGTAGGCTCGGCGCTGGTGATGATCGTCACGGCGCTCTTTGCAATCCCGGTTGGAATCGCAAGCGCGATCTATCTCGAGGAGTACGCAAGGAAGAACTGGTTCACCGACATCATCGAGATCAACATCACGAATCTCGCCGGTGTACCGTCGATCGTGTACGGATTGCTGGCCCTGGGGCTGTTCGTCTACACCTTCGGGCTGGGCCAGAGCATTCTGGCCGCCGGACTCACGCTGGCCTTGCTCATTTTGCCGATCATCATCGTGGCGACCCGTGAAGCGTTGCGCTCGATTCCGCAAGTCGTGCGCGAGGGCGCCTACGCATGCGGCGCAACCAAGTGGCAGGTCTGCCAGGACCATCTGCTGCCTTACAGCACGCCCGGCATCCTGACCGGCGTGATCATCGGACTGTCACGGGCAATCGGTGAAACGGCACCCATCATCACCATAGGCGCGCTCACTTTCATTGCCTTCCTGCCGCCGGTCCCCTATACCGGAGACCCAGCAGCCGGGCTGACCGACTGGCTCTTTTCGCCCTTCACGGTGATGCCGATCCAGATCTTCAACTGGACTTCCCGGCCTGATCCGGCGTTCCATGCGAACGCGGCTGCGGCGAGCCTGGTGCTGGTGCTGCTCACACTTGGAATGAACGGGCTGGCAATCTGGCTGCGCTACAAGCTTCGCAAGAACATCAAATGGTGAATCGAGAGAAAAACGTCATGGGCTCCACGCTTACCCTCCCCGAAAACGCTCCGACCTTGAAGGCGGAGTCGAAGAACCTCGACTTTTTCTATGGTGACTTCAAGGCACTCAAGTCGATCACCATGCCCTTGTACGAAAACAAGGTGACGGCGCTGATCGGGCCGAGCGGCTGTGGCAAGTCGACCTACCTGCGGTGTTTCAACCGCATGCATGACCTCTATCCAGGCAACAAATACCAAGGCTCCATCGAGCTGTACCCGGACAACATTGATGTGCTCGATCAGTCGGTCGATCCGATCGAGGTGCGCATGCGAATCTCGATGGTGTTCCAGAAGCCCAACCCCTTTCCGAAGTCGATCTTCGAGAACGTGGCTTATGGCCTGCGGGTTCGCGGCGAGAAGTCACAGAGCTATCTTGAAGACAAGGTAGAAGCAGCGCTGAAGTCGGCGGCGATCTGGAATGAGGTGAGCGGGCGTCTCGACGAGCTCGCAGTGAACCTGTCGGGCGGCCAGCAACAGCGGCTTTGCATTGCTCGTTCGCTGGCGACCGATCCGGAGATCATCCTGTTCGACGAACCCACCTCTGCTCTCGATCCGATCGCGACCGGCAGCATCGAAGAGCTGATCAGCGAGATCAAGCAGAACGTGACGATTCTCATCGTCACCCATAACATGCAGCAGGCAGCACGGGTGTCCGACTACGTGTCATACATGTATCTGGGCGAGTTGATTGAATATGGGCAGACCAAGGACATCTTCATGAAGCCCAAGCGCCAGGAAACAGAAGACTACATCACGGGAAGGTTCGGCTGATCATGGCAGACAAGCACATATCCACTCAGTTCGACAGCGACCTCAACGGCGTTTCCTCGCGCGTCATGGAGCTGGGCGGCATGGTGGAGTCGCAGTTGCGATTCGCAGTCCACGCGCTCTCGCATTTCAACAGTGACTCGGTTGCTCAGGTGCTGGAGATCGAGTTTGCAGTGAATGCACTTGAAGTGGAGATCGATCGCGAACTGTCGTCGATCATCGCCAGGCGCCAGCCAACGGCGCGCGATTTGCGTCTGCTCATGGCCATATCGAAAACCACGGCGAATCTTGAGCGGGTGGGCGATGAGGCAGAGAAGATTGCGCGGATGGTGCGATCCATCATGTCCAAGAGCAGCGGTACTGTACGCACGCTGCCTTCTTCGGAACTCGGGGTCGCCGCTGACCTTGCAACAGGCTTGCTGCGCAAGGCGCTCGACGCTTTCGCGCGACTGGATACAGCAGCGGCAGTCGCCATCCTGAAAGAAGACGATCTGATCGATGCCGAGTTTGATGGCTTCGTGCGCAAGCTCATCACTTACATGATGGAAGATCCGCGCACGATTTCACCCAGCCTGGACCTCTTGTTCCTTGCCAAGGCGATCGAACGCATCGGCGATCACGCGAAGAACATCGCCGAGTTCATCATCTACGTCGTGAAGGGTGCCGATGTTCGCCATTCAACGATGGAGCAGGTCGAATCGGCAATCAAGTAGTACTTCCATCGACTCGAACATTCACATGAAGAATCTTCCGCGAATTCTCATCGTCGAGGACGAACCGTCGATCGCGGAACTGATTGCCGTGAACCTGCGCCACAACGGGTTCCAGCCGGTGTGGGCTGAGGACGGCGAGTCGGCCCAGCGCGAAATCGACGCGGTGCTGCCCGATGCCATCCTGCTCGACTGGATGTTGCCCGGGCAAAGCGGCCTGGGCCTGGCGCGCAAGTGGCGTGCCGATGCTCGGACCCGGCCTGTTCCGATCCTCATGCTAACGGCGCGCGGCGATGAGCCTGACAAGATTGCAGGCCTCGATGCCGGTGCCGACGACTACATCACCAAGCCGTTTTCGACACAGGAGATGCTCGCTCGCATTCGCGCAGTGTTGCGTCGCCGTGCGCCTGAGCAGACGAGTGATACTGTCAAGGCAGGTCATCTGGCACTGGATGCCGCAACGCATCGGGTGACTTGGCACGACAAGCCCGTGAAGGTGGGTCCGACCGAGTTCAAGCTGCTGCACTTTCTCATGAAGCACCCCGAGCGAGTTCACAGCCGCTCCCAGTTGCTCGACAAGGTTTGGGGCGACCATGTATTCATCGAGGAGCGCACGGTCGATGTTCACGTCAAGCGCCTTCGTGAATCGTTGGGCGGTGCTGGGACGATGATCGAAACGGTGCGAGGCGCGGGCTACCGCCTGACCAACGACGCTCGCTTGCCGCAAGGAACGACGGCTTGAGCTTCGCCCCGGGCCGGCGCTGAGGCGGTCCACAATCCAATCCATGTTCTGGCGAATCGCAAGTGTCTTTCTATGTCTCATCATCCCGGCGATTGTCGGCTGGTGGGCGCTACGTGGACCCGGGGCACTGGGCGGTGCGATCGCCGGCGCTTTGGCATGGTTCGCGATAGACCTGCTCCGAGGCGCTCGCGTCGTGCGGTGGCTGCGAGCCGGCGCATTGACAGAACCTCCGGTCGCTACCGGGCTGTGGGGCGAAGCGGCTGACCGCGCGCGCCGCATCATTCGTGCGCGCGACCAGCAACTCAACGAATCGGGTCAGCGCCTGCAGGACTTCCTGGCCGCCATTCAGGCCTCGCCAAATGGTGTGGTGCTGCTGGATCCGCAGGGTCGCATCGAGTGGTGCAACCAGACGGCCGCCCAGCACCTGGGAATCGACCCTGGGCGCGACATGCTGCAGCTCATTGGCAACCTGCTGCGCGATCCGGCGTTCGCGAACTATTACTCCAGCGGCGATTACTCGCACGAGACCGTGATCCAGTCGCGCAACAGCACGCCGTCCCGTCCGGTCAAGCTGTCGGTGCATCTGCATCCTTACGGAGAGGGCAGGCGCCTCTTGCTGTCGCGTGACATCACGAGCGTTGAGCAGGCCGAGGTGATGCGGCGTGACTTCGTAGCCAATGTGTCGCACGAGATCCGAACGCCGCTCACGGTGCTCACTGGTTTTGTGGAGACGCTGCAAACCTTGCCGCTCGATGAGACGGAACGAAAGCGCTATCTGGCGCTGATGGCCCAGCAGGCGCACCGCATGCAGACGCTGGTGAGCGATCTCCTCACGCTGTCGCGGCTTGAGGGTAGCCCGTTGCCGGGTCAGGCCGACTGGACGCCCTTGCAATTGCTCATGGTGCAGTGCGAAGAAGAGGCGAAAGCGCTGTCCGGTGTGCTGGGCAAGAAGCAGGAACTTCGTTTCGAGCAGGGGCCGGCTCTTGAACTGTCGGGATCGCCGGGTGAGTTGCAAAGCGCCCTCACCAATCTTGTGAGCAATGCGGTGAGGTACACCCCGGCGGGCGGCTCCATCGACGTGGCATGGCAGCTGCTATCCGATGGCCGCGTCGATTTCACGGTTCGCGACACGGGTCCGGGTATTGCGCAGGAACACATCTCGCGTCTGACCGAGCGCTTCTATCGCGTCGATCGCAGCCGATCACGAGAAACGGGTGGCACGGGTCTGGGTCTTGCAATCGTCAAGCATGTTGTACAGCGCCACGGCGCCGAGTTGAAGATCGAAAGCACGCCGGGTTCAGGGTCGACCTTCTCCATTCAGTTCCCCGCGGCGCGCCTGCGAAAGAACGTCAGCGTCGCGTTGACTTGACCGCGCGCCATACCATCGCAACGAGAATCGCACTCAGGAGTGCCAGCGCGAACGCGCCCGTGATCCAGAACGCTGCGGGCGTGTTTTGCGCTTCGATGCCAGGCAGGCCCCGGTAGGCGAGCAGATAACCCCCGTACAGGCCTACACCCCAGAGCAGCACGCAATAGGCCACCAGCGGAGCAATTGCCACCCGGTAGCAACGAAGGACGAACACGCACATTGCCTGTGTCGCATCGCCCAGGTGATAGACGGCCAGCCAGGCGAGCAGGCCTGCGGCAGTCGCGGCAACTGCGGGGTTGCGGGTGTACACGGATGCAATTCCATAACGCAACGCGACGAGCAGGCACGCCATCGTGATCGCCAGCACCAGGGCCAGCCTGAACCCCGCGCGTATCGCTGCACGCGCGGCCTTTGCGTCTTCAGCTCCCAGCCAGTAGCTCACCCGCGCACTTGTCGCGATGGCCAGCGAGAGCGGCACCATGTACATCACTGCCGCGAGGTTGGATGCAATCTGATGGGCGGCGGATGCGACCGTACCCTGGCGCGCGATGTACAGGGCCATGAGCGTGAACGACGTGACCTCGACCATGATCGCGAGACCCGCAGGTATGCCAAGCCGTGCGAATTCGGCGAGCGTTGCCCAGTGAGGACGCTCGATGCGGCGCCAGATCGCATAGGGCTCGTACAGCGACTGCGTCCGCAGGAGCCATATCGCGCAGCCGAGGAAGAGGTAGTTCACCAGCACAGTGGCCCACGCGCATCCATTGACGCCCATCGCTGGAACGCCCCAGCCTCCGAATGCGAACCAGATCGTCAGCGGCACCTTGACGGCCAGGGAAGCAGCCTGCAGCCATGTCACCAGTTGCGGCTTGCCCAGACTCTGGTTCAGCGTGCTGTAGAGCCGGAACAAAAGCGCCGGCGGCATGGCCAGCGCGAGGATGGCGAGGTAGCTTTCCACGTCCTTGCGCACGGCGAGCGGTACCTCGGTCCAGGCCAGGATGGGGCCTGGAAACAGCAAGGCGCTGCAGCCGACGATCATGCCGATGCCCGCGAGATAAAGTGACTGCCGCACCGACCTGCCAACTTCGAGATGTCGCCTGGCCCCGCGCAACTGCCCCCAGATCGGCAGCATGGTCTGCAGGATCCCCATCATCGCAACGAAGAACGTGATGTAGACGGCCGCACCCACAGACAGGGCAGCAAGGGCCTGATCGGAATAGCGCCCGGCGATGATCGTATCGGCGATACCAAACGCCATCACCGCGAGCTGGCCCACCAGTACCGTGCCTGCGTGGCGCGCAATGACGCGCATCTCGGTCACGGGAAGGCCAGGTTCCGATAAAGAACGACGTTGTCTTTGGCGTCGGTCGGACGACGGACCTGCGCGACGATCTGCCAGTTGCGCATGTCGATCGCGACAGGCAGGGTCGACTGGAGTTCGTCGTCCACCAGCATCCAGGGACAGACGCTCTGGCGCTGCGCAGGTCGCAACTCCAGCTTGCCGTGATAACGAAAGGCTGCCATCTCGGAGCGCGTCAGGCCGAACACTTCCACGCAGCCGGGTTTGTCCAGGTGCTGCGTGATTCTGCTTACAACCGGCGTATAACCACGCGCGTAATCAAGCACTGGCAACCACAACGTCATCAGGAGCACCCAGCACAGCGCAGCACCGCCGGCGGGCAATACCAGGCTCTTCCAGATTACGACGCGATGCCGGCCCGCGCGCCACCTCACCAGCAGGGCCCAGGCCATAGAGGCAGCCAGCGCGCAGGCAAACGCAATGAAGGAGAAGCTGGGCTCGAACCCCGGTGCGAGCTTGGCAACGTTGGCAGCCGGTTTGGCAGGCACCCCGGTCTGCATGGAAATCCAGACTACCCAGATGATGAATGCACAACCGCTGAAGAAAAGCAGGGTGAACCAGTCGATGAGCGCCGCCACACTGCGGCTCAGGGTCGGCAATGCGAACGCCGCCAGCGTTGCGAGCGGCGGCAACGCCAGCAGCAACGAACGGTCAGAGGCGGGCGTGAGAAACGCGGTCACGATGCACACGAGCGAAATCCACAGCGGCAGCGCAAGATGCCGGGAGAGCAATTGCCGACGCCAGCGCCAGATGGTCCACAGCGCGAACGGCCATGCGGGCCAGGTGAACCAGATGAAGAGCCGGCCTTGCGGGATCCAGTCGCGTGCCAGGGCCGTGTTGTTGATGCGCCAGTGCCAGAGGTCCAGCGAAACAGTCAGGGTCAGGGTCAGGGTCAGCGCAATCGCGTACACCAGCCCAACGACGCGGCGCCGCACAAGGCCCTCCTCATCGTCAGGCAGCAGGCTGACGACCAGACCGCCAGCGCCAAAGAGCAGCGCCAGCACCGGTGCGCCGCTCAGCGCCAGGCAGGCAAGCCCAAGGCCCAGTGCCACTCCGCCCGCAACTGGCCTGAGGGGCAGTGCCGCCATCGCAAAGAATGCCACGGCGGTGAACGCGACCTGGGCCAGTGCGGGCGTCGTCTCGTGCGACAGTTGCGCCAGGCCCAGGCAGGCGATGAGCGCGAGCAGTCCGGCATCGGCAATGGCGCGAGAGTAATCAGTGGTGCTGGCCTCACCGCCGAAGGCAAAAGGCACAGGCTGCGCATGGGGCGTGCGACTGAGGTTGTACACGGCGTACCAGGTCGCTGCCAGCGTGAGCGCCAGGAGGAGTGCGAAGACCAAACGCACGCCCAGGTCAGGGGCGAGGCCACTGGGCGTTGCCAGAATCGCCAAAGCGCCCATCCAGTAGGGCAGCAGACCGTCAAACTCAGGCGGCTGGCCCATCAGCGTCGGGGCGAGCCACGAAGCACCGCCACGCGCCAGCTCGAACATGTACCCGAATCCGGTGATGTCCTGGCTCTTCCAGGGCTCACGTCCGAGAAAGCCGGGCACGACATACGCCACGCAGAACAAGAACAGCGCGAGACGCGGAAGGCGGCCCGCGGCTTCCTGGGCGACGATGGCGGGGGTGGGCTGGGTCACTGGCGGCGAGTTTGCCTCAAATAAAAAAGGCAGCCTGGTTTCCCGGGCTGCCTTTGGACAGTTTGGTTGCTTCGCGTCGCTGCCGCGCTTGCGTTCTAGCTCAGGCTGCGGACTTTTCTTCGTCGGCGGCAGGAGCCTTCTTCGCGTCGGTCGGCTTGCCGAACTTCTTGAAGAACTTGTCCACCCGGCCGCCCATGTCATTCACGGACTTCTGTGTACCGGTGTAGAACGGGTGCGATTCGCTGGAGGTGTCGAGCTTGAACAGCGGATATTCCTTGCCGTCGTCCGTCTTGCCCATTTCCTTGGTTTGCACGCACGAGCGTGTGACAAACTTGAAACCGTTCGACAGGTCCACAAACAGGACGTCGCGGTAGTTGGGGTGAATGCCGTCTTTCATGTCTTTTCCTTGGGGGTCGGGGCGGGAGCCGGGACCAGAACCTTCTGGCCTACTTTCCGCAAAATAGCCTGCAATTATAGCAAGGAAGTCATTTCGGGCTGTCAGCCGCCGCGGCGCATCATGTCGAAGAACTCCACGTTGGTCTTCGTCGCCCTCATCGACTTCAAGACCATTTCCATCGACTCGATTTCGTCCATGTTGTACATGAACTGACGCAGGATGCGGGTCTTTTGCAGGATCTCCGGAGCCAGCAGCAATTCTTCTCGGCGCGTGCCGCTGCGGTTGAGCTGGATTGATGGAAATACGCGCTTTTCGTACAGTCGGCGGTCCAGGTGGATTTCGCTGTTGCCGGTGCCCTTGAACTCTTCAAAGATCACTTCATCCATGCGGCTGCCCGTATCGATCAGCGCCGTCGCGATGATGGTCAGCGAGCCGCCTTCTTCGACGTTGCGGGCAGCGCCAAGAAAACGCTTTGGACGCTGCAGCGCGTTGGAGTCAACACCGCCCGTCAGCACCTTGCCGGATGACGGGACCACGTTGTTATAGGCACGGGCGAGGCGGGTGATGGAGTCCAGCAGGATGACCACGTCTTTTTTCAGCTCGACCAGTCGCTTGGCACGTTCGATCACCATTTCAGCGACGTGTACGTGGCGGGCTGCGGGCTCGTCGAAGGTCGAGGCGATGACTTCGCCCTTCACCGAGCGCTGCATTTCGGTCACTTCTTCCGGGCGCTCATCGACCAGCAGCACCATCATGTAGGTGTCGGGGTAGTTCGCGGCGATGGCGTGCGCGATGTGCTGCATCATCACCGTCTTGCCGCTCTTGGGCGGTGCAACCAGCAGCGCGCGCTGACCCTTGCCGATGGGGGCAATGATGTCGATGACGCGTGAGGTGATGTTCTCTTCACCCTTGAAGTTGTCGCGCTCCAGCTTCATCTGCTCCTTGGGGAACAGCGGGGTCAGGTTCTCGAACATGACCTTGTGCTTGTTCTGCTCGGGCGGACCGTCATTGACCTTGTCCAACTTTGTGAGGGCAAAGTAGCGCTCGCCGTCTTTGGGGGTGCGCACTTCGCCTTCGATCATGTCGCCCGTGTGCAGGTTGAAGCGTCGCACCTGGCTGGGGGAGATGTAGATGTCGTCGGTGCTGGCGGTGTAGCTCGTGTCCGGGCTGCGCAGGAAACCGAAGCCGTCCGGCAGGATCTCCAGCACGCCATCGGCGAAGACCTGTTCGCCGGCGCGGGCGCGCTTCTTGATGATGGCGAACATCAGTTCCTGCTTGCGCATGCGACCGGTGTTCTCGATCTCGAGCTCTTCGGCCTGCTTGAGGACTTCCGAGACGTGCAGCGCCTTGAGTTCGTTCAGGTGCATGAGTGACCCCTTTGGGGCAGTGTTCTGATGATCTTGGGGAGGTTCGATGCCAGGCGAGAGGTGCCGTGCGAACCAGGGATTCGAACTGCCCGCTTGGGTTGGCGGATCAGTGAATGAGCGGATTATGACAGAAATGACTCGCTGCGCTAATGACTTCGGCCTGCGGTCTTCAATGACGAATGAGGCGGGGTCATTTCGTCATGCAGCCGCGCTGCGGCGCAGTCATGCGCGCAGCGCGGTCATTCGTCATCAGGCCAGTTGCTGGTCGATGAAAGCGGTGAGCTGCGCCTTGCTCATGGCGCCAACCTTGGTGGCGGCAAGCTGGCCGCCCTTGAACAGCATCAACGTCGGGATCCCGCGGCTGCCGAACTTGGCCGGGATGTCACGGTTTTCGTCGACGTTCATCTTGGCGATCTGCAGCTTGTCCTTGTACGACTGCGACACTTCGTCGAGGATCGGCGCGATCATCTTGCAGGGACCGCACCACTCGGCCCAGTAGTCCACCAGCACCGGCTTGTCGGATTGCAGGACGTCGGCGTCGAAGGAGGCGTCGGAGATGTGCTTGATCAGGTCGCTGGCCATGGGTTCCTCTTGGGTGCGGTGCAGGTCCCGCTACGATCAGGGCATTGTGACAGAAACCAGGACCACTCGTCGGCGCCGGACCGGCGGCCTTTTGCTATGGATGCGATAGCAGAGGCCCGGCAGCAGGCGCCTCGCGAGGGCGGCTTGCGC
>JBKJKT010000070.1:0-5651 GCA_046597415.1 Ramlibacter sp.
CTTCGCATCCTGTTGCCGGCAGCGCAGCCAACGACCCGATCACATTGCCTGCCTTCCTGGCGCTCGCCCGGATGCTGAACGCGCGCTGAGCCGCACAATGCCGCCCAGGGCTGTCGCCCTTGGGGCGCATGACGCTTTGACGGTGAACAATCCCCCATCGCTTCAGTGTTTTCCTCAGGATGGGACGCAGCATTTATGGGTACAGTCTCTCCACCGGCCCCTTACTTCAGGGGCCCCAAACGAAGGAAGCAAAAATGAGCCAGAAAATCGCGTACGTCACCGGTGGCATGGGCGGCATCGGCACGGCGATCTGCCAGCGCATGCACAAGGAAGGCTTCAAGGTCATCGCCGGTTGCGGCCCCACGCGCGACCACGTCAAGTGGCTTGGGGAACAAAAGGAACTCGGCTATTCGTTCTACGCGTCGGTCGGTAATGTCGGTGCTTGGGAATCGACGGTGGATGCATTCACCAAGGCGAAGTCCGAGCACGGCACTATCGACGTGCTGGTAAACAACGCCGGCATCACGCGCGACCGCATGTTCCTGAAAATGAGCCGCGAAGATTGGGACGCAGTGATCGAAACCAATCTGAACTCCATGTTCAACGTGACCAAGCAGGTCGTGGGCGACATGGTTGAAAAGGGCTGGGGCCGCATCATCAACATCAGCTCGGTCAACGGCGAGAAAGGCCAGGCCGGACAGACCAATTACTCGGCGGCCAAGGCCGGCATGCACGGCTTCAGCATGGCATTGGCGCAGGAATTGGCCAACAAGGGTGTGACAGTCAACACGGTGAGCCCCGGCTACATCGGCACCGACATGGTCAAGGCGATCCGTCCCGATGTGCTCGACAAGATCGTCGCCACCATACCGGTCAAGCGCCTGGGTCAGCCGGAAGAAATTGCTTCGATCATCGCGTGGCTGGCATCCGAAGAGGGTGGCTATGCGACGGGCGCAGACTTTTCGGTGAACGGCGGATTGCACATGGGCTGATGCCGCCCTGCCAGAAAAAACGCCCGCAACTGCGGGCGTTTTTCATAGACGGTAAGAGCGTCGATCGGCGATGTTCACTCCAGGTCTTCAATCACCAGGTGCCGGTACTTCTGCCCATACGACATGTTGGCGCCTTTCAGCACTTCCATCACACGATGGCTGTCCTTTGCATCTGGCGCATGCACGAGGAGGGCGTGATGGCCTTCGCCCGCGAGCTTCAAATAATGCCTGACGGTGTCGGCTTCGGTACCTGCGGACGGCAGTGGAATGTCTGCGTTGCCCACCGTGCGTGCGACCTTCTCCTGGATGACTTGCGGGCTCAGCAACGAGATTTCCTCACCTGACAAACCGTCCTTTTCCAGCAGCTGGGCAGCATTTCGCGCTGCCTGCTCAGTCGGGAACATCATGAACATATGGCCAGTGGGGTAGAACACCCCGCCCATGGTCAGCATGCTCGAATCCATTGCAAAACTCTTCATGTCGGCTCCTTGCGTTAACCAACCTATTAACGCGCCGGATACTCTGCAGCACTGTCAGGTTCGGCGGCGGTGGCGTGTAGGACAGCCCGCTTGTATCAGTTCAGTCGCCATTGGCGCTGGCACGTGTTGATTCCGACCGACTGCAGGTTTGCCCAGCGGTCCCATAGCACGGCAAGACGGTGTTCGTGCCATGAAGGCAGCTGGCCTACAGCGCGATAACCGCAGAGGATGCAAACTCCGTTCACCACGATCAAAGGATAGTCTCATGAGCGACGTACGCAAAGGTCAGGCCCCACCGACACTCCAGCGCGGCGAGTTCGCCATCAAATTCCGCGATGGTTTTTACGATCCGGCCTTTGATGCCGAAGCCGACGCCATAGCGCGCCTCGAAGAGATCGCCTGGAAGGCCTACGAAGAAGGCCGCAAGGCGCCGCGCACCGAGAAGGCCGGCCCCGGCTTTGCCGACCCGACATACGACCTGTCGATCGAATGGAAAGCGACTCGCGACAAGCTGCTCGCCGCTCAAGAGAAGTGGGGGCAGGGCGAAACCCGGTCGCGGGTGTTGCTGGTGTGCGGGTCATCCCGCAACGACGGCACCTGCCCCGGCGAAATGTCCAAGACGTTCCGGCTGGTGCAGCTTGCCAGGGACGTTCTCACGGCGGCCCATATTGAAGTTGACGTGCTCGACTTGAGCCTGCTCACCTCTGACTACGACCGCCACATCCACCCGTGCAAGGGCTGCGTTTCTACCGCCATGCCGCTGTGCCATTGGCCGTGCAGCTGTTACCCCAACCACGCGACGCGCCAGACCGGCGACTGGATGAACGAAATCTACGAGCGATGGGTGTCGGCGCACGGCGTCATCCTCATGACGCCCGTGTATTGGTACCAGGTGACCAGCCCGCTCAAACTGATGATGGACCGGCTCGTCTGCGCCGACGGCGGCAACCCCGACCCCACGAGCACGCACGGCAAGAAGGCTCTGGAAGCGAAAGAAATCGAGCGCAAGGGCTGGAATTATCCCAAGCACCTGGCGGGCCGTGCGTACGGCGTTGTGGTGCATGGCGATGTGGCCGGCATCGAAGGGGTGCGCAGATCGTTGTGCGACTGGTTGGACTGGATGGGGCTCATCGATGCCGGCAGACAGGCGCGGCTGGACCGGTTCATAGGCTACTACGACAGCTACGCCGACAGCCATGAGACGCTGGACAGGGATACGGCGGTGCAGGAGGAGGTGCGCAATGTAGCGCGAGCGGTGGTCAATGCGGTTGAGGCGCTGCGCGCGGGGCATCTTCGCGCTTGCGATGACGGCTTGGCTGCGCCACGGGTGAAGTAGAACACTGGCTTGTTCAACGGTCGTGAGCGAAGGCCAGCCCGGTTCGTTCAGCTCACGATCAGGCGTCGCGTGGCTTGGCGTGGCGCGGCGCTTGTGGCGGCGACGCTGCCGACGACCGCTGCCTGGTTGAAGCCGTGGCGCCGGAAGATTCGCAAGCACTTCATCAACGCAATCCGTGTGCAGTGTTCCGTGTGCAGTCTGTCTGCGTCCAGTCGTGCACCGCCTATTGGCCCGCAGATTCAGTTTGTGCCCGTCGGGTGCACTTATATTTGCACATGGCCTGTTTTCTGAATTGGACGATTTAATAATCGTGTTATGAATCAACAGCTTACGCAATGGCGCATGTCCGTCGCTCCGATGATGGACTGGACTGATCGCCATTGCCGCTTCTTCCATCGGCTGCTGACCCGGCATGCGCGCCTCTATAGCGAGATGGTGACCACGGGCGCGCTCATTCATGGCGACATTCCGAGGCATCTCGTGTTTAACCCCGAAGAGCATCCGCTTGCGTTGCAGTTGGGCGGCAGCGAGCCCGGCGACCTGGCGCGCTGCGCCCGCGTTGGCGAAGAATGGGGCTACGACGAGATCAACCTCAACTGTGGATGCCCCTCCGAGCGCGTGCAGCGCGGCTCGTTCGGTGCGTGTCTCATGGCCGAGCCGAAACTGGTCGCTGATTGCGTGAAGGCGATGCGCGATGCCGTTTCGATTCCTGTGACGGTGAAGCATCGTGTCGGCATCGACCGGATCGAGAGCTATGAGTTCGTTCGCGACTTCGTTGGAACATTGGCAGACGCAGGCTGCGAGGTATTCCTGATCCATGCGCGCAACGCCTGGCTCAGGGGCCTGTCCCCAAAAGAAAACCGTGAGCTTCCACCGCTTCGCTACGACTTTGCGCAGCGTCTCAAGACTGAGTTTCCCCACCTCACCATCGCGGTGAATGGAGGCATCAAGACCACCGCGCAGGTCCACGAACATCTCGGCCAAGTCGACGGCGTGATGATCGGGCGCGAGGCGTATCACAACCCGTGGTGGCTGGCCGAATGGGACGAGCAGTTCTACGCCGACGCCCCCTCAACCCTGACTCGCGAACACATCGAAGAGCAGATGTGCGAGTACATGGTCCGGGAGGCGCAAGCGCACGGTACCGCATGGAGTTCGATCGCGCGGCACATGCTCGGTCTGCGCAATGGACTTGCCGGCGCGCGCAGGTGGCGGCAGGTATGGAGCGATCACAAATTGCGCGATGTGCATCCGCTCGAAGTCATGCGGCTGGCCCATGCCAGTGCGCAAGTTCCGGCAGTCGCGTGAACTTGCGCCAGATGTAGTACAAACGGGTTGGGTTTTTCAGGTCACGCGAGGCAGACGTGGAACCAAATCAGTCAGCCCGTTACCCAGTGACATGAACCCGCAATGGCAACCCTCCAATCCGCCTCGACGCAGCATGTTTTCTGATCTCCCACCGCCAGATCGATTGCCCGGCTCAGGCCGCGACCCGGCCGTTGCAGACCTGATTGAAGGCGCGCTCGAAACCCTGCGCGCGCAGGAGGCCAACGGCACGCTCGGAACCCCTTCCGAGGCTCCGCCGGGCGATGAGCACGAGCGGATGTATATCGTGGCCCAGATGCTGTGCGATGAGGGCAACTTCCTGCAAGCCGCACCGCTGGCCATGTCGCTGGCGATCAACACCACCTTCGATGCCCGCTTTTACTTTCTGACTGGCCGTGCGTTCCAGCGGCTGGGCGTGTTCAACGTGGCAGCCACGTTCTACCAGCACGCGATGCGTAACGGTGAATCAGCGCTCCCGATGTACCGGCTGGCCGAGTGCATGGCCGGGATGAACCGGGGCGCGGAAGCCATCGAACACTTCGACAGGGCGTTCGAACTGGGGCGGGACGACGAGCAATACCGCAAACTACAAGACAGTGCGATGAGTGCGATTGAACGCATTCGCTTGCAATCAGGAAAGAAGGGGTAACTCGTGAGCACGGTCAATAACAACGGTTCCGTTGGCGTCCAGAACTATGGGATGCCAGGCATGTCGCCCAATGAAGCTGAGGCTAAAACGTTGGAGCGCTCTCCGTCAGATGCGGAACTCGGACTGGCCAATTTACCTATTCCGCAGAGCACTCCGCATAAACCGCTGCTCCAGCCCACGGGATTCGCACTTGTGGAGGCAGCCTTCCGGGGGCTGGACGTGGTGACCAGGGCGCCGAAGGACCCCGACAAATACCTCAGACCAAACATCGGCAACTGAAAAGGCGGGGTATTCCCCGCCTTTTTTCCTTTGAGGAGCTCGCTTAATTGCTTTAAACTTAAATAATCCAGACATGGAGTATTTATGAAGATCGTGTGCATTGGCGGCGGCCCCTCGGGTCTGTACTTCGCACTGCTGATGAAAAAGCAGGACCCGGCGCACGACATCACAGTGGTCGAGCGCAACAAGCCCTACGACACCTTCGGCTGGGGCGTGGTCTTCTCCGACCAGACCCTTGGCAACCTCCAGGCGGCAGACCCGCAGACCGCCAGCGAAATCCTGGGCGCTTTCAATCACTGGGACGATATCGAGGTCAATATCCGGGGACACAAGGCGGTGTCGGGCGGTCACGGTTTCTGCGGCATCGGACGCAAGCGGCTGCTCAACATCCTGCAGAAGCGCTGCGAAGAACTGGGCGTCAAGCTTATGTTCGAGACCGATGTGAAAGGCGATGAAGAGTATCCCGACGCCGACCTGATCATCGCGTGCGACGGCCTCAACAGCCGCATCCGCACCAAGTACGCCGAGACCTATCAGCCCGACATCGACACGCGTCAATGTCGCTTCGTCTGGCTCGGCACCCACAAGAA
>JBKJKT010000185.1:0-39606 GCA_046597415.1 Ramlibacter sp.
CTGATCGACGCGGGCTGCGAACTCGACAGCTATGCGAGCGACATCACCAGCACCTTTCCAGCCAATGTAAAATTCACCGGTCCCCAGCGCACGCTGTACGACATCGTGCGGGCCTCGCAGGAAGCCGCCGTCGCGGCCACCAAGGCGGGCGCGCGATTCAACGATCCCCACGATGCGAGCGTAAAAGTGCTTGCACAGGGAATGCTCGATGTCGGCCTGCTGGACAGCAACAAGGTCGGCACCCTGGAAGACGTGATCGAAAAGCGTGCGTACTTTCCGTTCTACATGCATCGCACCGGGCACTGGCTCGGCATGGACGTGCACGACTGCGGCAGCTACGTCGAGCCATCGGGGGGAGGCGAGATGAGCGAAGTTAGCGAGGTCAGCGAGCGCACGGACCCGCTGTCGGGCGAGATCATCCGGAACCGGCCGAGCCGCGTCCTGAAACCCGGCATGGTGCTCACCATCGAACCGGGCATCTACGTGCGCCCCGGCGAAGGCGTGCCCGAGCAGATCCACAACATCGGCATTCGCATCGAGGACGATGCGATCGTTACCGATTCCGGGTGCGAACTGATCTCGCGCGAGGTCCCAGTCAAGGCTGACGAGATCGAAGCTCTGATGCAGGGCTAGCGCCGGCGTCAAGCGAGTTGCATGGCGGCCCGATGATATCGCCATCGCATGGCCGTGGCGCGCCACCTCGACCCGGGTGACAAGACAACCGTTGTCCCACGCAGGCGGTGCGCCCGGTCGCGTGGGTCCGCGTCGGCGGATGAAACCTGCGGGGTATGGCTAGCTCCTGTGTCAATTTCTGTTGCAACGCGGGCGCACCGATGTGACACGGATAGGCGCGGTTTCAGTCAAAACACATGCGCAGTCGATACGCGAAATAGCGTACTAGGGTTTTCCCCTTGGAGAACTACAATCGCACTCCCTACAAAGCGGCGCAGGCATAAGCTGCGCCACAAGGAGACAACGAAAATATGTCCAAAGACGACGCCCATTCAATCGAGAAGCGCCTCGAACTGCGCCAGGCTGCGCTCGAATATCACGAGTTCCCCACCCCGGGCAAGGTCGCCATCCACGCGACCAAGCAGCTAATCAACCAGCACGATCTGGCGCTCGCCTATTCGCCCGGCGTTGCCGCGCCATGCGAGGAGATCGTCAAGGACCCGAACAACGCTTTCAGGTACACCGCACGGGGCAACCTGGTTGCCGTGATCACCAACGGCACTGCCGTGCTTGGACTGGGCGATATCGGCCCATTGGCGGCCAAACCCGTGATGGAAGGCAAGGGCGTCCTGTTCAAGAAATTCGCAGGCATCGACGTCTTCGACATCGAAATCAACGAAAAGCACGACCTCGACAAGCTGGTTGACATCATCGCTTCGCTGGAACCCACCTTTGGTGGCATCAACCTCGAAGACATCAAGGCGCCCGATTGCTTCTATGTGGAACGCAAGCTGCGCGCCCGCATGAACATCCCGGTTTTTCACGACGATCAGCATGGCACCGCCATCTGCGTCGGCGCGGCCATCCTGAACGGCCTCAAGGTGGTGGGCAAGGACATCCGGAGCGTCAAGCTCGTCACGTCCGGCGCCGGCGCTGCGGCGCTTGCGTGCCTGAACCTGCTGGTCAAGCTGGGTATGCCGGTCGAGAACATCTTCGCCACTGACCTCGCCGGCGTGGTCTACGAGGGCCGCAAGGAGTTGATGGACGAAGACAAGCTGCCATTTGCGCGCAAGACCGATGCACGGACGCTCTCTGAAATCATTGAAGGCGCAGATATTTTCCTGGGGCTGTCGGCCAGCGGTGTGTTGAAGCCCGAGATGGTCAAGAAGATGGCTGCGAGCCCGCTGATCCTCGCGCTTGCCAACCCAAACCCGGAAATCGATCCTCATGAGGCCAAGGCGGTGCGTCCGGACTGCATCATCGCCACCGGTCGCACGGATTACCCGAACCAGGTCAACAACGTCCTGTGCTTTCCCTACATTTTCCGCGGTGCGCTCGACTCCGGGGCAACGACGATCACGGTGGAGATGGAAATCGCGGCGGTGCACGCCATCGCCGAGCTTGCGCAGGCAGAGCAAAGTGAAGTGGTTGCTGCGGCCTACGCGGGCCAGCAACTTGCTTTCGGTCCTGAATACCTGATCCCCAAGCCGTTCGATCCGCGCCTGATGATGAAGATCGCGCCAGCCGTAGCCAAGGCGGCTGCGGACAGCGGTGTGGCGCTGAGGCCCGTGCAAGACTTGGACGCTTATCGCGAACGGCTGCAAAGCTTTGTGTACGCGTCGGGCACGACGATGAAGCCGATCTTCGCGATGGCCAAGGCAGCCGCCAAAAAGCGCGTCGCATTTTGCGAGGGTGAAGAAGAGCGTGTGCTGCGTGCGGCGCAGATCGTGGTCGACGAGGGCATCGCCCGGCCCACGTTTATCGGTCGGCCCGCGATCATTGCGCAACGGATCGAGAAATTCGGACTGCGATTGAAGGAAGAGCTCGACTACGACATCGTCAACGTCGAGCAGGACCATCGATATCGCGACTTCTGGCAGACCTACCATCGCATGACGCAGCGGAAGGGCGTGACCGCCCAGATGGCCAAGATCGAAATGCGCCGGCGGCTGTCGCTCATCGGCGCCATGCTGCTGCACAAGGATGAGGTCGACGGCATGATCGTCGGCACCTGGGGCACGACAGCCATGCACTTGCAATACATCGACCAGGTGATCGGCAAGCGGGAGGGCGTCTGCACCTATGCCTGCATGAACGGTCTCATGCTGCCGAATCGGCAGGTCTTTCTTGTCGACACGCATGTCAACTACGATCCGACTGCGGTGCAACTCGCAGAAATCACGGTGATGGCGGCCGAGGAAATGATGCGCTTCGGCATCAAGCCCAAGGCAGCACTTTTGTCCCATTCGAACTTTGGTTCAAGCAACCAGCCCAGCGCCTTGAAGATGCGCGAGACGCTTGAATTGCTGCGCGAGTCGGCGCCTTGGCTGGAAGTGGACGGCGAAATGCACGGCGACATAGCGCTTGATGGCGCTGCCCGACACCAGATCATGCCGCACAGCACCTTGTACGGAGACGCCAATCTGCTGGTGCTGCCGAACATCGACGCTGCCAACATTTCCTACAACCTGCTCAAAACGGCGGCCGGAGGCAATATCGCGATCGGCCCGGTACTCTTGGGTGCCGCCAAGCCTGTGCATATTCTCACAGCAAGCACCACCGTTCGCCGCATCGTGAATATGACCGCGCTGACTGTTGCCGATGCGAACGCGGCGAGATAAGACCTGCGCAAATAGCTGGCACTAACTTATCAGCCAGCTTGAAAGATCGCAATAGCCTTGGCGGCTGCCCAAAGTTTGGGCATTCGCTTGCCTTTTTGTCGTGGATACGTCACACTCACGCCTGAATTTCCCGGGTTTACCCCGAGCGCTGTAAAGCGCTCCGAATCCGGAAAACCGCCCCGAAGGTCACCCCCAAGAAGGTCCGCTCATGGCTCGCTTCGCGGCCGTCAAGTTTGCGCTCACTAGCATGTTGTTGGCGGCCGCACTGGCTGGCCAAGCAGTAGAAGTCAGGAGCTTCCGGGATGACCCTGGTCCCGGCATAGGGGCGACAGTTTCTGTTGCCCAACTGCCGAGGCAAGGACGTGAGACCTATGAACTGATCCGCCAGGGCGGGCCGTTTCCGTATGAGAAGGATGGTTCGGTGTTCGGCAACAGGGAGCGACTGCTTCCGACAGCCCGGCGCGGGTTCTACCGCGAATACACCGTAGCTACCCCAGGATCGCGGAACCGGGGCGCCCGCCGAATCGTCTGTGGAGGCCCTGAAAGGGCACCCCAGGCCTGTTTTTACACCGCTGACCACTACGCCAATTTTCGAATGATCGTGGAGTGACACCCCAAAATGAAGCGGGACGATTTTGTGACTATGGAAAGAGACGCGAAGATGGATACCCCACTTCGTCGGGAAACACCCGAGAACGCGCTGAAGGGCGTACGGACGAACATCGTCCAGTCCATTCGTGCATTCAGGGTGCAGGACCTGCAGGATACGGCGCGTGCGCTGGGCCAGCATTTCCTGTACGCCAACCTGGCCAACGCGCAGAGCAAGCAGGACGTGCTGGATCTCATCGCGCAGCAATTCATGCTGCCGGTGCATTTCGGCAAGAACTTCGATGCGCTGTACGACTGCATGACGGACCCCGTGCATAAATCGGGCCCACAGCCCGGCTTTATCGTGGTCCTGGAGCAGATTCCGGCCAACGCCAAGTTCGACAAGGAAGCCCGCGAGCAACTGCTCGACATCTTCCGGGACACAGCAGACTACTGGGCCGAACGGAAAATACCGTTCAGGTGCTTCTATTCTTTTCTGTAGCCCGTTCTGCGCAAAATAGCCAAGCAGAACGGGCGAATGAGGCCCCGGGTGCCGAAGTACCCACATCGGTGGCACCTACCACCGAAACCGGCGAGAAGATGCCGACCGACAAGCTGGTCGATGTATCTCCGCTGGCGCTGCGAATGAGCAGCCCGTTCAACGCGGGTTATTGGCTGGCAGCAGCCTGATCGTCCAGCGCGGGGCGTCATGCCCTGCTCGACTGGACGTTCGCGAGATCAAGGCCCGTCTTTAGTGGCGGGCCTTTGCAATGGCGCTTGCCACTGCAAGGTACTCGTCCACCGGGACCTCCTCGGCACGACGTTTCACATCAAAATCTCCTGTGAATCGGTGGTCTTCAAGCCACCGGCCGAGCGTGTTGCGCAGGATTTTGCGCCGCTGACTGAACGCGACCTGCACGATCTCGGACAGGAGGCTCTCCTGTACATCGACCGGAACATTTCGGGGAATCATGCGCACCACGGCGCTGTCCACGCGCGGCGGCGGCTCGAAGGACTCCGGAGGCACAAAGAGAACATTCTCCATTTCATAACGCCACTGCAGCATCACTGAGAGACGTCCATAGTCACTCGTGGCCGGCGCTGCCACCATGCGATCAATCACTTCCTTTTGAAGCATGAAGTGCTGGTCTGCAATGTGCTCCACATGCGCAAGCAGGTGAAAAAGGATCGGAGTGGAGATGTTGTAGGGCAGATTGCCAACAATGCGCAGCTTGTCAGCGCCCATGGTCGCAGCCAGCTCAGCGATGTTGACTTTGAGCACGTCTGACTCGACGACAGTGAGCTGGGGATGCGCACGCAAACGCGCTGCGAGATCGCGGTCGAGTTCAATGACCGTGAGGTGCCCCAGGCGTTCAACCAGTGGTTGCGTGAGTGCTGCCAGCCCGGGCCCGATCTCCACCATCGCCTCGCCGGAATGGGGTCCGATCGCGCGAACAATCGCATCGATGATCCCGCTGTCAGACAGAAAGTGCTGCCCGAAACGCTTTCGCGGAATGTGTTTCAACGGCGCACCTGCCGCTTATTGCGGCGGATCGCGGTACTCGACAAATGCTCGCCCGCGCACGTCCTGCACAAACCTGACGTACACCTCGTCGAGCTTCTTTTCGCGCAGCACGTTGCGCACCATATCGCGTTGCTCGCGCTGCGACAGGCTGGCCTGGCGACGTTCCAGCAATTGGACAAGATGCACACCGAAGCGAGAAATCAGAGGATCAGCAATCTGCCCTGGCGCGAGGCCGTTCAGCGCTTCCTCGAACTCCGGAACAAACGATCCGGGATTGGCCCATCCCAGGTCACCACCATTGCGATTGCTCGCATCCTGCGAAAACTCACGTGCGAGTGCGGCAAAGTCGGCCTGACCCGCCTCAACCCGGCGCTTGAAATCTGCCAGCCGCGCCACGGCACCCGCCTCGGTCATCTGCGCCGTGGGCCGCAGCAGGATGTGGCGCGCGTGCGTTTGTTCGACAGTCGCGCCCGGCATCGTGCTCAGCCGACGTTTTTCGATGACCTTCACCAGGTGGAAGCCCGCATTTGAACGGATCAATTCGCTGACGCCACCCTCGTTCAGGTTCACGATGGCCTGCAGAAACAGCGGCGGGTACCGATCGGCTGGGCGGCGTCCGACGATGCCGCCATTGGTAGCCGCACCGGCAGCATCTGAATTCTCGCGGGCCAGCTTCGCAAAATCTTCGCCAGCTTTGGCGCGCGCCTGAACCCGTAAGGCCTTGTCGCGCAATGCGGCTACCTGGGCGTCATTGGCGGTCGGAGGCACTGCAACCAAAATATGGCCGAGGTTGATTTCCTGGGTGCCGATATCGGTGCGGTCCTGCTGCTCCCGGATGAACGTATCGAGCTCCAGGTCGGTCACCCGAACCCTCGGCTCAACCTCGCGCTCACGCAGGCGATTGAGCAGGAGCTGATTGCGCAACTCTTCGCGAAACAGATTGACCGGCATGCCATCTGCGTTCAACTGTCGGCGCAGCTGCGCAACGTCCATCTGGTTGGAGCGCGCAACGTTGAGCTCCGCCTGGTCAACGGTCGCTTCTTCGATCTTGATGCCCGACTCTCGCGCGAACTGGATCTGGGCCTTTTCGCTGATCAGGCGCTCCAGCACCTGGCGCATGAACTCGGGACGAGGCGGTATGGGCTGGTTCTGGGCGGCGAGTTGCTCCTCGAAACGGGCCATGCGCGACCGGACTTCGTTGTTCGTCACCGGTTCGGAATTCACGATGGCGACGATGTAGTCTGCCGGGCGCGGCGTGCTGTCGATGACGCGTGGCGCCCCACGCGGCGCAGCGGCGGGCCCCGGTCGTAGACCCTGCGCGCTGACCGCGAGCGGCCAGGCAGCAAGCTGCACAGTGCAAACGATCGACAGGGTGAAGGCGCGAATTTTCATGATGGTCACTCGTGTCACTCGTAATTACTGAAGCGGCTGGGCGTCGTCACCTGCTCACGCAGGAACTGGTAGCGCGGAATGTTCTCTTTCAGGGTCTGCAGGGCATTGGACCCCAATCGTGTGAAGCCCACGAATTCGAGCTGGAAGAGCACCCGCTTGTTGGATGTATTCGTGCTGCTCTGCAGCCGCTCGAAGACCACGCGGCCCAACCAGCAACCGGCGTCGTATTCCAACCCGACGACCGCATCGACCAGCCGTTTGTCCTTCAAGCTCACATTCAGGCGTCCGACGCTGTACCAGCGGCCTTCGCCTTCGCCACGCCCGACGCCCAGATCCTTGCCTTTGTCGCCCCACAAATCATTCAGGGGCCACTGCCAGCCGATGTCGATCTGCTCGCTCGAACCGCGCTGGAGACGATAGGCAGCGCTGATCACATGGTAGTTGCTGGGGCTGTATCGACCACCAATGGTGGAGCGGATCGACCGCGAAGTCTTGGGGTTGTACTGGAAGGTCGAGTCGATGCTCCACTTGGGCGACCAGTTGATCGTCGCGCCAAAAAGCACATCTGACAGGCGCTCGCTGACCGGTGCTGCGCCTGGCAAGGTCACCAGTTGATCCTTGAAACGGAAACGCTGGGCCACGCTGAACCGGGCCGCTTCAGCGCCTGTATCGGGATCGAGCAGGCGGGTGCTGGCCCCGAGTGTCAGCAGGTTGTTATCCGAGATGCGGTCGTTACCGCCAAATGCGTTCTCTGTGTAGATCGTCGCGAAGTTGAAGTCGTTGTAACCCGAGTCGTAATTGGGCAGCTTGCTCTGGTCGCGATAGGGCGTGTAAACATAGAACGCGCGCGGCTCCAGGGTCTGACGAAAATTGCGCCCGAAGTACGTGGCGTCGCGCTCGAAAATCAGGCCGCTGTCCAGGCTGAGCGTGGGAACTGTCCGGCTCGCCGAAGTTTGCCCATTCACCAGCGGGGCATCGAATTTGTACTGCGTCGAATGCAACTGCATCTTGGGCACGACAAACCAGCCGGGTGCCTGCCAGGTACGGCTCACCTGGGCCAGCGCGTAGCTGCGCTGGGCATTGGGTTGCCCGTTGAGCACACGGTCGGAAACAAACTTCGAGTAGTCCGCCTCCGCCGAAAACGCAAGGCCGCCGATGAGGTTACTTCGTGAATAGCGGCTGACTAGCTGCGGCAGGCGGTCGTATGGGGGAATGATCGGCGAAGCCACGTCCTGCAGCGTCTGCCACTTCAACGCACGAGCGCCGAAATAGAAGTCGCCGTAGTTCCAGGATAGCCCCGCGTCGTTGGACAGCAGCCGCTGCGTGAGCGATGAAGTCGTGCGCGAAAAGTCGCGCCAGTAGTTGTCGTCGCTGACGCGATTCAGGTTGATGGCCACTCCCACCGGCCCGAGCGCCGTCGGGATGGTGCCGTCATGACGGGCAGAGTACCCCCAGCGGTGGTCGTCCCGCAGGCGGTCCGACGGCATGAAGTTGGCCCTGACCTTGCCTTCGTAGCCCTCTTCCATGTATCGGAACTCGCCACCCAGGTCCACGCCTCGTTTGGTCATCAGCGTGGGGAAGAACGTCGCATCCCGGTTGGGCGCAATGTTCCAGTAGTAAGGCACAGTGAGTTCGACGCCGTTGAGGTTGTCCAGACCGATGGTGGGCGGCAGCACGCCTGACTTGCGCTTTTCGGACAACGGAAAGCTCAGCTGTGGCACCGGTAGGATCGGAAGGCCCATGAAGCTCAGCACAGCATTGGTGGCCTGGCCGACCTCTTCCTCGTTGTCGATGCGAATACTTGCGGCGCGCAGGATCCAGTCGGGCATCCAGCTGGGACCGGGGTGGCGCTGGCAGGTTGTATAGGTGGCGTTGCGGATGATCGCCCGTTTTTCGTCGATGAAATCGACGCGATCAGCCTGCCCATAGGCATCGTTCTGAAGGAACCGGTACTTCGGCTCCAGGAAGAAGCCCTCGAAGGAATCGACTTTCAGTTGAAGCTCGGGGCCTTCGAACACGTCGCCTGCGCGATTGATACGCACGTTGCCCCTGGCCTTGGCCAAATCATCGGGCTGGGAGTACTCGAGGCGGTCGGCGCGGATCACGGTGCTACCCCGACGCATTTCCGCTTCACCTTCGACAGAGGTTTCCAGATCGGGCCGCCCCGTGATCCGGTGACCAAACAGGAAGGTGGGAAGCTGTTCCCGCACCTCGGCCGGAATCTCTTCCTTCAGCTGCGGCGTCGGTTTAAGCACGACAGCGTCCTGCGCGGCCTGCGCAATGGCCGAACCGCCATGAAAAAGTGCGCCTGCGACCAGGGCAACAGGCGTCAGTGCAAAGCGGGCGCGAAACGCCTTGTGTTTCAAGTCGTACTTCAGTGACATGTGGTTCCCGAAGGGGCGGAGCCGGCCGGCGGGAGTGGATTTGTAGAATGGATTATCCATGAGCGAACCCATTCACATCCCGGCCGCAGGAAGCAATGCGGTCAACTGGCCCGATCCTGCGCGCGCGGCCGCCTTTGAACATTGGCTGCATGGTATCGCGGCCCCGCAACAACTGGGTGCCGGCAGTGTGCGTCTGGCCTCGGCCGATGCGAGCTTTCGTCGCTACCTGCGCGTCGATTGCGCCGCCCCCGGAGCGCCCAGCCGCATCATCATGGATGCGCCGCCGGACAAGGAAGACAGCCGGCCCTTTGTGAAGGTGGGGCAGCTGCTGCTGGACGCCGGGCTGAACGCACCGCGCGTGCTCGAGTGGAACAAGGCGCATGGGTTTTTGTTGCTGGAAGACCTCGGCACGCAAACCATGATCGAGGTCCTGAATCCCGACGACCCGCCGGTGAACCAGCAGATCTTCTTGCGGGCGGTCGATGCGCTTGTGATGTGGCAGGCGGCGTCAACGCCAGACGTGTTGCCGCCCTATGACGAGGCGCTGCTTCGACGAGAGCTCGCGCTTTTTCCCGACTGGTACCTCGAAAAGCACAAGGGCGTCACGCTGACTCCATCGCAGCGCGAAACATTAGACGGGGCGTTCGACAAGATCGTTCGCTCCAACCTGGCGTCGCCCCCGGTTTACGTGCACCGCGACTTCATGCCGCGCAACCTGATGATCCCCGCCGATGCAGCCGAGCACCGACTGGGCGTGCTTGATTTCCAGGACGCCGTGTACGGTCCCATCACGTACGACATCGCATGCCTGATGCGCGACGCCTTCATCAGCTGGGATGAAGAATTCGTGCTCGACATCACGGTGCGCTACTGGCAGAGGGCGCAAAAGGCAGGCCTGCCCGTGAGTCCTGATTTCGGCGAGTTCTATCGCGCCGTGGAGTGGATGGGGCTCCAGCGGCACCTGAAGGTGGCAGGCATCTTCGCCCGCCTCACACTGCGCGACGGCAAGCCGCGCTACCTGGCCGACGCGTCTCGCTTCATTGGCTATATCCTGGCGGCCGCGAACCGGTATCGCGAACTCGGACCGTTTGCGAAGCTGCTCGAGGAGATCGAGGGCATGGACGTGCGGAGCGGTTACGCCTTCGGGCGGGTGTAGGCCGCAGCCGATGCCGCGCTTTTATTGCGACTTGCCGCTTGTGTCGGGCGAGAGTGTGGATCTGCCGGAAGGTGCCGCGCGGCACGTACAAGTGCTCAGGCTGCAGCCAGGGAGCGTCATCACGATTTTCAACGGCCAGGGCGGCGAATACGAAGCCGTGGTCGAACAGATGGGACGCAGCAACGTGCGCGTGCAGATCGGTGAGCACGAGACGACTGAACGCGAAGCGCCGCGCGCGATTCACCTGGCTCTGGGCATGCCCGCCAACGAGCGCATGGATTGGCTGATCGAGAAAGCGACCGAGCTCGGAGTTGCGAGTATTCAGCCCCTCGTTACCGAGCGCACTGTGCTGAAGTTATCTGGCGAGCGCGCGCAGAAGAAGCAGGCTCACTGGCAATCGATCGCGGTGGCCGCGTGCGAGCAATGCGGCCGCAATCGTGTCCCGGAAGTGTTTGCCATCAGCGAGTTCTCACGCTGGCTGGGGCAGCCCCCGGTTGCACAGGCTCGTGTGGTTCTGTCGCTTTCGGCGAAGACCCTGGCTGCAGCTGATGTCGCCGGCACCCAGCATTCTCTGCTTGTCCTTTCCGGCCCGGAGGGAGGGCTGACATCCCGCGAGGAAGAAGAGGCGCTGGCACGCGATTTTGCCCCGGTGACACTGGGCCTGCGGGTGTTGCGCGCCGAGACGGCGCCGCTCGCGCTGCTGGCCGCCCTCATGCTCTCCACTTTGCGCTGACCTGCATAGATCTTCGCCAACTCCTCTTCGGTGTGGATGGCGCTGCGTCTCAGAAACGGTCGTCGATCCACTGCTTGAGCATGTCGTAGACCGGCTCGTTGTCGAGCTCGTTGAAGATTTCGTGGAACAGATCTTCAAAGCAATGATGGGTGACGGTGGATGCGGGTGCTGCGGCAGCAAAAGCCCGACTACCGTCGGGATTCACCAGGTTGTCCGCGCCTGCGTACATCAGGAGGGTCGGCACCTTCCACTTCGGGGCGCGGGCGATCAGGGCCTCGCCGGTCTGCGCAATAAACAGTCCCAGCCCTGCCGAGATCCGATCGTGCACCAGCGGATCTCGTCTATAGGCGTCCACCACATCGGGGTCGTGCGAGATCAGGTCGACTTCCAGTCCGTTGCCAAGCGTAAGGTTGGGCGCGAGCTTCGGGACCACTGCCAAAAGCAGTTTCTGAAACCTTGAAAGGCCAGGATCGAGCGCCGGCGACGACATCACGAGCCCCTGAACGGGCAGCGTGCCGGGCGCCAGGGTGTACGCCGCCACTATCGCGCCCATACTGTGGCCGAACACGATCACCGGCACGGTGTCTTCGATCCGTAGCCGGGTGCTGTCGATCACGTCGGCCAGGTCGGTGGTGAGCCGGTCCGGCACGGGCAGGCCACCCCGCACGCCATCCGATTCGCCGTGGCCATACTGGTCGTAGCCACGGACGGCGAATCCCCACTCGTTCAAGCGCCGCGCGAATGCGTCATACCGGCCGGCGTGCTCACCCAGACCATGCACCACCACCACCACGCCGCGCAGGCTCATGCCGTCGGGCAGCGGCCAGTCCTGGACGGCGAGGTTGTCGCCGTTCGTCGCGGTGAATGTCGAGAGCGTCGATTCGCTGCGCAGGGCGGTGCTCATATGCAGCGGATGATGGGCCGCCTTGATGAGCCGCGCAACACGATTTTCGATCAGCGGTAGGGCCGAAGCGACGCAAGCGCCCAAACTGGCAAGGGGTCACAAGTGACCTGTGAAGTAGTTCACACAACGGCGCGGCGCCAATTTCGTGTTTGCCCCTACGGCATTTGCGCAATCACTTCTGCCACTGCTGCTGTCAGCTTGCGGGCGTAGGGCACGTGAAGGAATTCGTTGGGCCCGTGGGCATTGCTCTTGGGGCCAAGCACACCGCACACCATCATCTGCGCCTTGGGGAATCCCTTGCTGAGCATGCTCATCAGGGGAATCGTTCCGCCCTGGCCGATGAACCCGCACGGCGCCCCGAAGTGGGCTTGCGATGCCTGGTCAAGCGCGTTCTGGAACCAGCTGGCCGTCGATGGAGCGTTCCATCCGGTTGCGCCGCCGTTCGATTCGAACGTGACCTTCGCCTGGTACGGCGCGTTGTCTTCGAGCAAGGTCTTGAGTTCCTGGACGGCTTGCGCTGCATCCACCAGCGGCGGCAGGCGCAGCGACAGCTTGAACGCCGTGTAGGGGCGCAGCACATTGCCGGCATCCTGCAGGGACGGGAAGCCTTCCGCACCCGTCACCGACAACGTAGGCGTCCACGTGCGATTAACCAGGGCCTGCACCGGATCGGTGGTCGTGGGCAAGGCAAACGCGGTGGAACCTCCGCAGTCGTAATGCGCCCAGGGGAACCGTTTGTAAACCTCATCGCCGAGGATGGCAGCCGTTGCTCTGGCCTGGACGAGGCGGTCCGCTGGCACTTCGCAATGAAAGCTCGCGGGCAAGAGGCGCCCGGTTTTGCTGTCCTCCAGGCGGTCCAGCACCTGCCGCATGATCCGGAAGCTCGACGGCACCAACCCCGATGCGTCACCCGAGTGGACGCCTTCCGTCAGGATTTCCACTTTCAGGGTGCCACTGGCCATGCCGCGCAGCGAGGTTGTGAGCCACAGTTGGTCGTAGTTGCCGGCGCCCGAATCGAGGCAGATCACCAGCGACACCTCGCCCAGGCGTGGCCGCAGCGCATCAACGTACGGCAACAGGTCGTAGGAGCCCGATTCCTCGCAGGTTTCGACCAGGCCGACGATGCGCGGATGAGGCACGTTCTGCGCCTTGAGCGCCTGCACGGCTGCAATGCTTGCGTACACCGCATAGCCGTCGTCCGCGCTGCCGCGCCCGTAGAGCTTGCCGTCCTCGTACTTGGGTGTCCACGGGCCCAGATCGTTGCGCCAGCCGCTGAATTCGGGTTGCTTGTCGAGGTGACCGTACATCAACACCGTCTCGGTGCTGCCTGCCTTTGTTGCCGGGATTTCAAAGAAGAGGACGGGCGTGCGTCCCTCCAGCCGCACCACCTCAAGCGTGAGGCCTTCTACCTTTTGGACCTCGACCCATGCTGCGGCATTGCGCATCACGGTCTCGAGGTAGCCGTGGGCCGCCCAGTCCTTGTCAAAGCCTGGCGACTTGGCAGGAATAGCGATGTATTCGGTGAGCTGGCGAACGATATCGCCATCCCATTTGGCCGTGGTGTGGGCCAGGGCGGCGGCAGGGTCGAGCAGGCCTGCGGGGATCTCGCGGTGCAGCGGTGCGTTCATGGGTGTCCGTGTTGTGTCTGGAGGCAATCTGCCACTGTACGCCGGGTCGACGCAAGGCGCTAGAGTGCAACCTTTGTCGCAGGGGTGACCGGCATGGATATCAAGGAAAACAGCTCGGCCATTCAACCTATTCGCGTTGAACTTCACGATCGCCAACGCATCCGAATCGGGGTGGGCGGCTGGACCTTTGAGCCCTGGCGCAGCAATTTCTACCCCAAGGGGCTCGCGCACGGCAAGGAGCTGCATTACGCCAGCCGCAAGCTTACGGCGATCGAAGTCAACGGCACGTACTACAGCACCTTCAAACCAGCGACGTTCGCCAAATGGCGGGAAGAGACGCCGGACGGTTTCATCTTCTCGCTGAAGGCGAACCGGTTTGCGACCAACCGGCGGGTTCTTGCCGAGGCAGGTGAATCCATCGGACGCTTCGTGAACAGCGGCATCTCGGAACTTGGCGAGAAGCTCGGCCCCATCGTGTGGCAGTTCATGCCTGGCAAGCAGTTCAACGCGCCCGATTTCGAGGCGTTCCTGAAGTTGCTCCCGCGCCAGCTCGGCAGCCGCAAACTGCGTCACGTTCTTGACGTGCGCCATGAGAGCTTCAACGATCCGCTGTTCCTCCCAATGACGCGCCACTTCGGGTGCACAGTGGTACACACCGACTCCGATAAGTTCCCGGCCATCGCGGACTCGCAAAGCGATCTTGCCTACGTCCGGTTGATGCGCAGCAGTGCGCAATGCCCGACCGGCTATCCGCCAGGGGAAATCGCCAAATGGGCCGAGGGCGCTCGTGGGTGGATTGCGAAGAGCTCGTCGCATGAGGTTTTCATGTTCTTCATCAACGGAGCGAAGGAGCGCGCGCCGGCCGGCGCCTGCGAAATGATTTCAAGACTGGGATAGTTTTCAGCCCGCAGTACGCCTAGCACTATTAAATTCATAGCGCAGCGGTAGGAGGGCGCTTACGCCTTGTTTCGTCTGTGTCGTTCAGCCTGGTTCAAGGGGGCACATTAAATTCAAAACGTGACCAGACAAGACAAGTTGTTGGGAGACAAAAAATATGGCTTACGTTTTCGAAACCGTCCCCGCGAACCGGGGGTTGATAGACCTGGATGATCCCCGCGAGGTGAGCTGGTGGCGCAAGCGCTTCGATTGCAGCGAGCTTCAGCTGCGTCGGGCCGTGGCTCAGGTAGGGCCTTCGGCTGCGCATGTCGAGCAGGTGCTCGATGGCAGCACCTTCATCGTTACACTCGCGCCGGCTTGAGGACACAGGTGGGCCCTCTGATGACAAAGTCGCTCAAGGGGCTGCGAGACTGAAAGTCACGTCCTAGCGCCAGGGCTCGAGCCAGGCAAGACCAGCCGAAGTGCCCCCGGCCTGCGAGCCTCGGGCCGGACGGTATTCGCAGCCAACCCAGCCTTCCCAGCCGCACTGCTGCGACACCTCATCAATCACCCTGAAAAGATAGGGATAGTTCACTTCGCCGATGTCCGGCTCATGGCGCTCGGGGACGCCTGCAACCTGGAAATGCCCGACCCTGCCCGTGGGCAGGTATTGGCGGATTTTCATTGCAACATCGCCCTCGACAATCTGGCAGTGGTACAGGTCCATCTGCACCTTGGCATTGACAGCGCCAATCTCGCCGAGGAGCTGGTGTGCATGATCCTGTCGATTAAGAAAGAAACCAGGGATGTCCCTCGTGTTGATTGGCTCCATCAGCACATCCACGCCTTGCTTCGAGGCCTGCTGCGCAGCCCACCTCAGGTTCGCGACATAGGTGGGACTTACAGTGGCCCGCTCCACGCCTGCCGGCACCAAGCCCGCCATCACGTGAATTCGGGGGCACTTCAAGGCGTCTGCATAACGCAGGGCCGATTCGATGCCGTCTCGAAATTCGGCTTCGCGGCCGGGCAGGCAGGCAATGCCGCGCTCCCCCTTGTCGGCGTCCCCCGGGGGCGCATTGAAAAGAACCTGCTGCAGCCCGTTTGCTTTGAGGCGGGCAGCGATCTCTGACGCCTCAAAGGCGTATGGAAACATGAACTCCACCGCGCGGAAACCATCGCGCGCAGCGGCCTCGAACCGCTCGAGGAAGTCGAGCTCCGGGTACATCATGGAAAGATTGGCGGCAAACCGAGGCATGTGTCCTCCTCATCGGAGCCACCAGCATACCGCCTCAGGCGAGCCCTGAAAGTCGCAGCAGCAGGCCCGTCACTGCACATGCCGCAATGACCGGCATGACACCCACCTTGAAACGCAGGAGCGCGATCGCCGCTGTGGCTGCGATAGCAAGGCTGAAGAAATCCAGCTTTCCCGTGACCGGATGCCACGCGATGTGTCCGAGAAAGAAAATCCCCAAGCTCGCAATCACACCGACCACCGCCGCCGTGATGGCCGTCAGCGGCGCAGTGAATTTGAGGTTGCCGTGCGTCGATTCCACCAGCGGCCCGCCTGCCAGGATGAAGAGAAACGACGGCAGGAAAGTGAACCACGTGACGATGATCGCGGCCACGGCTGCGCCCAGGAATTGCATGCCAGGGCCGAATACCTGTTGCGCCCAGCCGCCCAGGAATCCGACGAATGCGACGACCATGATCAGCGGACCTGGCGTCGTCTCACCCAGTGCCAGTCCGTCGATCATCTGGGGACCGGTCAGCCATTGAAAGTGCTCCACAGCGCCCTGGTACACATAAGGCAGCACCGCGTACGCACCACCAAACGTGAGCAGCGCAGCCTTGGTGAAGAACCAGCCCATCTGCGACAAGGTGTCGCTCCAGCCGCGCGTAGCGACCAGCACCCCCATCGGCACCACCCACAGCAACGCGCCTGCCAGTACCACCGCAGCCAGACTCGACGGCTTGAACCGTGCGTGGTCGGGTGTTGGCGTGTTGTCATCGATCACAAACGGCGCGCCGGTTTCGAGCTTTCCGCTAGCCGCATGACCGGCCCCGCTTTCGAACTGCATCGGTACAAATTTTCCGCCTAGAGCTCCGATGATTGCTGCCGCCAGCACCACCGCAGGAAACGGCACGCGAAGGATCGCTACAGCGACGAAGCTTGCAACAGCGATCACCCACAGCAGCGGCACACGACGCGGATGCCTGAGCGTGCGGCTCCCGATACGCCAGACAGCCTGCAAAACGATGGCTGCGACAGCAGGCTTGATGCCGTAGAAAAGCCCTGCAACCCAGGCAACGTCACCGTAGGTTACATAGACCCAGCTCAAGCCAATCAGGATGAACAGAGAGGGCAGCACAAACAGCGCCCCCGCCACGATGCCACCCCAGGTGCGATGCATTAACCAGCCGATGTAGGTCGCCAGCTGCTGCGCCTCGGGGCCGGGCAACAACATGCAATAGTTGAGCGCGTGCAGGAATCGGCGTTCGGAGATCCAGCGCTTTTGCTCCACCAGTTCCCTGTGCATGATTGCGATCTGCCCCGCCGGTCCGCCGAAGCTGATGAAGCCCAGGCGCAACCAGAATCGAAGCGCCTGCCCGAATGGAACTGCATTCATGTGCGGGCCCCTGCAGCGGCCGGTTGCTGCCACGTATGGCGCTCGTTCGAGGCGTCCTTGCACCATGCGTACAGTGCGTCGTACACCGGCATGGCCGCTGCCAGCATCTCATGGTCGTCCGTGTGGCAAAGCGAAAGACCCAGTGAGATCGCAAGCAGGCCGGCCGATTGCGGCGCAAGATCCAGTCGATCGGTATCAGCCCCTCGTACGATAGTGGCGAGCGCATCAAGGGCTGGATGGCGCAGATCAAAGGCTTTGAGCAGTGCGTCGAAACTGCACCGCTCTCCATCGTGCGTGATGGGAGCATCCGCGATGTCGTAGGGCACTGCGCGCAATCGCTTTGCCTCCTCGAACACCTCGTCAGCCGGGACATAGTGAAACGCGGCCTTCGGGTCGATGAACCGCGCAATGAGCCACGGACAGGCGACGCGATCGATCTTCGGCCGCGACCGGGTAATCCACACTGAAGGCGACCGGCCCGTCACTCCCAGATCAGGGCGCTTGCGCAAAGTCGGCAGGCCATCATCGATGTAGCCTTCAATACCCCCGTGCAGGAAGCGTGCGTTCCATCCCGCAGCACGCAGTTCGCAGGCGGCCTGTTCCCCGATTTCCAGGCCGTGCACACAATAGACCACAGCGTGCCCGGGCGCCCCTGCCGCCGCAAGCTGCGCGACGGCTTCGGGCGCGCAGCGCACGGCACCCGGAACTATGCGGTCACTCTCATCGAAGCGCACGTCGCGCCTCACATCGAGCAACAACGGTGCATCCGGACGGCCGAGCAGTTTCGACAGATCGGTGGGGGAAATGGAATAGGTAGATCGCATAGAGGTGTCCACAGAAAACTCCAACAGGGAAGTTGCCAGCGCTTGGACGGGACACCGTCTATCTCGGAAGACCGGGAGGCTGTGTTCCCGATGTTCGTCATGCTACCTCAAGCCGTGCCGATCCACTACGGCGATCAGCCGCGCTCGAACCTGAACACCGCCGTGCTGGCGCGAGCGTTCGGCAGGAAGCGCACTTCGCGTCCTTCCTCCAGCCCGAATGCATCGAGGATCGAAAGACGATTGCGAGTCGCCAGCACTTCGAAATCCTTGTAAGTTCCCACGCGGATGTTGGGTGTGTCGTACCACTGGTAGGGCAGCCGCTTGGTCACCGGCATGCGGCCACGCAAAACCGCCAGGCGGTTGGGCCAATGGGCGAAGTTGGGAAAGGCGACGATGCCCGTGCGGCCAACGCGCGCTGTTTCCACCAGCATCGTTTCGGTGTTGCGCAGGTGCTGGAGCGTGTCCACCTGCAACACGACGTCAAAGGATGAGTCGTCGAACATCGACAGGCCTTCGTCCAGATTCAGCTGGATGACATTGACGCCGCGTTTCACGCACGCAAGCACGTTGGCATCGTCGATTTCAATTCCGTATCCGCTACAACCGCGCTCGCGCTGCAGGTAATCGAGCATTGCGCCATCGCCGCAGCCCAGGTCGAGCACACGCGAGCCTTTGGGCACAAGTTGTGCGATCGATTCCACCACCAGCCGTTCGCTCATGCGCCCTCCCTTGTGGTTGTTGCCGCGATCCGCTCGAAGTACGAGCGCACGACGGCCAGGTAACGAGCGTCTTCCAGCAGAAACGCATCGTGGCCATGAGGCGCATCGATTTCGGCGTAGCTCACGTCGCGCCGGTTGTCGAGCAAGGCCTTCACCAGCTCGCGGCTGCGCGACGGGGCGAAACGCCAGTCGGTCGTGAAACTCACCAGCAGGACCTTCGCCTGCACGTGCGCGAACGCGCGCGCGAGGCTGCCATCGTGCTTGAGCGCGGGATCGAAGTAATCGAGTGCTCGCGTGATCAGCAGATAAGTATTGGCGTCAAAGTAATCACTGAATTTGTCGCCCTGATAGCGCAGGTAGCTTTCGATCTGGAACTCCACATCCTGCGTGGTGTAGCGCACGTCGATCGCGTCTTGAAGCTGCCTTCCGAACTTCGCGTTCATCACGTCGTCCGAGAGGTACGTGATGTGGCCAATCATCCGGGCGATACGCAGGCCACGTTTCGGAATGACGCCATGTTCATAGAAATGGCCGCCGTGGAAATCAGGGTCGGTAACGATGGCCCGGCGCGCGACTTCGTTGAAGGCGATATTTTCTGCGGTGAGGTTCGGCGCGCTCGCAACCACCACGGCATGTTGCACCCGGGACGCATACTGCAGCGTCCAGGACAACGCCTGCATACCGCCCAGACTGCCTCCCATCACGGCGGCGAGTGTCGGGATTCCGAGCGCGTCCAACAGGCGGGCCTGTGCGTCGACCCAGTCCTCAACCGTGACGACCGGAAAGTGCGCACCGTAAACCTTGCCGGTATCCGGGTTCACATGCATAGGGCCGGTCGAGCCGAAGCAGGAACCCAGGTTGTTGACGCCAATGACAAAGAAGCGGTTGGTGTCCACCGGCTTGCCCGGCCCGATCATTGTGTCCCACCAGCCTTCGGAGTTGGGGCTCTCTTCATATACGCCTGCCACATGGTGCGAGGCATTCAGGGCGTGACAGATCAGGACTGCGTTGCTTCTATCGGCATTGAGCGTGCCGTATGTCTCATACGCGAGCGCGTAGTTGCGGATGGATGCGCCGCTTCGAAGCGGCAAGGGCGCATCGAACGACATCAACTGCGAAACGGCAACGAGCGTCATGGCAACAAAAATCCCGGCGGCGCCAAAGAAGCGAGCCGGGATGGCCTGGCTGTCTTTAGCTGAATTTATTGAGCGCCCGCAAGCTGAGGCAAATCGGCGCTGTGCGGCAGTATAGCAACGCGACCGCTGAGCCCCGCGAGTTCGCACGATCACCGGCGCACACTTCTGGCGCAGTTTTTGCTTGAATTTGGTGCGGCTCGTACAGCGTGCGCGCAGGCGCACCAATTCATTGCAAAACATCCATCGGAGGGGATATGGAAGCACTAAAACAGGGCTCGGACGCCTTGTTCATCCTGCTGGGCGGCATCATGGTGCTCGCAATGCATGCAGGTTTCGCGTTCCTGGAACTTGGCACCGTGCGCAAGAAAAACCAGGTCAACGCGCTTGTGAAGATCCTCGTGGACTTCTCCGTCTCAACCGTGGTTTATTTTGGGGTGGGCTATGGCGTGGCTTACGGAACCAGCTTCTTCATAGGCGCCGAGCAACTCGCAGCGAAAAACGGCTACGACCTGGTCAAGTTCTTCTTTCTGCTCACATTCGCCGCGGCCATCCCCGCCATCATCTCGGGCGGGATTGCAGAACGCGCCAGGTTCGGCCCGCAACTCATAGCCACGGCGGTCATCGTAGGCTTCGTCTATCCGCTATTTGAAGGCATCACCTGGAATCAGGCGTTCGGAGTGCAGGCGTGGATCAAGTCGGTAACCGGACAGGAATTCCACGATTTCGCTGGCTCGGTTGTCGTCCATGCCATGGGCGGATGGCTGGCGCTACCGGCGGTGATCCTGCTGGGCGCCCGCAGCAACCGCTATCGCAAAGACGGCGCGATATCGGCACATCCGCCATCCAGCATTCCCTTCCTCGCGCTGGGCGCCTGGATTCTCACCGTGGGCTGGTTCGGCTTCAACGTGATGAGCGCACAGACCATCGACAAGATTTCGGGGCTCGTCGCCGTGAACTCCCTGATGGCCATGGCAGGAGGAACGCTGGCCGCCACCCTGCTAGGGCGCAATGACCCGGGCTTCGTGCACAACGGTCCGCTTGCCGGTCTGGTGGCCGTCTGCGCGGGATCCGATCTGATGCATCCCCTTGGCGCCCTGGTCGTGGGTGCGATTGCAGGCGCAATCTTTGTTGCCATGTTCACGCTCACACAGAACCGATGGAAGATCGACGACGTGCTGGGCGTGTGGCCGCTGCACGGGCTTTGTGGCGCGTGGGGCGGCATAGCTGCCGGAATTTTTGGATTGAAGGCTTTCGGGGGACTCGGCGGCGTGAGTCTGCTGGCCCAGTTGATCGGGACATTTCTTGGCGTTGCGTGGGCGCTCTTTGCGGGCTTTGCGGTTTACGGAACCATCAAGGCGCTGCTGGGCCTGCGCCTTTCAGCAGAGGAGGAGTACGCCGGTGCAGACATTTCGATACACCGCATCGGCTCGACCCCGGAGCGCGAGGCGAATTGGTGATTGCTCCACAGATTCGGCCGTGTGCAGTTCGTGTCTCGGCATCGATAACTGCCTGGCATCCCGCGAAATTCATTGCCTGCCTGGCGCAATTACAACCAAGACGCTACAAACTCTCGCGATCCGGGGTTCCCACACGGCACTTTCTTGCGCCATAATCTCGATGTGTCCGCGCGTATGCGGCACAGGTTTGCGGTGAATGGTCGGTTTCGCGTGGTTTGTAGCTTGCGTTTTTCGGACTCCATCGCTTTTGGCGTGTTTTTTTTTGTGGAGTCCAAGCAATGGGCAATAAACTTTACGTGGGCAACCTGCCCTACTCATACCGCGACAGCGACCTCGAACAGGCTTTCGGCCAGTACGGCGCAGTCACCAGCGCAAAAGTCATGATGGAACGTGACACCGGCCGCTCGAAGGGCTTCGGCTTCGTCGAGATGAGCAATGACGCAGAAGCCAAGGCAGCTATCGAAGGCATGAACGGCCAGCAGGTCGGCGGCCGCGGTCTCGTTGTCAACGAGGCTCGTCCCATGGAATCGCGTCCACGCACCGGCGGCTTCGGCGGCGGTGGTGGTACTGGCGGTGGCGGTGGTGGCTACGGCGGCGGCGGTGGGGGTGGCGGCTACGGTGGTGGCGGCGGTGGCGGTCGTCGCGAAGGCGGCGGCGGCGGCGGTGGCTACGGCGGCGGCGGCGGTGGCCGTGGCGGCTACTAAGCACAGCTGTACAGCTTTTCAAACAAGCAATCAAAAGGGCCCACGGGCCCTTTTTTGTTATCAAGCGGGCCAAGGGGCCCCTTTTTCATGGCGTCGCCCGTCCCTCTTCTCAGGGTTATTGCGGTTCCCAGCCGCGCCGCCGGCAGCGCACCGCGAGTCAATATCTGGCCATAATTACTTTGCGTGCAGTCAGTATCGCGCGCAGGATTGCGGTGAAGAGGTCACTTTCGCGCTCTCAGGTGTCAAGTTGAATGCGTTTTTGGGACTCCATCGCTTCGTTCAAGACTTTTTCTCCAGGAGTCCCCTCCGATGGGCAACAAACTTTACGTCGGCAACCTGCCTTACTCCGTCCGCGACAGCGACCTGGAGCAGGCGTTCGGCCAGTTCGGTGCTGTAACCAGCGCCAAGGTGATGATGGAGCGCGATACCGGGCGCTCCAAGGGTTTCGGATTTGTAGAAATGGGCAGCGATGCTGAAGCCCAGGCTGCCGTCAATGGCATGAACGGTCAGCCTCTCGGCGGCCGCAGCGTCGTCGTCAACGAAGCGCGTCCGATGGAATCGCGCCCGCCGCGCCCGGGTGGCGGCGGTTATGGCGGTGGCGGTAGCGGTGGTAGCGGTGGTGGCGGCGGTTATGGCGGCGGCGGCTACGGTGGTGGTGGTGGCGGTGGCGGTCGTCGTGAAGGTAGCGGCGGCGGTGGCGGGTACCGTGGAGGCGGCGGGGGCGGCGGGGATGGGGGCTTTCGCAGTCCTTACGGAACCGGCCCACGCGGCGGCAGCGGTGGCAACGGCGGCGGAAACCGCGGCGGCTACTAAGCCCGCGCCCCCAGACAGTGAAAAGCCCTCTGCGTGAGGGCTTTTCCGATTTTTGCCTCTTGTCTCAGCGCCCTTCGCCTTCCCGGTGTTTTCTGGGCCGTCCGGCAAGCAATTTGTCGAACAAGGGGTTCGGTAGCACCCTTAGCAGTTTGGCGACGACGCCCATCTGCCAGGGAATCACACGGTAGCTCCGGCCGGCCTCTATCGTGCGAAACGCCTGCTCCGCAAAATCTTCCGGCTTCATGAGAAACGGCATCGAGTAACGATTGGCGCGTGTCAGCGGCGTATCGATGTAGCCCGGGCAGATCGTGACAACCTTGACGCCGCTCGAGCGCAGTTCCCCGCGCAAGCTTTCGCAGTAGCTGATCACCGCAGCCTTGCTCGAGCAATAGGCACCGTGACCGGGCAAACCGCGAATGCCAGCCACACTCGCGATGCCGACCAGGGCACCTGACCCTTGCCGGGCCATCGCCTCGATGAATGGATGGAACGTTGCAGCAAGTCCCACATTGTTGGTTGCAAACGTCCGCGTCAGCACTTCGATATCTTCCAGCACGGCGGTGTCCATTCCGACGCTGATCCCCGCATTCGCAATCACCGCGTCCGGTACGCCTTGCGCTTCGATGCATGCGCGGCCGGCCGCAGCGATGCTTGCCGTGTCGGCCACGTCGCACGCGTACACCTGATACCGATCGCGAGCCAAACCGATGCTTTGGGCCCAGTTTTCGATATCGCCGCCCCGGCGCGCCGCGAGCGCAAGGCGCCAGCCCGCACGGTGGTAACGCATGGCCAGTGCCTGTCCGATGCCACTGGACGCGCCAGTAATAAATGCGAGCTTGTCCATGGCTAGCGTTGACCGGGGGTCAGCACCCCTTTGACCCTGCCCTTGAGCTGCATCACCTGCTCCAGGTTGTCGAACTCCATGCTGTCTGCGGTGAACCTGTCATTGCCTCGTATGAGTTCGACCGGCTTGGATGAGCGCACCTTCTCGGTGGTGACGAACACGTGGAGAAAATCGCCTCGAACGATCAGCCTGGGACTGACTTTTCCAGCTTTGCCGGTCGTGGCGTCGCGCGTCACGACGGCGCCGCCGATCAGCTGCACCTCGGTTGCATCGGCATTGCTGATCGCCCTGCGCGCGGTTGCGGTGGTGAGTTCGCCCTGAAGGTTGAACGAGCGAATGCGCGGTAGGTCGATTTCGAGAACGTCGGTGTCAGGATAGTGCCGACCCTCGGTGCCGAACACCTCGCTCTTGAGACGCCCCTGCGCATCGAACGTCCTCACCGAGAAACCGCGCATGTAGTAATCGGGCTCGTGCGTAAGCGGGCGTTGCGCACTGGCGGGACTCGCGATTGGCGTGTTACGCGCGAGCCAGTAAGTGCCCAGCGCCATGATGGCCATGAGGATGATGGGCAGATAGATCGATATTCGCTCCCAACCCGCCCGAATCAGCATCCAGGGGTCAGCGCGTCCGGCCATCGTGCTCACGCGTAGCCCTCCAGCAGGGTTGCGTACCGCCCGGTGGCCACGAGCAGGAGATCGCAAAACTCGCGGGCTGCTCCTTCACCGCCGCGCACTTGCGTGACGTGGTGCGCACGGGCGCGGACTTCGGCGTGGGCATTGGCGGGGGCACACGCAAATGCGCAGCGCGTCATCACCGGCAGGTCGGGCCAGTCGTCGCCCATCGCCGCCGCCTGTTCCCAGCCCAGACCGAGTTCGGCCAGGGTCTTTTCTGCGGCGGGGCGTTTGTCTTCGGTGCCGTAGTGGACATGCGCAATGCCCAACGCTTCGAGCCGATTGCGCAGCGGCTTCGAATCGCGTCCTGTGATCACGGCCGGCGTGATGCCTGCGCGCTGCAGCAGTTTCATGCCAAGCCCGTCGAGGATATTGAACCGCTTGAGCGTTTCGCCTTCGTCGGAAAAAAGCACGCCGCCATCGGTGAGGACACCGTCCACATCGAAGAAGGCAACGCGAATGCCCTGCGCCGCCAGCAGCATTTCGGGCGCGAAATTCAGGACTGGCGGCATTGGGCTCAGATGACTTTCGCGCGCATCAGGTCGTTGCTGTTCACAGCGCCTGCCAGCTTGCCGTTGGCGTCCACCACGAGCACGCTGGTGATCCGGTATTGCTCCATCAGCTGCGCGGCCTCGACGGCCAGCGAATCGACGCGAATGGTGCGCGGGTCGGGATGCATCACCTCGCGCGCCGAGAGCGCGCGCAGGTCCATCCCTTTTTCGATCTGGCGGCGAAGGTCGCCGTCAGTGAAGATACCGATGACCCGGCCTTCACCATCGACAACTGCCGACGCGCCGAGGCCCTTTGCGCTCATCTCGCGCATGAGCCCTGTGAAGGGCGTCTCGGCGCTGACCTGCGGAATGGCATCGCCCGTGCGCATGACATCGGACAGATGTGTGAGGAGTTTGCGCCCGAGAGCGCCCCCTGGGTGGGAGCGGGCGAAGTCTTCGGTACGAAAGCCCCGCGCATCCAGCAACGCCACCGCAAGCGCATCACCAAGCGCGAGCTGCGCGGTGGTACTCGCCGTCGGGGCGAGCTGAAGCGGGCATGCTTCTTTTTCCACGCCGCTGTCCAGCACAATGTCTGCATGACGGCCCAGCGTCGAATGGGGATTGCCCGTCATCGCGATCAGCATCGCGCCCATTCGCTTGATGACCGGCAGCAAATTCGTGACCTCATCGACTTCGCCGCTGTTGGAAACAGCCAGTACCAGGTCGATCGGCTTGATCATGCCCAGGTCGCCATGACTGGCCTCGGCTGGGTGAACAAACATCGCGGGCGTGCCGGTTGAAGCGAGCGTTGCTGCGATCTTGCGACCGATGTGGCCGCTCTTGCCCATCCCCATCACCACGACCCGGCCCCGCACGCGCAGCATCACTTCCACTGCTCGGGTGAATGACTCTCCCGTGCGCGACTTCAGGCCCTGCACGGCAGCCGCCTCAATATCGAACGTCTCCAGTGCCAGCGCCAATGCCCGCTTCGGGTCGAAGCCATGCGCCTCCAAAGGGGCGTCGGGGGCATTCGTCACTTGCGGGAGATCCATGGGGGGCATTCTATCGAGGCCCTGTCACAGGCCCTTGGTAGCATCAGGAATATGTCCGCACTTGAGATCACGCTGCTTTATCTGGGCGCAGCCGTGCTGGGAGTGGTCGCATGCCGCTCTCTCAAGTTGCCACCGATGCTGGGTTATCTCGTCGTCGGCGTGGTGGTCGGGCCCCACGCCCTGGCACTGGGCGATCAGCCGGAGGCCTTGAGCCATCTCGGGGAATTCGGCGTCGTGTTCCTGATGTTCGTCATCGGGCTCGAGTTCAACCTGAACAAGCTGCGGGCGATGCGCGCGCATGTGTTCGGCCTCGGGATGATGCAGGTTCTGGTCACGGTAGTGATGATTACCCTGGCCTCGCTTTTCCTCGCAGCGCTCGCACCCACCGTCTGGCAGATGGACTGGCGCATCGCCCTTGCCCTTTCAGGCGCCGTCGCCATGAGCAGCACGGCCATCGTGGTCAAGCTGCTGGCTGAGCGGCTCGAACTGGAAACGGAACACGGCAAGCGTGTGATCGGCGTACTGCTATTCCAGGACCTGGCAGTGGTTCCGATGCTGGTGGTGATACCGGCTTTGAACAGCCCGCCCGACCAGCTGTTCACAGCGCTGGCGATCGCGGCAGCGAAGGCCACGGCGCTGATCACGGTGCTGCTGGTGGGCGGTCAGCGTGTGATGCGTTGGTGGCTCACCCTCGTCGCGCGCCGCAAGAGCGAAGAGCTCTTCGTGCTCAACCTGCTGCTGGTCACCCTTGGCCTGGCCTGGCTCACGGAGCTGGCAGGCCTGTCGCTGGCGCTCGGCGCTTTCATCGCGGGCATGCTGATCTCGGAAACGGAATACAAGCACCAGGTGGAAACGGACATTCGCCCGTTCCACGATGTGCTACTGGGGCTTTTCTTTATCACCATCGGAATGCTGCTGGACTGGCGTCAGGTGTTTCAAAACTGGGGGCTGGTGCTGATTTTCGTGACCTTGCCGGTGCTGTTCAAGCTGGCCCTGGTGACGGCGCTCGCGCGCCTGTTTGGCGCGTCGATGGGTGTATCGCTGCGCACAGGCCTTTATCTTGCGCAGGCTGGTGAGTTTGGCTTCGTCGTGTTGACGCTGGCCAACCAGAACCAGCTCGTGCCGCCGGATCTGCTCAATCCCATCCTGGCCAGCATGGTGCTCTCAATGGTCGCGACGCCGTTCATGATCATGTACGCCAACCGTATCGTGATGAAGCTGGTGGCAAGCGAATGGCTGCAGCAGTCGCTGCAGATGACCACCATTGCGCGCAAGTCGATCAACGTCAACAAGCACGTCATCATCTGCGGCTATGGCCGGTGCGGGCAAAACCTCGCCCGCATGCTCGAGCGCGAAGGAATCCCCTACATGGCGCTCGATCTCGACCCTGACCGTGTACGGCAGGCGGCCGCTGCGGGCGATTCTGTCGTATTCGGCGACGCAGCGCGATTGCAGGCGTTAGCCGCCGCAGGTCTCGCGCGCGCCAGTGCCGTGGTCGTGACCTATCTCGATGTTGCAGGCGGGCTCAAAGTGCTGTCCGTGACACGCACCCATGCGCCGCAAGTGCCGGTGATCGTTCGCACACAGGACGACCGCGACCTCGAGAAACTCCAGGCGGCCGGCGCAACCGAAGTGGTTCCCGAAGCGCTCGAAGGCTCGCTGATGCTGGCCAGCCATGCGCTCGCGCTTGTCGGTGTCCCGATGCGGCGCGTGATCCGCATCGTGCAGGACCAACGCGACGCGCGATACAACCTGCTGCGCGGTTACTTTCATGGCGCCGATGACGATACGGTCGAGGAACGGGACACGGAGCGCCTCGCGACAGTGACGATGCCATTCGGTGCGGGATCGCTGGGCAACACGATCAACAGGCTTGCCCTGCATGCGATGGGCGTCCGGGTCGTGAGCATGCGACGCAGTAACGGCAAGCCCGTCGATCCCGAATCAGACCCAACGCTGGAAGATGGCGATACGCTGGTGCTGTCGGGCAAACCCGAAGCGTTGGCGGTTGCGGAAGAAAAGCTGTTCCGGGGCTGAGGCGCTGACCTATTCAGGCAAAGTGCCCCACCAGGATCGCTTCGCGCATCCGGACGGCAAGGACTGCTGCGAGACCTTTCAGCAAATCAACGGCCAGTCTGGGATGCTTGTTCGCCATCGCATCGAACTTGTCCCAGCTCAGTGCCCACGCCACTCCGGGGCACGACGGCGTGACGGTCGCGCTGCGAGGTGCACCAGAAAAAAATGATCCTTCGCCGACCACGGTGCCGGGCGGCAGCGTTGCGATGGTGTTGCCCAGGATGCTGACGTTCAGTTCTCCATCGGCCAGTATGAACAGCTCCCGCGCGGTGTCACCCTCGGTCATCAAGGGTTCGCCTTCTTTCAGGAAGCGCACGGAAAGGAACGGTGCCAGAGACTTCCACTCGGAGAGCGTCAACTTGCATTGCAGCGCGTCGGACGCCTCCAGCTTGTTGATCGCTTCTACCAGCTGTTCGACATTCATTGCGTCTCCACCAGATCCGAAAAACGCCTAGCGTAGCTCACCGTATTGCGTGCCACTCAAGTCAGGCCCCTTTGGATCTGGCAGTGCGGTGTCTTCGAAGCCCGTCAGCAGTGTGTACGACCCCTCAAATACCTTGGGGCTGGCACCTTGCGTCTGCACGGGATTGCGCACCTCGGGTGTGAGGGGCGCCATGCCAAGCGCAGCCGAAGTTGCCGGAGCTTTGGCCGGGGCCGAAGACGTTGCGCCTGCAGCTAGCGCGCGCCTGAACGCTTCAACTTCATCGGACTGGATGGGGTCGAATCGCGCCGGACCACGCACGGCCACCGGTACCGGAGCGGGTTGGCCTGCAAGGGGAGAGGGGGCGGAGTCGAGCACCGCAGGCATCGAATCCAGGGGCATCGGACTTGAATTGATTTCTGCGGACTCTGTTTTTCTGGCCGCCGCAGCCGCCGGGTCACCGATCGCCACGTGTTCATTCATGCGCCAGTAAACCGCCGTCACAAGGATGTCGTGGCGCGTCTTGGCACCTTGAGCGATCAACGCCTCGATTTCGGCCAGCCGGGATGTCTCGCCGCCATAGTCGCGAGCAAGGTCGCACATCACCAGGAACTGCCGTCCGCGGGCGTCGAGCGACAGCACCTTGAACTTGTAGCTCGCAGACAGAACACCTGCGCGCGTCATCGAATCGCGAACTACCTGATAGAGCAACTCCCGGCGCGCCATGCGCTCGTTCTTGCGATTGGCTGGCTGGCCGTTGCCAGCATTTGATGAATTTGCAGCTGCATTCGAGCCGCCGCCCGATCTTGACCGACCGACCGGACGGGTGGCTTCCATGCGGGAAAGGCCCGAGCTGTCGGGCATCGACTTCTTGGCGCGCCTGGAACGCGCTGGAAATAGCCAGCTGAAAAGTGACATGACGGGCACCTGCGAATGCAATGGAAGGGGGGCTCGGCCCCAAGCTTCCCGAGTTGGCCAGTGTATTCCCGCAGCGAGCGGGGACTACCAACTTTTTAACGAGGATGAGGATCGACGTGAAATGCAGTGCGCACCCGAATGCTCAGGTAACAGCTACCCGTTTGGGCTTGTTTGCCAGGCGTCGCGTCACGAGTGAGCCCAGGGCCATCGCAATTTCCAGCGCAACGGCAGGTTGCCGATTGCTCAATTCGGTGAAGCGTATCGGCGTAAGACACCACATCTTCGCCGGCCCTGCGGCCTGCACCGTAGCATTGCGCGCAAGCCGCGTGAAGAAAGCTCCCTCACCAACAACCGAACCAGGACCGACCATTGCCAGCCGCACGCGCTCATTCCCGTCCTTGTAGTGCACGCTGAGCGAACCCGATTCGACGATGTACAACGTGCGGTCCAGTGCTCCCTGTTCGATGAGGACCTGGCCATCCATCACTGCGAAAGGCGTGAGATAACCCTCGAGCAAATCCCACTGCGCAGGCGTGAGCTGCGGACTGAAGGCGTCGATTGACCGGTTGTGCGAGATCGCCTGGATAAGGCCATTCAGGTCGAACTTCAGGGGCGAACGTAGGGGTGCATTCATGGTGGCCGACAGTAGCCCCCCGGCAGCCGCAGGACAATGCCCGCTAACTCGTCCTTACAACTGAAACTACGTCGAGGCGGTTTGTATCAGCCCCCAGGCGCAGTCACTTCCCGATGCAGAAGCTGGAGAAGATCACACCCAGCAAGTCGTCGGACGTGAACTCGCCTGTGATTTCATTGAGCGCGTTTTGCGCGAGGCGAAGCTCCTCTGCGAGTAACTCGAGTGCGCCGGCCTGTTGGGCCAGATGCCCTCTTGCGGCGACCAAATGTGCATCGACACGCAGCAGGGCCCGCACATGCCGCTCGCGCGCGATGTAAACACCCTCGGTCGCTGACTGCCAGCCCGCCACCTCGAGCAAGCGGCTGCGCAAGATGTCAAGTCCCGTACCGTATCGGGCGGAGATGTTGACGCTCGAGGGCCTTCGCGCCAACCCGTCTGCCGAAGGAGAAGGACTGGCAGCGTCCACCTTGTTCCACACATCGATCACCGGGATCCGCCGCCCCAGCTTGTCTGCAAGTCCGCGCGCAATGGCCTCATCCGCGGCAACATAGTCCGGCTGTGTCGAGCGCGTCAGATCATGAAGGAACAGAACCGCATCCGCGCCTTCGATTTGTCCCCATGCGCGTTCGATTCCGATCTGCTCCACCTGGTCGTTGCTGTCGCGCAGGCCCGCCGTATCGATGACATGCAACGGCACGCCCTCGATCTGAATGGTCTGGCTCACGACATCGCGGGTAGTGCCAGCAACCGGCGTCACGATCGCCAGTTCCGCCCCGGCGAGCGCATTGAGAACCGAGCTCTTTCCGGCATTGGGTTGCCCCGCAATCACGACCTTGATGCCTTCGCGCAGGAGAGCGCCCTGACGCGCACGCTGCATCACGCCAGCGAGCGACTGTGCAAGGCGATCAAGCTGGCCCTGCGCATCAGCCTGCTGGAGGAAGTCGATCTCTTCTTCGGGAAAATCGAGCGTGGCCTCGACCAGCATTCGCAAGTGGATCAGGGCGTCGCGCAGCCGATGAATCTCGCGCGAGAACTCACCGGCCATCGAACGGCTTGCACTGCGCGCTGCTGCCTCGGTGCTCGCATCGATCAGGTCGGCAATGGCCTCGGCCTGTGCAAGATCGATCTTGTCGTTCAGAAATGCACGCTGCGTGAATTCGCCTGGTTGCGCCACACGCAGGGCCATCGCGGCTCCGGCCTCCAGGCATCGCGCGAGGAGCAGCTGCATCACGACCGGGCCACCATGGGCCTGCAACTCCAGGACATCTTCCCCTGTGTAGGAGTTGGGAGCTGGAAAGTGAATGGCCAGGCCCTGGTCGATGGTTGTGCCATCAGCCGCACGAAACGCAAGCAGGGTTGCTTCGCGCGGCTTGAGCGGTCGGGCGCAAACGGCTTCGATGATCAGGGCAACCGATGATGCCGAGACCCGGACGATTCCAACTGCGCCGCGCCCGGGCGCAGTTGCAATTGCGGCTATGGGCTGGTCGTGGTGCGCGAGCATCGATGTATTGTCACGCGTGGGGGCGCTACTGCGTGTGCCATGGAGTTGACATGCCCCCACCCAACCCTCCCCCGGGAGGGGAGGAAAACAGAGCTCTACTTGAACTTGGGCATGTTGAATTCAGGCGGCACGCCCATGCGGACGTTGATCACCCACTGCTGTGCAATCGACAGCACGTTATTCGTGATCCAGTACAGCACGAGGCCGGACGGGAAGAAGAAGAACATCACGCTGAAGGCGAGCGGCATCAGCCACATCATCTTGGCCTGCAACGGATCCGGCGGAACCGGGTTGAGCGCCGTCTGCAGGAGCGTCGTCAGCGTCATCACCACCGGCAAGATGAAGAGTGGATCGGGCGTGGACAAGTCCTTGATCCAGAGAATCCAGGGTGCGCCACGCATCTCAACGCTGGACAGCAGCACCCAGTAGAGCGCGATGAAAACCGGAATCTGCACCATGATCGGCAGGCACCCGCCCATCGGATTGACCTTCTCCTCCCGGTAAATCTTCATCATCTCCTGCTGCATCTGCTGCGGGTTGTCCTTGAAGCGCTCGCGCATCGCCATGACCCTCGGGTTTACGGCCTTCATCTTGGCCATGGATTCGTAGCCTTTGGCCTGCAGCCAGTAGAACGCGATCTTGATGATGAGCACCAGCGCCATGATCGACCAGCCCCAGTTGCCGATAAATTCATGAAGCTTGTCTAGCAGCCAGTACAGAGGCTTGGAGATGATGGTGAAAATGCCGTAGTCTTTGACCAGGTCCAGGCCGGGCGCGACGCGCTCGAGCACCTTTTCTTCCTGGGGGCCGGCGAAGAAGGTGGCGTTGACTGCCTGGGTGGCACCGGGCGCAACCGTCACGGGAGTGACCATCGCCACGGAAAACAGCTCACCGCTTTCTTTGCGCACGCGATGCTCACGTTTCACGCCGTCCGGCAACACCCACGCGCTGGTGAAGTAGTGCTGCACCATGGCAATGAAGCCGCTCGTGGACTCCTTCTGGAAGTCGGCCTTGTTCTTTTCAATGTCGCTGAATTCGATTTTCTGGAACTTGCTGGTGTCGGTATAGACCGCTGGGCCGGTAAACGTTCCGGTCGGATTCGTGATGAATGAGCCGCCGGAAGAGGTGATGCCTCGAACCAGTTGCAGGTAAAGCTGCGGCGCGACAGGGGCTGCGCCGGTGTTGATAACTTCGTTCCTCACGGCCATGTCGTAGTTGCCGCGAGTCAGCGTGTAGGTTTTGACAAGCTTCACGCCACTTTTTTCGGGGGACTCGAACCTGACCGTGAGCTCATTGGCACCGTCTTTCAACTGGCGTTCGCCAGTGACCGTCATCACCGTCGTGTGGTTGGGGAAATCGCCGCCGATAAGTCCCGAGTGGGCGAGGTACGTATTTCCGGGCATGTTATCCAGCAACACGACGTTGCTCTTCTGGTCGTCCGACCGGTGCTTCAGGAACTCGGTCCGCACGACGGAGCCACCCTCGGTATCAAATGTCACCCTCATCACGTCCGTATTGACGGTGATTTTTTCCGCGCCGACAGCCGGCGCCGGCGCGGCGGATGGCGGCATGCCAGGGACGGTCCCAACGGTCGTCGGAGATGCCGTTGCCGTCGGCACGGTGCTTGCCGGCACACTGGACGCACCTGCGGGAGCCTTAGCCGTTGCCGCCGGCTGCGGCGCCGGGAAGAAAGTGGCCTTGTTGCCGTTGAAAATCTGCCATTGGTCCCAGAGCAGTACCAGGGACAGGGAAAAAATCACCCACAGGACAGTGCGGCGGATATCGTTCATGAAGACTTCTTCTTGGAAAGGAGAGGGGTGTGGACGGACTTCAGCAGCTGGGTGAAGAGGCTCAAGTCCTTGGCTGGCGGCACTGGATCGTGACCGCCGGCGCACCACGGATTGCAGCGGGCAATGCGATGAAGCGTGAGGTACGACCCGCGAACGGCGCCGTGGCGCTCAAGCGCTTCGATCGAATAAAGGGAGCACGTGGGCGTGAAGCGGCAAGCCGAGCCCAGCCAGGGACTCAGGAGCAAACGGTAACCCTTGACCAGCGCAATAAGGGCTTTGCGCATCACGCCAAAGCCTTTGCAAACAGGTCTTGCAGTTCGGCTCGCACGGCTTTCTTGAGTGCATCCGATTGAGCACTGACGAAGTGCGTGCGATCAAAGCTTGAGCGCAACCGCACCACATGGGCGGCCACGGGGAAGTGGTAATCGCGGCTCACAGAGTAAATCTGGCGTTTGATGGCGTTTCGGGTCACGGCGCGTTTGGCCCAGCGCTTGGGAACCAGGGCTCCAAGCCACGGCTCACTAACGGCAAACAGGGCCCTGGATCCTGCGGACCCCGGCCCTGTCGGCGGAGACTGGAGCAGCCCGCCGGACACCGATCTCTCGGACTCTTGCGCAATCTCTTGCGAGTCGGCGTGAAGCCCCGTGCGATGCAGCGCAAAGTGCGGTGTACGCGAAACGGTGGACCCGGCCATGACAGCCTGGAATTGCGCCCGTGTTTTCAGCCGCTGCATGCGCCGCCCGGGGCTGCCGGCCACAACGCCGACGCTTAGACAGCCAGGCGCTTGCGGCCCTTGGCGCGGCGTGCGTTGATGACGGCGCGACCACCGCGGGTCTTCATGCGAACGAGAAAGCCGTGAGTGCGAGCGCGGCGGACTTTGGAAGGCTGGTATGTGCGTTTCATGATGATTCTCTGGGGAACCCGGCATTATCCTGTAAAACCCCTCCCCCGGCAAATCAGGGCCATGGGCTCCCTCTCTTTTAGGGGAAGGCTGGGATGGGGGTCCGCCCCGATATGTCAACGATTATTTAAGACCGACTTTCACGAAGTTCATGGCCAAATCGTCTTTGTGGACAAGGTTTTGATAATCTAGAATCGCGACCTTTCCGGCAGCACTATATCCACAAGAGGCAACAGCCAAGAATGAGCGAGGGGCAACACAACAGCCTGGCGGCAAATGCCGCCCTGGGCGCGGGCGACAGCCTGTGGCAGGCCTGCATCGACCAGCTGGCGCAAGAGCTGCCAGAGCAGCAGTTCAACACCTGGATCAAGCCTTTGATGGCTCAGGTTTCCGACGATTTCTCCAAGGTGACGGTCTTCGTGGCGAACCGGTTCAAGCTCGACTGGGTCCGTGCGCAGTATTCTTCACGCATTGCCAGCTTGCTTGAAAAGCTATATGGGCAGCCAGTCCAGCTAGAGTTAGCGCTCGCTATCAGAGAACCGACAGCCCGTAGCTTCAGCTCGCCCAGCAGCCCGGAGATGGGTGCGGTGGCCGAGCCCGCCGATCTGGGGGATGACGCGGCCAGCGTCGCTTTCAAGAACCGCCTGAACACCGGATTGACCTTCGACACCCTGGTAGAAGGCACGGCCAACCGCATGGCCCGCGCCGCAGCGATGCACGTTTCGACGACGCCAGGTCATCTATACAACCCGCTCTTCATCTACGGCGGAGTCGGCTTGGGTAAGACCCATCTGGTACACGCTGTGGGTAACAAGCTGCTGGCGGACAAGCCGGGCAGCAAGATCCTCTACATCCATGCAGAGCAGTTCGTGTCGGACGTAGTCAAGGCCTACCAGCGCAAAACCTTCGACGAGTTCAAGGAAAAGTATCACTCGCTCGACCTCCTCCTGATCGACGACGTCCAGTTCTTCGCCAACAAGGACCGAACGCAGGAAGAGTTCTTCAACGCTTTTGAGGCCCTTCTGGCCAAGAAGTCGCACATCGTGATGACTTCGGACACCTACCCCAAAGGCCTGACCGATATCCACGAGCGGCTGGTTTCGCGCTTTGATTCGGGCCTCACAGTGGCCATCGAGCCGCCCGAACTCGAAATGCGCGTGGCAATCCTGATCAACAAGGCGCGCGCCGAGAGCGCCGACATGCCCGAGGAAGTTGCATTCTTCGTGGCCAAGAACGTGCGTTCGAACGTGCGTGAACTCGAAGGCGCACTGCGAAAGATCCTGGCGTACTCCCGCTTCAACCAAAAGGAAATCTCGATCCAGCTGGCGCGGGAGGCCCTGCGCGACCTGCTGTCGATCCAGAACCGGCAGATCAGCGTCGAGAACATTCAGAAGACGGTGGCCGACTATTACAAGATCAAGGTCGCCGACATGTATTCCAAGAAGCGCCCGGCCTCGATTGCCCGCCCGCGCCAAATCGCTATGTACCTGGCCAAGGAACTGACGCAAAAAAGCCTTCCCGAGATCGGGGAGCTGTTTGGCGGCCGCGACCACACCACCGTGCTGCACGCCGTGCGCAAGATCGGCGGCGAACGCCAGCAGATGACCGAGCTGAACCAGCAACTACATGTGCTGGAACAGACGCTGAAGGGATAACAGTTGCTCGCCGCAAACCCTGTGGATGGTTCCGGCACAACCTGCCGGTTATCCACACGACCGGCAAAAACGCAGAAGTTATCCCTGCGCCGGGTACACGAAACGCAGGCGGCATCACAGGCTTTTAAATCCGCCAAGTGCTTGATGAAAAAGGGGAAAATAGCGGTTGTCCACAGAAGTGCTGCTCCCTTATCTAACTACTACTAAGTTAAATAAAGAATATTAAAGAGAAGAGGAAGACATGATCGTCCTGAAGGCAACGCAAGAAAAGGTGCTCTCGGTCCTGCAATCGGTAGCAGGCATCGTGGAGCGCAGGCACACCCTGCCGATCCTGGCCAATGTCCTGATTCGCAAGACGGGCAGCTCGTTGCAACTCACCACCAGCGACCTCGAGATCCAGATTCGTACGACGGTAGACCTGGGCGGCGATAGCGGCAGTTTCACCACCACAGTCGGCGCACGCAAGCTGATCGACATCCTGCGCACGATGCCCAGCGACCAGACCGTGAGCCTCGAGTCGAGCGCGAGCAAGCTGATTCTCAAAGGCGGCAAAAGCCGCTTCACGTTGCAGACGCTGCCAGCCGAAGACTTCCCGCTCGTGCAGGAAGCAGCGAGCTTCGGCCCCGTTTTCTCTGTACCGCAAAAGACGCTCAAGGACCTTCTGAACCAGGTCTCGTTTGCGATGGCCGTGCACGATATCCGCTACTACCTCAACGGCATTCTGTTCGTCGCTGAAGGCAAGCAGTTGTCGCTCGTGGCCACCGATGGTCACCGTCTTGCGTTTGCCAACGCAACGCTCGATGTCGAAGTGCCGCGCCAGGAGGTGATCCTGCCGCGCAAGACCGTGCTTGAAATGCAGCGCCTGTTGTCGGATGCCGAAGGCGCGATCGAGATGCAGTTTGCGAGCAACCAGGCCAAGTTCAGTTTCGAGGGCATGGAGTTCGTGACGAAGCTCGTCGAGGGCAAGTTTCCCGACTACAACCGTGTCATTCCCAAGAACCACAAGAACACCGTCACGCTGGGCCGTGCGCCACTGCTTGCGAGCCTGCAACGCACGGCCATCCTGACCAGCGAGAAGTTCAAGGGCGTACGCCTGAACATCGAGCCGGGTGTGCTGCGTGTCGCGAGCAACAACGCCGAGCAGGAAGAAGCCGTGGATGAACTCGACATTGACTACGGCGGCGATTCGATCGAGATCGGCTTCAACGTGACGTACCTGATCGACGCGCTGACCAACATGGACCAGGACATGGTGAAGCTGGAACTGGCCGATTCAAACAGCTCGGCGCTCTTCACGATTCCAGAAAATTCGACGTTCAAGTACGTCGTGATGCCGATGCGTATTTAAGGACGGTTGTCATCATGTTGGCAGCCTTACCGGCTGTCATGCGGGACTCGATCCGGCATCCATGACAGGCTTCAATGAAAACCAGGAAAGACCCCGAACCCGCCATTGAGGCGGGTTTGGCACTTCAAGAGATTGCTGAAAGTTAGTTGATGTCCGAAGAAAACAATGTGAACACCGGCCCGGCGGGCGAGGAAAGCTCCAATTTCCAGCCGAAGATCGACACCAACCAGGTCGGTGCGAGCGCGGCCTACGGTGAAGGCTCGATCCAGATCCTGGAAGGCCTGGAAGCCGTGCGCAAGCGCCCCGGCATGTACATCGGCGACACCTCGGACGGCACGGGCTTGCATCACCTGGTCTTTGAAGTCGTCGATAACTCGATCGACGAAGCGCTGGCCGGTCATTGCGACGACATCGTGGTCACCATCCACACCGACAACTCGATCAGCGTCGTGGACAATGGCCGGGGCATCCCGACCGGCATCAAGATGGACGACAAGCACGAGCCAAAGCGCTCGGCTGCTGAAATCGCCCTGACCGAATTGCATGCTGGCGGCAAGTTCAACCAGAACAGCTACAAGGTGTCCGGCGGACTGCACGGCGTGGGCGTGAGCTGCGTGAATGCCCTGTCGAAAATGCTGCGCCTGACGGTACGCCGCGATGGCAAGGTGCACGTGCTCGAATTCAGCCGTGGCTTTGTGCAGAACCGGATCATCGAAGAGATAGACGGCGTGCAGGTGTCACCGATGCTGGTCCTGGGCGAGACCGACAAACGCGGCACCGAAGTGCACTTCTTGCCGGACAACACCGAGATCTTCAAGGAGAACAGCGATTTCCACTACGAAATCCTCTCCAAGCGGCTGCGCGAACTCTCCTTCCTGAACAACGGCGTACGCATCCGCCTTATCGACGAGCGTAGTGGCAAAGAGGACGACTTCTCGGGCACCGGCGGAGTGAAAGGTTTCGTCGCCTTCATCAACAAGGGCAAGCAGGTGCTGCATCCCAACGTGTTCCACGCCATGGGCGACCGCCAGAGCGACCAGAACACCAACATCGGTGTTGAAGTCGCCATGCAGTGGAACAGCGGCTACAACGAGCAGGTGCTGTGTTTCACCAACAACATTCCACAGCGCGACGGTGGCACCCACCTGACCGGCCTGCGCGCCGCGATGACACGGGTGATCAACAAATACATCGACGACAGCGAACTCGCCAAAAAAGCCAAGGTAGAAGTGACCGGCGACGACATGCGTGAAGGGCTGACCTGCGTGCTGAGCGTCAAGGTGCCCGAGCCCAAGTTCTCCAGCCAGACCAAGGACAAGCTGGTCAGCTCCGAGGTGCGCGGCCCGGTGGAAGACATCGTCAGCAAGTTGCTGACCGACTACCTGCAGGAGCGCCCGAACGACGCCAAGATCATCGTTGGCAAGATCATCGAGGCCGCGCGGGCCCGCGAAGCTGCGCGCAAGGCACGCGACATGACACGCCGCAAGGGTGTGCTTGACGGCATGGGCTTGCCCGGCAAGCTGGCCGACTGCCAGGAGAAAGACCCGGCGCTGTGCGAAATCTACATCGTCGAGGGGGACTCCGCCGGTGGTTCCGCCAAGCAGGGCCGCGACCGCAAGTTCCAGGCGATCCTGCCCTTGCGCGGCAAGATCCTGAACGTGGAAAAAGCGCGTTATGAAAAGCTGCTGACCAGCAACGAGATCCTGACGCTGATCACCGCGCTGGGCACCGGCATCGGCAAGGCCGGTGGCACCACCGGCAACGATGACTTCAATGTCGCCAAGCTGCGTTACCACCGCATCATCATCATGACCGACGCCGACGTGGACGGCGCGCACATCCGCACCCTGCTGCTGACCTTCTTTTACCGCCAGATGCCCGAGCTCGTCGAGCGCGGCCACATCTACATCGCCCAGCCGCCGCTCTACAAGGTCAAGTTCGGCAAGGACGAGCAGTACCTCAAGGACGGCCACGAGCTCGACGCGTACCTGATGAAGGTGGCGCTCAAGGACGCCCGCCTCGAGACCGGCCGGCATCCCGATGGACAGGCGACGCCGGTGCTTCAGGGCGCGACGCTCGAGGCGCTGGCACAGAAGTACGTGATCGCCAAGAACGTCGTCGAGCGGCTCTCGAACTGGATGGACGTCGAGGCCTTGCGGGCGATGGCCAATGGCCTGGCTCTCGATCTCGACACGCTCGAAGCCGCCGAGGCATCGGCCGCCGCGCTGAAGGCCGCGCTCCACGACGCCGAGGTGACGGCCGAATTCGATACCCGCAGCGACAAGCACATCCTGCGTGTCAGCCGCATGCACCACGGCAACGTCAAGAGCAGCGTCATCAGCGCCGATTTCGTCCACGGCGCTGACTATGAAGCGCTGAGCACCGCTGGCGAGACCTTCCGCGGCCTCGTCGGCGATCAGGCCGTGGTCCGGCGCGGCGAAGGCGAGCGCCAGAAGGAAGCCCGCGTCGGCGACTTCCGCGAAGCCATGGCCTGGCTGCTGACGCAGGCCGAAGGCGCGGTGGCCCGCCAGCGCTACAAGGGCCT
>JBKJKT010000219.1:0-9832 GCA_046597415.1 Ramlibacter sp.
GTCTCTTTGTAGACGAGGGTGCGAAATCCTGTCGAAATCATACGGTACCTTTATCCATGATCTGCAAGAAGATATCTTCCAGGTCGGCTTGTTGCAATTGCATTTCGTCGATCTCGACGCCCGCTTCACGCAAGCGGGCGAGGATTTTCTCGACTTCGCTGTATTCGTTGACGCGCAGGCTGAACTTGTTCGGCGTCTGCTGTTCTTCCGGGTGCAGCACCAGGTGCTGCAGGTCGGCCGGCAGGCTGCCGTGTTTCAGGTGCACCTGCAGCTGCGAGCCGGCGATGCGGCGGATCAGGGCCGACATGGTATCGAGCGCCACCACCTTGCCGGTTTTCAGCATGGCGACGCGCTGGCACATGGCTTGCGCCTCTTCCAGGTAGTGGGTGGTCAAGACGACCGTGTGACCACCTTCGCGGTTCAGGCGCGAGATGAACTTCCACAGGGTCTGGCGCAGCTCCACGTCGACGCCGGCCGTCGGCTCATCGAGCACGATGACGGGCGGCTTGTGCACCAGCGCCTGCGCCACCAGCACCCGGCGCTTCATGCCTCCTGAGAGCTGGCGCATGTTGGCGTTGGCCTTGTCGGCCAGGCCCAGGCTTTCGAGCAGTTCGTCGATCCAGGCACCGTTGTTCTTCACGCCGAAATAGCCCGACTGGATGCGAAGGGCTTCGCGGACGTTGAAAAACGGATCGAACACCAGCTCTTGCGGAACCACACCCAGACGCCTGCGGGCGTTGGCATAGTCAGTCTGGACGTCGTGACCCAGCACGCTCACGCGGCCCGAACTGGCACGCGTGAGGCCTGCGAGGATGCTGATCAGGGTGGTCTTGCCGGCGCCGTTGGGGCCCAGCAAGCCAAAGAACTCGCCCTGCTCGATATCAAGACTGACGTTGTCAAGCGCCTTGAGGGAATCCCCGCGTGCGGACGAATAGTGCTTGGAAACCGATTGGAAGGAGATGGCGGGCATGGGGAGCCCGGGATTTTACCGGGCGGGCGAGTCGCCACCCGTCGGGGGCGCGCAATCGCCTTACGGTGCCGCCGGAAGTAACTGCGCCACGCCGTAGAGCGTGGCCAGTTCACGAAGACGGGGCGGCATGCGGCTGATCGAGAGTGTCTTGCCTATCGCGGCCGCCTCGCGCCGGCATTCGAGCAGAACCGCGAGCGCCGACGAATCGAAATGTGCGAGCGCGCTTGCATCTGCCACCACCGCAGGCTCCGCGTGCGAATGCAGGCCCTGCACCAGCATGCGGCAGCACGCGACCGCCTGCGCATGGGTGAGCTCAGCGGGCAGGACCAACATAGCCGTGTCAGCCCTTGACGTTGGACTTGTTGCGTGCGGCGAGCGTCGCGATCAACCCGTCGATCCCCCTGGAATTGATTTCGGCGGCGAACTGGCTGCGATAGGTCTCGACGAGCCAGACTCCGAGCACGTTCAGGTTGTAGATTTTCCAACCCGCGCCTTGCCCCGGCGTCTTTTCAAGGCGGTAGTCGAGCTGAATCGGATCGCCCCGGCCCCGAATTTCTGTCCGGACGAGCACATCGGTATCGGAGGTGGCACCGCGTTGCGGTTTGATGCTAACCGTCTGGTCGTCAACCTGGGCCAGTGCGCCGGAATACGTGCGCACCAGCAAAACCTTGAACTCTTCCTGCAGCCGCTTTTGTTGCTCGGGCGTGGCCTGGCGCCAAGCCGGGCCCACCGATGCAGCCGTCATTCGCTGGAAATTGACGTTCGGCATGATCTTGCTGTCAACCAGTGCAATCACGCGCGACGTGTCACCGGCCTTGATCGTCTTGTCCTGCCTGATCGCCCCCAGCACGTCATCAGACAAGCGCTTGATCAGGATGTCGGGGGATTCTTCAGCGGCATGCGCGAGAGGAGCAATGCCCACAACGGCCACAACCGCTACAACGGATGCAACGGACGCAATCCATTCAATGAGAATTCTTCTTTTCAATTCAAACCTTTCGTGCGGACACTGAGCCGCGAAGTCATCGTTGGAATGCCTGTTGCCCAACGGGTTCCGGACATGTGCGGAACGACGCAACAGTTTGCAACGGTTTGCAATTTATCTGCCAACTGGGGCCGGAGTTCCGTCGGCCTTGGGTTCCTGGCCCGCATTGCCATCGGACGTGGTTTCGCTGATCTCTGCGCGGCGACGCTGCAGGTGCGCGTCACGGAAGAACGTGTATTTGTCCAGTGCGGCTTCTTCGATCACGGTTCCGACCCGCAGCAGGTTGGAACGCGAATCAATGGCGCGCAATGTGTAGAGGCTGTAGCGGGTACCCCACGGATCCACCAATCCGACCGGATCGGCCTTGCGGTCGAAGGGCAGCGCGATTGCGTCGCGCAGGGTGGACGGACCCACAAGCGGCAGCACCAGGTAAGGACCTGTCGGGACGCCCCAGCGGCCCAGCGTCTGGCCCAGGTCTTCCTTGTGGCGCTCGATGTTCAGTTCACTGGCGATGTCCAGGATGCCCCCCAGCCCGAAGAAAGTGTTCACGTTCAGGCGCATGAAGTTTTCTGCGGCATCGCCAAACTTGAACTGAAGGGCGCTATTGACGGCCGACCAGCCGTCACCCAGGTTGGCAAAGAAATTGCTGACGCCGGTGCGGACAATCGGCGGGAGAACAGCTTTGTAGGCCGTTGCAGCAGGCTTGAGTGCCAGCGAATCCACGCCATCATTGAACGTCATCATGCGCCGATTGAACGACTCGAACGGGTCACGCGAGGGCGCATTGGAGGTGGCGCAACCGGTGAGCAGGACGAGAACACCGGCAAGAAGCGCCGCAATCGCCAGGCGGCCGTAGCCGGCAGGCAGGAAAGAGAGTGGAGTTCGGTAGATTGAAGTCATTTCTTGGGAGCCGAGGCCGCCGAACTGCTTCCTTCGGCGGCTTTGTTGAATAAAAACTGCCCGATCAGGTTTTCGAGCACAACGGCCGACTGGGTTGCCGTGATGGTATCGCCTGCTGCCAGATTTTTCTCGTCAGCCCCCGCTTCCACCCCTATGTACTGCTCGCCGAGCAATCCGCTGGTCAGAATTTTCAGGGAGCTGTCTATCGGAAAGGCGTATTGACTGTCAACTGCCAGTGTCACGAGGGCCTGGTACGACTTGCTGTCGAATGTGATGGAGTCAACCCGGCCCACCACGACGCCGGCGCTTTTCACCGCCGCCCGGCGTTTCAGCCCGCCGATATTGTCGAATTTCGCTGAAACGCGGTAAGTCGGCTGGAAGCTGAGCGACAACAGATTGGCCGACTGCAGCGCGAGAAAGATGAGTGCAGCGGCACCAATGAGCACGAAGAGGCCCACCCAGATATCGCTTTTTGATTTTTGCATGTTGGTTTCCCGTTCGTCCGGAGCTTGTCGAAGGAGTCTTCGTCAGAGCGTTTCAAATACTGAACATCAAGGTCGTGAGGACAAAATCCAGTCCCAGCACGGCCAATGAAGCAATCACCACGGTGCGCGTCGTCGCGCGCGATACACCCTCGGGCGTCGCATGGGCTTCGAAGCCTTGGAGCAACGCAATGAATGTCACGGTAACGCCGAAAACAAAACTCTTGACGACACCATTGCCCACGTCACGCCATACATCGACGCCGCCCTGCATCTGGCTCCAGAATGCGCCCGGGTCCACCCCGATCAACAGCACCCCGACAACCCAGCCGCCGATCACGCCGACTGCACTGAACACAGCGGCAAGCACGGGCATCACCAGAATCCCGGCCCAGAAACGCGGCGCAAGAATGCGCTGCACAGGATCTACCGCCATCATCTCCATGGCGCTCAATTGCTCTCCGGCTTTCATCAGGCCGATCTCGGCGGTGAGGGATGTCCCCGCACGACCCGCGAAGAGTAGTGCGGTGACGACCGGGCCCAGTTCACGCACCAGGCTTAAGGTCACCAGTAGCCCCAGGGCCTCTGAAGAGCCGTAACGCTGCAGCGTGTAGTAGCCCTGCAGGCCGAGCACGAATCCGACAAAGAGTCCGGACACCGTGATGATGGCCAGCGAATAGTTACCCAGAAAATGGATCTGGTCACGCACCAGGCCGAACCGGCGCAGCGTCGGGCCAGCCATGGCAACCAGCCGGATGAACAGCCGCGTCGAGTAGCCGATATCTGCGAGCTTGCCGCGAACTGCGAAGCCGACATCGGCAGGGTTGAACCAGCTCATCCGTTAAATCCCCCGCCGTAATCCTGCACCGCTGTGGGGCCCGGGTAGTGAAAGGCCACGGGCCCCTCGGCGCGCGCGTTCACGAACTGCTCGATGAGTGGGTCTGTCGATGCGCGCACTTCTGCCGGCGTACCTTGAGCGGCAACCTTGCCGTTGGCCAGGATGATCACCTGGTCGGCAATGGCGAACGTTTCCACCAGGTCATGCGAGACCACGATGCTCGTGATGCCCAGCGTGTCGTTCAGGCGTCGAATGAGTTGCGCTGCGGTCCCCAGCGAGATCGGATCCAGCGAGATCGGATCCAGCCCTGCAAAGGGCTCGTCATACATGATGAGGGCGGGGTCCAGCGCGATCGCGCGCGCCAGCGCCACACGGCGTGCCATGCCACCCGAAATCTCGCTGGGCATCAGGTCGCGCGCGCCGCGCAGGCCCACCGCGTCGAGCTTCATCAGCACAATGTCGCGGATGAGGGTCTCGGTCAGGCCGCTGTGTTCACGCAAGGGAAACGCGACGTTGTCGAATACCGAAAGATCGGTAAAGAGCGCACCAAACTGGAACAGCATGCCCATGCGCCTACGTGCTTCGTAGAGACCGGGTTGGGTAAGTTTGCCAACGTCCTGGCCTTCGAACAGCAACTCGCCGGTATTGGCGCGCGCCTGGCCGCCGATCAGGCGCAACACAGTGGTCTTGCCGCCGCCAGACGCGCCCATGAGAGCCGTCACTTTGCCACGCGGCACGGTGAGGGAGAGGTTGTCGAGAATGAGGCGCGAGCCGTAGCCAAAACTCAAGGAGCGGCATTCGACGAGCGCGCCTTCGGCGGGTTCAGTCATCGGCGCGATGATATAGGTCTTATCTCCTCCCCTTCCGGGGGAGGGTTAGGGTGGGGGCATCGCGGCTTCTGCACGCCCCCATCCCAGCCTTCCCCCAACGGGGAAGGAGCAAGACAAGCCATGCTATCGAGGCAGATCCGAGAACCCCATGAGGAATTCATCCACCGAGCGCGCGGCCTGGCGGCCTTCGCGAATCGCCCAGACCACCAGCGATTGCCCGCGACGGATATCTCCGGCGGCAAACACCTTGGGCACATTCGTCGCGTATCCGCCGATGAACTCGGTGCTCGCCTTTGCATTGCCGCGCGCGTCCTTTTCCACGCCGAAGCCTTCGAGGACGCTGGAAACGGGGCTCACGAAACCCATTGCGAGCAGCACGAGATCAGCCTTGAGCACCTGCTCGCTGTCGGCGACTTCGGTCATCTTGCCGTCTTTCCACTCGACGCGGACGGTCTTGAGGCCCGTGACCTTGCCCGCCTTCCCATCCTTTGAATCGCCGATGAACTCCTTGGTGGCGATCGCGAACTCGCGCTCGCACCCTTCTTCGTGGCTGGAGCTGCTGCGAAGCTTGTACGGCCAGTAGGGCCAGGTCAGTGGCTTGTTCTCGTGTTCGGGGGGCTGCGGCATGAGTTCGAACTGCGTGACGCTCGTCGCGCCATGACGGTTGCTCGTGCCTACGCAATCAGAGCCGGTATCGCCGCCGCCGATCACGATCACGTGCTTGCCGGTGGCGGTCAGTTGACCCTTCACTTTGTCGCCCGCATTCACCTTGTTTTGCTGCGGCAGGAATTCCATGGCGAAGTGGATGCCATCGAGATCGCGGCCCGGCACCGGCAGATCGCGCGACTGCTCTGCGCCACCCGTTAGCAGCACGGCGTCGAATTGCGCTTGCAGATCGGCCGGCGAAATCGTCTCCTTTGCCCAGTTGGTGACCTTGCTGCCCTTGGGCAACTCGCCGATCATCACGCCGGTGCGGAAGTTCACGCCTTCGGCCTTCATCTGCTCGACACGACGGTCGATGTGCGACTTTTCCATCTTGAAGTCTGGAATGCCGTAGCGCAGCAGGCCGCCAATGCGGTCGTTCTTTTCGAACAGCGTCACATCATGGCCGACTCGCGCGAGCTGCTGTGCGGCTGCCATGCCGGCGGGACCCGACCCCACGACCGCGACTTTCTTACCGGTGCGGATACGTGCGGGACGCGGCTTGACGATGCCCAGCTCCCAGGCCTTGTCAATGATCGCGTGCTCGATTGACTTGATCCCGACCGGGTCGTCATTCACATTCAAAACGCAGGCTTCTTCGCACGGTGCAGGGCAGATGCGCCCCGTGAACTCGGGGAAGTTGTTGGTCGAATCGAGCACGAGGAACGCGTCGTCCCAGTCGTTTCGATAGACCAGGTCGTTGAAGTCCGGAATGATGTTGTTGACGGGGCAGCCCGAGTTGCAAAACGGCGTGCCGCAATCCATGCAGCGCGCGCCCTGCACCTTGGCCTCGTCGTCGCTCAGGCCGATGACGAATTCCCTGTAATGCTTCACGCGTTCGGCAACAGGCTTGTAGCCCTCCTCGACGCGCTCGTACTCCATGAAGCCAGTGATTTTTCCCATAGTCTTATCCTAAAAACCGAGGTTCCTTCGTGGGCCACTGCGGAACCGGCTTTGCCGGGCCGCCAGTGGCGCCCCCTTGAGGGGGAGGCGCCGAAGGCGCTTCGGGGGTGGGTGAATGAATCAAGCCGCTGCTACGGGGTGTTGCATGCCGACCGATGCGTTGTTGCCGGTGCTCGCGGCTTCGACTTCGCGCTGGTACATCTCGGCAAGCGCACGCTTGTATTCGTTGGGGAACACCTTCACGAACCTGCCGCGTGAAGTTGCCCAGCTGTCGAGCAGTTCACGCGCGCGGCGGCTGCCGGTCCATCGGTTGTGTTCTTCGAGCAGGCGTCGCAGCAAGGTCTCATCGGCCTCGTCCTTATGCCACTTCGAACTGCGTCCGGTCTTCTGCTCGGTGGCGCTGCCAACCGCTTCGAGCGACACCATCGCGGTGTTGCAGCGGCTGGCGAACTGTCCGTCTTCGTCGTAAACATAGGCGATGCCGCCCGACATACCGGCCGCGAAGTTGCGCCCGGTCTTTCCGAGCACCACCACCGTGCCGCCGGTCATGTATTCGCAGCCGTGATCGCCGGTGCCTTCGACAACTGCGGTAGCGCCGGAAAGACGCACCGCGAATCGTTCCCCTGCCACGCCGCTGAAGAACGCCTCGCCCGTCGTCGCGCCGTACAGCGCGGTGTTGCCGATGATGATGTTGCTTGTGGCGACGCCGCGGAAGTCGATGCTCGGCCGAACGACCACGCGCCCACCCGACAGGCCCTTTCCCGTGTAGTCGTTCGCATCGCCGATCAGGTACAGCGTCACGCCCCTGGCAAGGAAAGCACCGAACGACTGTCCGCCAGTGCCTTCCAGCTGGATACGGATGGTGTCGTCTGGCAAACCTTCAGGGTGGACCTTGGTCAGGGCCCCGGAAAGCATCGCGCCAACCGAGCGATTGACGTTGCGCGCCACCTCGATGAATTGCACCTTCTCGCCGCGTTCGATTGCCGGACGCGACTTCTCGATCAGGATGCGATCCAGTGTTTTCGTGATGCCGTGATCCTGCTCCTCGACGTGGAATCGCGACACTTCGGCCGGAACATTCGGCTGCGCAAAGAGGCGCGTGAAATCGAGCCCCCTGGCCTTCCAGTGCTCGATGCCCTTCTTGATGTCAAGCAGGTCGGCGCGGCCGATCAGTTCATCGAACTTGCGGATACCCAGCTGCGCCATGATCTGCCTCACTTCTTCGGCAACAAAGAAGAAGTAGTTGACGACGTGTTCAGGCTTGCCTGCGAACCTGGCTCGCAGCACCGGGTCCTGCGTGGCCACGCCCACCGGGCAGGTATTGAGGTGGCATTTGCGCATCATGATGCACCCTTCGACGATCAGCGGCGCGGTCGCGAAACCAAACTCATCGGCCCCCAGCAATGCGCCAATCGCGACGTCACGGCCCGTCTTCATCTGGCCGTCAGCCTGCACGCGGATACGTCCACGCAGGCGGTTGAGAACCAGCGTCTGCTGCGTCTCCGCCAGGCCGATTTCCCAGGGTGAGCCGGCATGCTTGATCGACGACCATGGCGATGCGCCCGTGCCTCCGTCGTGGCCCGCAATCACCACATGATCGCTCTTGCACTTGGCAACGCCTGCGGCGATCGTGCCGACGCCGATTTCCGACACCAGCTTCACGCTGATCGACGCATGAGGCGCAACGTTCTTCAGATCGTGAATCAGCTGGGCGAGATCCTCGATCGAGTAGATGTCGTGGTGAGGCGGTGGCGAGATCAGGCCGACGCCCGGCACCGAATAACGCAGTTTGCCGATGTATTTGGAGACTTTGCCTCCCGGCAGCTGACCGCCTTCGCCGGGCTTTGCACCCTGCGCCATCTTGATCTGGATCTGGTCTGCTGACGACAGGTATTCGGCAGTCACACCAAAACGGCCCGAAGCAACCTGCTTGATCTTCGAGCGCAGTGAATCGCCCTCTTGCAATGGGTAATCCGCAGTGCTTTCAATCGCGTCCTTGCCGATGATGTCGGCGAGCGTCTGGCCCTGCCTGATCGGGATTCCCTTGAGCTCCTGCCGATAGCGCGCAGGGTCTTCTCCACCCTCACCCGTATTGCTCTTGCCGCCGATCCGGTTCATGGCAACGGCGAGCGTGCTGTGTGCTTCGGTCGAGATCGAGCCGAGCGACATCGCGCCAGTGGCAAAGCGCTTGACGATTTCCTTTGCGGGCTCGACCTCGTCGATTGAGATAGCTTTACTCGGGTCAATGCGGAACTCGAACAAGCCGCGCAGCGTCATGTGACGGCGCGACTGGTCGTTGATCAGCTGTGCGTATTCCTTGTAGGTACTCCAGTTGTTGGCGCGGGCGGCGTGTTGCAGTTTCGCGATGGCATCAGGCGTCCACATGTGGTCTTCGCCACGTGTGCGCCATGCGTATTCACCGCCGGCATCGAGCATCGAAGCGAGCACAGGGTCGTCGCTGAAAGCGGCCTTGTGCATGCGAATCGATTCCTGCGCAATTTCGAACACGCCGATGCCTTCGACGCGGCTGGCAGTGCCGGTGAAATACTTTTCCACCGTGTCGCTGTTCAGGCCAATTGCTTCGAACAGCTGCGCGCCGCAGTAGCTCATGTAGGTGGACACACCCATCTTCGACATGATCTTGGACAAGCCCTTGCCCACTGCCTTGACATAGTTGTAGATGGCCTTGTCAGGCGACAGGTCGCCCGACAGATCCTTGTGGATGTGCACCAGCGTTTCCATCGCGAGGTACGGGTGGACCGCCTCTGCACCGTAGCCCGCGAGCACGCCGAAGTGGTGCACTTCGCGCGCCGTTCCGGTCTCGACCACGAGGCCCGCCGTCGTGCGCAGTCCTTCACGCACGAGGTGCTGGTGCACCGACGACAACGCAAGCAGCGCAGGCACAGCGACATGGTCCGGGCCGACGCGTCGGTCGCTGATGATCAGGATGTTGTTGCCGCCCTTGATCGCATCGACTGCTTCGGCATTGAGCGAAGCGAGCTTTGCCTCGACGCCTTCGTGACCCCAGTCGCGCGGGTAGGTGATGTCGAGTGTGTGGCTGCGGAATTTGCCGTTGGTGATGGTCTCGATCTCGCGCAGCTTGGCCATGTCGGCGAAGTCGAGGATGGGCTGGCTGACCTCAAGCCGCATCGGCGGATTGACCTGATTGATGTCAAGCAGGTTGGGCTTGGGGCCGATGAACGACACCAGCGACATCACGAT
>JBKJKT010000064.1:0-16695 GCA_046597415.1 Ramlibacter sp.
ATTTTTAAGTCGCTGTCGTCACTGACGTTGTAGACCCGTTGGGGCGCAGCACGCCACAGGGCTACATTGCATGCCCGGGCCAGGTCATTGGCAGGGATATGGTTGGTATAGACATCATCGTCCCGCTGCGGCACCGGGGCACCCCTGGCCAAACGCCCATGGGGTGTGCCACCTTCGCGGTCCTGCGCGTAGATACCCGGAATACGCAGGATGCTGGTGCGCACCCGCGTGGCACGCCCCAAAGCGCGCACCGCAGCCTCGGCGTAGACCCTGCGATGGGCCCGCGCTGTGGCAGGACGCACCGCCCGCGCCTCGGTGACCGGAGCGCCACCACAATCGCCATACACGCCACTTGTGGAGCCGTAAACCAGGCTCTTGGGCTGCGTGCGCAGTCGCAGCGCGCGCACCAGCGCCAGGGTGCGCGCGTCGTCATTGCCTTGGGAGGCCGGCGGTGCCAAATGCAGCACCCGTGTGGCTAGCGCCGACAGGCGCCGCAGCATGGGTGGCGTATCCAAGTTGCCCAACAGCGGCGTGACACCTAGCGCACGCAGCGCAGCCAGACGATCGACACTGGAGGTCAGCGCCAACACGCGAACCTTGCCGTGCAACTGCCGCGCCACACGCACGCCGACGTCGCCACAACCGACGATCAATACACGTTCACGCCGGAACCGGGCCGGCACCGCGCCCAGGGGAGATTGAATTGAGGGCAAAATCGCAGCTTCGTATAAATGATGAGTCCCAAGGATACCCACAAGATGAGTGCCACCGCCGCCAACCCCCGCGTTTTTTCGGTCCTGGTGCAGCCCAGCGGACGAGCTTTTACCACCGAGCCGGACGAAACCGTCTTGGCCGGCGGAATCCGCCAGGGCATTGGCCTGCCCTATGGGTGCAAAGACGGCGCCTGTGGCTCCTGCAAATGCAAAAAAATCTCGGGCACGGTCACCCACCGTGATCACCAAAGCAAGGCACTGAGCGCCGAAGAAGAAGCACAAGGCTTTGTGCTGACCTGCTGCGCATTCCCACAGTCGGACTTGGTGCTGGAATCGCGCCAGGTGACCGAACTGGGTGCCTTGCCCATCAAAAAAATGCCAACCCGGGTTAACACGCTAGAGCGCGTCTCATCCGATGTGGTGGTCATGCGTTTGCAATTGCCCGCCAATGACAGCTTCGCCTTTCGGGCGGGTCAGTATGTTGAATTTATTCTGCGTGATGGCGCGCGGCGCAGCTACTCGATGGCCAACGCGCCGCACAACGGCCCCGGCATCGAACTGCACATCCGGCACATGCCGGGTGGCAAGTTCACCGACCATGTCTTCACCGCCATGAAGGAAAAAGAAATCCTGCGCGTCGAAGGACCGTACGGCAGTTTTTACCTGCGCGAAGACTCCGACAAGCCGATGATCCTGCTCGCCTCGGGAACCGGCTTTGCGCCGATCAAGGCGGTCATCGAGCAAATGCAGTTCAAGGGTGTGACGCGGCCTGCCACGCTGTACTGGGGAGGACGCCGCCCCTCTGACCTGTACATGGATGACTGGGTGCAGGCCAAGCTCGCCGAGATGCCGAATCTGAAGTACGTGCCCGTGATTTCCAATGCGCTGCCCGAAGACAACTGGACCGGGCGCACAGGCTTCGTGCACCGTGCGGTGCTTGAGGATTTTCCGGACCTGTCCGGTCACCAGGTTTACGCCTGCGGCGCGCCCATCGTTGTGGATTCAGCGCGTGCGGAATACAGCGGGCTGGCGGGCCTGCCGCCGGACGAGTTCCACGCCGATGCGTTCACCACCGAAGCCGACAAGCACGTCGGCTAAATTCATCCTGGAGGAACCCGTAGCCATGAAACGCAGACCCCTTCTCGCCGCCGGCCTGGCCGCTGCGGCCACGCTTGTATCGCCCTTGGTCGCGGCTCAGGCTCGCCCGATCCGCCTCGTTGTGCCCTACGCGCCAGGCGGCCCGATCGACGTGACCGCGCGGCTCCTGGCCGAACGCGTGAAGGACTCGCTGGGCACAGTCATCATCGACAACAAGCCCGGTGGTGGCGGCAACATCGGCGCAGACATTGTTGCCAAGGCCCCGCCCGATGGACTGACCATCGGCATTGCAGCCGTGGCCACTCACGCCATCAACCCCTGGCTCTTCGCGAAGATGCCGTATGACGCATCAAAGGATTTTGCGCCCATCACCCAGATGGTACGCGTCCCCAATGTGCTGGTGATGAATGCCGAGACCGCCGCGCGCCTGAAAATCAACACCCTTGCCGACCTCGTGGCTTATGCAAAGCGCAACCCTGCCAGGCTCAATTACGGCAGCGGCGGCAATGGCAGCGCGGGGCACCTGGCCGGCGAGATGTTCAAGCAGGGCGCAGGCATTTTTGTCGTGCACATTCCCTACAACGGCGGCAATCCGGCGCAGCTTGCGCTGCTGTCGGGTCAGGTCGATTTCAACATCGACAACCTCGCGACAGCGGCGCCGAACATCCGCGCGGGCAAGCTCAAGGCGCTTGCCGTCACCACAGCTCAGCGTTCTGCCGCATTGCCCGACGTGCCGCCGATTGGGGACACGATCAAGGGGTTCGCGATTGACACCTGGTGGGGTCTCGTTGCACCGGCAGGTACGCCGCGCGAAGTGGTCTCGCGTCTCAACAGCGCATTTGTCGCCGCCCTGCAGACGCCGGAAGCAAAAGCGCGCTTTGCGAATCTCATGGCGGAGCCAGTGACCAACTCACCGGAAGAGTTCGCCAGCTTCATGAGAAGCGAGCTCTCCAAATACGAGAAGGTGGTGAAGCTGTCCGGCGCGAAGGTGGACTGAGCCCTTTGCACTACAGACGAATGGGCCGGTTGCAGACGTAATATTCAAGGCGCATAGTGCGATGAGTGTCCTACTTCGCTTGTGCGGAATGTCTGACACTGCGGGCCTGTTACCACTAGGTACATTGGCTCAACGGTAATCGCTGCCCCAGGAGCCCCGGCCATGAATGTGCGAACTTTCCTATGTATTGCCTGCGGTGTCACCGCGGCGTTTGCCTTGCCTGCAAGCGCCGAGACCTCTACCTTGACAGCAACGCTTGCCGCTCCGTCTTCGTGGCTGCAGGGGCAGCGCCCCTACATCGGCCTTTCCATGGGACGGGTGCGCGGCGGCCCAGAGTGCGCTGTCACGTCCTTTACCTGCGATGAATCCCGCCCCGCCCAGTTGTATGCAGGCGCCATGGTCAACAGTTTTTGGGGTGCGGAAATCGGTTACCTGCAATCGGGCCGGATGCTGAAGGGCGGAGTTGAGGGGCATTCGCAAGGCCTCAACCTCAGCCTGATCGGAAAGGCGCGGGTCAGCTCGACATGGGGCGTTTACGGCAAGGTGGGGACGACCTACAGCCGGACTGAATCGGCGCTCTCCGGTGCGGGCTTTGCCGGTGGCAAAGAACAGGGCTTCGGACTGTCGTTCGGAGGCGGCGTGAGCTACGACTTCACACCCCGCCTGTCTGCACGGCTCGAATTCGAGAGCAACGATTTCCGCTTCGGTGGCGGACGCGACCCGGTACGGTCTACCAGCCTGGGATTGCAATACCGCTACTGAACCCGTGGCCGACGGGTTTCGGCAAAGGTACTCGCCCAGGTTACTCGCCCAGGTAAGCCGCCCGCACCCTGGGGTCGTTGAGCATCTGCTTGGCCTCGCCGCTCATCGTGATCAGTCCGGAATCCATCACATAGCCGCGGTCAGCAATTTCAAGCGCGCGGCTCGCGTTCTGCTCGACCAGCAAGATCGTCACGCCCTGCGCATAGACCTCGCGCACCACCTCGAAAATCTTGTCCACCATGATGGGAGACAGACCCATCGAGGGCTCGTCCATCAGCAGGACGCGGGGCCGGCTCATGAGCGCGCGACCCATGGCAAGCATCTGCTGCTCACCGCCTGACATGGTGCCGGCCAGCTGGTCCTTGCGTTCGCGCAGACGCGGAAAGATCGTGAAGACCTTTTCCATGTCTTTCGCGATTTCCGCCGTGTCGGTGCGGATGTAGGCACCCATCTGCAGGTTCTCGGTGATGCTCATGCGCGTGAACACGCCGCGACCTTCCGGCACCATCGCCAGGCCCTGCCTCACCAGATCCCAGGCACCCTTGCCCTTGATGCTCTGGCCCAGGTACTCGATGTCGCCGCCATTCATCGGCAAGCTGCCGGTAATCGCTTTCATGGTGGTCGTCTTGCCTGCGCCGTTGGAGCCAATGAGCGTGACCAACTCGCCTTCGCGCACTTCAAAGTCCACGCCCTTGACGGCCTGGATGCCGCCGTAAGCTACTTGCAGGCCGCTGACTTTCAGCAGGATGTCGCTCATTCCTCGTCTCCGGTCACCACGACAGGCGCCTGCGCGGGTTTGTGGCTGTGACCGAGGTAGGCCCCGATCACCTTTTCGTTTTTCTGGACATCCGCCGGCGTGCCCTCGGCGATCTGCTTGCCGTAGTCGAGCACCGTGACGCGATCGCAAAGACCCATCACCAGCTTCACGTCATGCTCAATCAGCAATATAGTGCGGTTGTCGTTGCGTATGCGGTCGATCAGCTCGCGCAGCTGCACTTTCTCGGTCGAATTCATGCCAGCGGCCGGCTCGTCAAGCGCGATCAGCTGCGGGTCGGTTGCGAGCGCCCGGGCGATCTCCAGCCTGCGCTGGTCGCCGTACGACAGCGTGCGCGCCTTGTAGTCGGCAAACCTGCCGATGCCCACGTAGTCGAGCAACTCCTGCGCGCGTTTTGCGATTGCCAGCTCTTCAGCCTTGAATCCCGGTGTGCGAAAAATTGCGCCGATGAGGCCCGAATGGGTGCGGATATGACGCCCGACCATCACGTTTTCAAGCGCCGTCATTTCAGCGAACAGGCGGATGTTCTGGAACGTGCGCGCGATGCCTGCCTTGGCCACTTCGTGCACTGCAGTGGGCTGGTAAGGCTTGCCCGCGAGTTCGAACGTGCCGCTGTCGGGCGTGTAGAGACCGGTGATCACATTGAAAAACGTTGTCTTGCCTGCGCCGTTGGGTCCGATGAGGCCGTAAACCTGGCCGCGCTCGATCGTGATGCCTACATCCGACAGGGCCTGCAGTCCGCCGAAGCGCTTGGAAATACCCGCCACGCGGAGAACGATATCTGCCATGGCGTCAGGCCCCCTTGCCGGCAGGCGTATTCTTCAGGGACTTGCCATGCTCCGGGGCGGGCAGCAAGCCGCGAGGACGCATCAGCATGACTGTGATCATGGCCAGGGCAATGAGAAGTTGACGCAGGATGGCGGCGTCGAGCCGCCCACCCGTCATCGCCTGCAGGGGCCCTGCAACGTGGCGCAGCACCTCCGGCAATGCCGACAGCAGCACCGCCCCCAGGATCACTCCCGGCAGATAGCCGATGCCGCCCAGCACCACCATGGCTACGATCATGACCGACTCCATCAGGCTGAAGGATTCAGGCGAGATGAAGCCCTGGAACGCCGCGAACATTGCTCCCGAGACACCGCCGAATGTGGCACCCATGCCAAACGCGAGCAGCTTCATGTTGCGGGTATTGATGCCCATCGCCTTGGCGGCAATCTCGTCCTCACGGATCGCCATCCACGCGCGCCCGACGCGAGAAACCTCAAGGCGGTGACAGATGATGATGCTGATCACCACCAGCGTCAGGAACAGATAGTAGTAAAGCGTGACCGACGGAATTTCCATGCCGAACCAGTTCGTCGGCTTGCCCAGGCTGATGTCGAAGAAGTGGATCGCGTCGATCTGCCCCAGTCCCTTGGGTCCATTGGTGATGTTCACCGGATGGTCCATGTTGTTCATGAACACGCGGATGATCTCGCCAAAGCCCAGCGTCACGATGGCCAGGTAGTCACCACGCAGCTTGAGCGTGGGTGCGCCCAGCAGGATGCCGAAGAGGCCGGCAAACGCCGCTGCGGCCGGTATGACGACCCATAGCGGCATGTGCAGGCCATTCGGGAACATCAGCGCAATGGCAGGGAAGGTCTCGGTCAGGTGCGGTGACGCGAGCAGCGCGAACATGTAGGCCCCCAGCGCATAGAACGCCACGAAGCCCAGATCGAGCAGGCCGGCATAACCGACGACGATGTTCAGGCCGAGCGCAAGGAGCACATAGAGCAGCGCCGCATCCGCAATGCGGACCCAGGCGTTGCCGCCCTGTTGCAAGAGCAGCGGCAGCATCAGGAGGCCGACCGCCGCGATGGCCAGGACGACATTGCGGTTTTGCTTGTTGATGAAGTCCATCATGGAGGTTCTCCTTCAGGCCCGATCGGCCACGCGCTCGCCGAGCAGGCCGGACGGCCTGAGCGTCAGCACGATGATCAGCACGATGAAAGCAAAGATGTCGGAGTAGTGGCTTCCCAGCACGCCGCCGGTCAACGCCCCGATATAGCCGGAGCCGATGGCTTCGATGAGCCCCAGGAGAAGACCCCCGACAACCGCGCCGGCAAGGTTGCCGATACCGCCGAACACCGCAGCCGTGAACGCCTTCAGGCCGGGAAGAAAGCCCATGCCGTGCTGCACGGTGCCGTAGTTGGATGCGTACATCACACCGGCGATCGTGGCGAGAATCGCGCCGATGATAAAGGTGGCCGAGATCACCATATCAGGCTTGACGCCCATGAGGGCCGCGACGCGCGGGTTCTCTGCGGTTGCGCGCATGGCACGACCGAGTTTGGTGAAGTTGACCAGGTACATCAACACGGCGAGCGAAATGGCCGTGACACCCAGGATCATGATTTGCGTGGGCGTGATGACTGCGCCCGCCACCTGGATCGGCGCTGCCGGCAGCAGCGTGGGATAGGGCTTGAAGTTCGGCTTGAAGATGATCATGGCCAGCGTCTGCAGCAGGATCGACATGCCGATGGCGGTGATGAGCGGTGCGAGCTTCGGGCTGTTGCGAAGCGGCCTGTAAGCGACCTTCTCGATGGTGAAATTCAGCACCGAAGTCACCACGCAGGAAATGACGAGCGCGATGAGCAAGATCAGCCAGCCCGGCATCCAGGGGACCGCCTCCTGCATGGTCACGATGATCGACCAGCTGGTGAGCGCGCCCACCATGAGTACCTCGCCGTGGGCGAAGTTGATCAGGTTGATGATGCCGTACACCATGGTGTAGCCCAGGGCCACCAGGGCATACATGCTGCCCAGAACCAGACCGTTGATGATCTGCTGCAGCAGAATTTCCATATTGCTTTCTCCGTTTTTCCCCAGCTACCCCACTTAGCAAAAAACCCGCCAAGGTGCGCATGGGCGGGTTTCTGGTGTGCGATTGTAGCCACGGGTTCTGTCACCCAAAATAGGTCACCGCCGGGGTTTACCCTTGGAGCGAGCGTGTCCTGGATCGCGCAATTTGACGCTTTCACTTCTTCTCGTCATTCCACTTTCGCAGCTCCTTTAGCCGCTCGCCGATTTTTATCTCAAGGCCTCGTTCGACCGGACGATAAAACCCGGGTGGAGACATCCCTTGCGGCAGGTAGTTCTCGCCCGCCGCAAAGCCTTGCTGCTCGTCGTGCGCATAGCGGTAATCCTTGCCGTAATCAAGGTCCTTCAGCAGCTTCGTCGGGGCGTTGCGCAAGTGGAGAGGAACAGGCAGTGTCCCCTGTTTCGCGATCGCTGCTTTTGCTTCATTGAACGCGACATAAACCGCGTTCGATTTGGGTGCGATCGCGAGATAGATGACGCACTGCGCGAGCGCCAGCTCGCCTTCGGGCGAACCTAGACGCTCGTATACCTCGGCCGCATCGAGCGCCATGCGCAGCGCCCTGGGATCAGCCAGCCCGATGTCTTCGGCAGCCATGCGAATCAGACGGCGCGCCATGTACAGCGGATCGGCGCCGCCATCGAGCATTCGCATGAACCAGTACAGGGATGCATCGGGGTCGGACCCACGCACCGATTTGTGCAGCGCGCTGATCGTGTCGTAGAACTGCTCGCCGCCTTTGTCGTAGCGCCGCATTCTTTCGCCCAGAACCCTGAGCAGCCATTCGTCCGAAATGTCAGTGAGTTTTTCGGTTTTTGCGGCGACGGCGAGGGTCTCCAGCGTATTGAGCAGGCGGCGCGCATCGCCGTCTGCATAGGACAGCAGGCGGTCTTCGGCCGCCTTGTCGGTCGCAGGCACGGCGCCTGTGGCTTGCGCCCTGCGCACGATCTGTCGCAGGTCTTCCTCAGCGAGCGGCTGGAGCACGTAAACCGCCGCGCGCGAAAGCAGCGCCGAATTCACTTCGAAGGAAGGGTTTTCGGTTGTCGCACCGATGAACGTGAAGAGCCCCGATTCAACGTGCGGCAGAAAAGCATCCTGCTGGCTTTTGTTGAATCGGTGCACCTCGTCGACGAACACGATGGTGCGACGGCCACCCCCGCCTGATGCGGTTTCGAGCGCCGTGCCTTGCGCGATCTGCGCCTGTTCGACTGCTTCGCGAATATCTTTCACGCCACCGAGCACAGCACTGATCGTGATGAACTGCGCGTCGAACGCGTCGGCCATCAAGCGCGCAATCGTCGTCTTGCCCGTGCCGGGCGGCCCCCAGAGGATGCAGCTGTGCGGCTGACCGGATTCGAATGCGATTCGAAGCGGCATGCCGCCCGCCAGCAAATGCTGCTGTCCTATGACCTCACCCAGCGTTTTGGGACGCAGGCGCTCAGCGAGGGGTTGGTGAGTTTTGGGGACTGACTTGGGCACGTGCGAAGTCTATAGGTCCCGCTCCACCCTGCCGCCTTACTGTTTGATGACGTCCGCGTTCTGCGGTGGCTTGAAGTTAAAGACCTCTGGGCCTACCGCTGCGTTCGTCTCCATCTTGTTGAACGTCATCACCGACTTCTGGCCGAATCCGTCCAGTATTTCCAGCACCGCCAGATCAGCGCCGCGAAAGCCGACCTTGATGTGATTTAGCTGGCCTTCCTTGACTCTGGGCGTTGCCTGCACCCATTGCAGGCCGTTCGAATCAGGCGCTGCTTCCAGGTTGAAATCCTTGCGCAGCGTCGCGAGGTCCGGCGCGGAGGCGATCAGCGCAGCCGGTGTCTGAGCGAGCACCTGCGCCTGCTTGCGCTGGGTGACCTGACGCAAGTCCGCGTCATATAGCCACAGCGTCTGGCCGTCGGCCACGATGGTCTGCTCGAAAGGCTTTTGGTAATTGAAGCGGAAACGATTGGGGCGAACAAATTCGAAGGTGCCCGACGACGTCTTGGTACGCGCCGCCTGACCCTCCTTCACGGGTGCTGTCACGGCCTGTGTGAATTCCGCGCGACCGCTCCTGGCGTTCTTGACGAAGGATTCAAGCGCGTCGATGCCAGAGGCCTGGGCCGCCCACGCACAGGTGACCAGGGCCAGGGTCGATAGAGTCTTTTTCATTCGTATATTTTCAGGCAGGCCTGTATGGCGGGTGTGTAGGCCATGCCCCCGTTTGGTTGCGTTCGTTACCAGACGTTCATTCGCGGTTCGGCACGAGAATTTCGCGTTGACCGCTACCGCTCATGGCGCTGACAAGCCCGGCTTTTTCCATGTCTTCAACCAGACGCGCGGCGCGGTTGTAGCCAATCTTCAGGTGGCGCTGCACGAGGGAGATGCTTGCCTTCTTGTTCTTGAGCACCACCTCCACCGCCTGGTCGTACATGGGGTCCTTTTCGCCGCCGCTAGCGCCATCTCCGCCCTCGCCATCCTCGTCGACCGTGCCGCCTTCGAGCACGCCTTCGATGTAGTTTGGCTCGCCGCCCTGGGCCTTGAGATAGGCAACGACCCGGTGAACTTCTTCATCGGACACGAACGCGCCGTGCACGCGGATCGGAAACCCGGTGCCGCTGGGCATGTAAAGCATGTCGCCCATGCCAAGCAAGGCCTCCGCGCCCATCTGGTCCAAAATGGTGCGGCTATCGATCTTGCTGGAGACCTGAAATGAGATGCGGGTCGGAATGTTGGCCTTGATGAGGCCGGTGATCACATCCACGCTAGGACGTTGCGTGGCAAGGATGAGGTGAATCCCCGCAGCACGGGCCTTCTGTGCAAGGCGTGCAATCAACTCCTCGATTTTCTTGCCCACCACCATCATCAGATCGGCCAGCTCGTCGATGACGACCACGATGTGCGGCAATCGCTCCAGCGGCTCGGGGCTGTCGGGCGTGAGGCTGAACGGGTTGTAGATGAACAGCTCTTTGGCCCTGGCTTCGTCGATCTTGACGTTGTAGCCCGCGAGGTTGCGAACGCCCATCTTGGACATCAGCTTGTAGCGGCGCTCCATTTCGCCCACACACCAGTTCAGGCCGTGCGCAGCTTGCCGCATGTCGGTGACGACGGGCGCGAGCAGGTGCGGAATGCCTTCGTACACCGACATTTCCAGCATCTTCGGATCGATCATGAGCAAGCGCACATCGCGCGCTTCTGCCTTGTACAGCAGCGAAAGGATCATCGAGTTGATACCCACCGACTTGCCTGACCCTGTCGTGCCTGCCACGAGCACGTGCGGCATCTTTGCGAGATCTGCCACCACAGGATTGCCAATGATGTCCTTGCCCAGGCCCATCGTGAGCATCGACTTCGCTTCGTTGTAAACCTGCGAGCCGAGGATCTCTGACAGGCGAATCGACTGCCGCTTGGCATTGGGCAGCTCGAGCGCCATGAAGTTCTTGCCGGGGATCGTCTCGATCACACGAATAGAGACCAGGCTCAGCGACCGCGCCAGATCCTTCGCCAGATTCACAACCTGCGAGCCCTTCACGCCAGTAGCGGGCTCTATCTCGTAGCGGGTGATAACGGGTCCCGGCTGTGCGAGTACCACCCGCACTTCGACACCGAAGTCCTTGAGCTTCTTTTCGATGAGGCGGCTGGTCATCTCCAGCGTTTCATTCGAAACCGTTTCCTGGCGCCCCGTCGGTCCATCGAGCAGTTCGACTTGCGGCAGCTTGGAGTCGGGCAGTTCGGTGAAAAGAGGCTTTTGCCTTTCCTTGGCAACGCGCTCGCTCTTGGGCAACTCCATCACCACGGGTTCGATCAGGACGGGCGTCGGATGGTGCTCTTCGATTTCGATCCGCTCTTCGATGAGCACTTCCTCGCGCTGCCTCGCAGCTCGCTGACCGAGCGCGACGTCTTGCGCGACCTCGCGCTTTTCACGCCGCGCTTGCACGAACCCGTAAATGCGAGCGCCCAATTGCTCGGCCACATGGCTCCATGAAAAACGAAACACGATGGCAGCCCCCAGGACGACCAGCGCGACGAAGACGAGGCCCGAACCAGTGAACCCCAGCCACTTCACGCCAACAGGTCCGATCAGGGAGCCTAGCGCGCCGCCCGCATGGTCAGGCAGCCGGGCTTCGAATCGGTAAAGCCTTGACCACTCTAGCGCCGCGCTTGCACACAGCAGCACGGCCAGGGCAATCCAGAATGCGAGTCGCGTCCGGGCGAAAGGCTCGTTGGGTGAGTGGGTTGGCTGGCCCCGCATCCAGCGCGCCAGCGTTGCCAGCCAGGATCGCACTGCGGCGGCGAAGCACCACCACGCCGAAAACCCCAGCAGGAAGTAGCTCACGTCGGCGAGCCACGCGCCAAGACGGCCGCCCCAGTTGCGGATAGCCGCGCCCGACCCGGAAGTGGAGAACGCGGCATCCTGAGCCGAGTAGCTCACCATTGCAAGCAGCCAGAACACGAGACCCGCAAGCCCGAGGACAAGAAAGATTTCGTGCGCGAAACGGCTCGCGCCCTGGCGCGGAGCAGGAGCGCCGGCCGTTGTGTTGTTCAGTGTGTTGAGCGAATACGTCATTGAAAACCGTCGTTATTCTGGCGGGCCTGACGCACGTTCCAGTTGGCCCCGGATCAAATCCGGGATGGCCATTTTTACCCCAACGTGGTGAGACGATCCTTGATCAGCATCGAGCCGTCTTCCCGCGTTTCGATGAAGCCGCGGTCTTCCAGGTCCTTCATGACGCGGCTGACCATTTCGCGCGATGCGCCTACCATCTTGGCGATGTCCTGGCGGGAGATGCGATCCTTGATGGTCAGCAAGCCCTCGCGATCGGGAATGGCGAATTCAAGCAGCGCTCGGGCGACCCGGCCATAGACGTCCATGAGCGCGAGCGATTCGATCTTGCGGTCGGCCTGCCGCAGCCGCTGGACCAGGCCTTTCATGATGGCGTAGGCCATCGAACTGTTTTCGGGCAAGCACCTGGCGAACTCGGTACGTCCGAGTGCGAGCATATCGGTCTGCACTTCGGCGCGTACGGTGGCCGAGTGCGCTTCGTTGTCGATCAGGCTCATCTCACCGATGTAATCCCCTGGTTGCAGCGTAGCGAGAATTACCTCGCGGCCGCGCTTGTCGGAGGTGACTACACGAACCCGGCCCGTGAGGATGATGAAAAGCGTATTGGATTTCTCGCCCTGCTCGACGATGACCTCGCCGCGCTTGAAGCGACGCTTGGAGACGGCGTCCGCGACCGACTCGGCCTGGTTCGCTGTCAGCAAGGCAAACAGCGGAACCCTGCGTATCAGTTCCAGGTTGGACAACATCGACATTCTTGATTCCCTTTCGGCGGCAAGCCCAGGCGATGGGTTCTTACAATCAGCTTCATTGAATCCGGCAAGGCAGATGCAACGCGCACAGGGTTGATACTTGCCGCACGGTCCCGAAATGTACACCCCGCCGTGGCATTTTCCACACAAGCTTTCATCATGCCAAATTCCAAACACGCCAAAGTCCTCATCCTCGGTTCCGGCCCCGCCGGCTATACCGCTGCCGTCTATGCAGCCCGCGCCAACCTCAACCCCGTCCTCGTGACCGGCATTGCTCAGGGCGGACAGCTCATGACCACGACCGATGTCGATAACTGGCCGGCGGACGCGATGGGTGTGCAGGGGCCCGATCTGATGCAGCGCTTCCAGCAGCACGCAGAACGCTTCAAGACCGAGATCATCTTCGACCACATCAACTCCGTCGATTTCAGCAAGCGGCCATTCGTGCTGAAGGGCGACAGCAATGAATTCACCGCAGACGCGGTGATCGTGGCGACTGGCGCATCGGCCAAGTACCTCGGTCTTCCCTCCGAAACTGCGTTCATGGGCCGCGGCGTGTCCGGTTGCGCAACCTGCGACGGCTTTTTCTACCGGGGGCAGGTGACTTGCGTGGTCGGCGGCGGCAACACCGCAGTCGAGGAGGCGCTGTACCTGTCGAACATCGCCAGCAAGGTGTACCTGGTCCACCGCCGCGACAAGTTCAAGGCCGAGCCGATCCTCATCGACAAGCTGATGGAAAAGGTCGCCGCCGGCAAGATCGAATTGAAGCTGTTCAAGACGCTCGATGAAGTACTGGGAGACGCCAGTGGCGTAACCGGCGTACGGTTGAAAGACACGAAGTCAGGGGAGACCGAAGATCTGATCCTGCAAGGTTGCTTTATCGCGATCGGCCACCAGCCCAACACCGATATTTTCAAAGGCCAGCTGGAAATGAAGGACGGCTATATCGTCACGAAGTCAGGCCTGCAGGGCTTTGCGACGATGACCAGCGTGCCCGGAGTTTTTGGCGCCGGCGACGTGCAGGACCATGTGTACCGGCAGGCGATCACCAGCGCCGGTACCGGGTGCATGGCAGCGCTGGATGCCCAGCGGTTTCTGGAGCAGGAACCTTAAGTTCGAAAGCCCGCCCATCGGGCTATAATCCAAGGCTTCGCCAAAAACCGCCTGGGAAGGTGTTTTTTGGCATTCAACGGGTTACCGCCACCCTTTCTGGCGAGGTCAGGTGAGAGCGAGGATGGAAATGCGCGTGCTATGTGCTCAAGCGTTCCAGCCGCCAGTAATCACCGTTTGAAGTGAATGGAGTGCTTATGGCACGCGTCTGCGACGTAACGGGCAAGGCCGTCATGGTCGGGAACAATGTTTCCCATGCCAACAACAAAACCAAGCGCCGGTTCCTGCCGAACCTGCAATATCGCCGTTTCTGGGTCGAATCCAAGCAAAAGTGGGTTCGCCTTCGCGTTTCAAGCGCTGCTTTGCGCCTGATCGACAAGAATGGTATTGAAGCCGTGCTCGCAGACATGCAAGCTCGCGGCCAGGCTTAACAATGACCTTGGGGGCAGATCTTTAGCTCTGTCCCCAACTGACTAGGAATCAAAATGGCAAGCAAAGGCGGACGCGAAAAGATCAAGCTGGAATCCACTGCGGGTACCGGCCACTTCTACACCACCAGCAAGAACAAGAAGACGATGCCTGAAAAAATGGCCATCATGAAGTTCGATCCCAAGGCTCGCAAGCACGTCGAGTACAAGGAAATCAAGCTGAAGTGATACCAGGCGCCAGACGGCGCCTTTCAGTTCATCCCGGCTTTTGCCGGAGATCGAAAAACAAAAAGCCCCGCATGCGGGGCTTTTTGCTGGGCGCTAATTGTTCAGTGCGCCGCGCGAAGCTTCATCGAGAACTGCTGCAACGCAACGATTCCACTTTCCTCTGCACGCCGGCACCAGGCCTGCAGGTCCACGGCGAGTTGCTCGCGTGACTGGGACGTGTTCAGCCACATCTGACGCAACTCCTCGCGCATCGTCACCATCTTGTCCAGCACGGGGTGCGCAGCACGAACCTGGGCCAGCTGCGGACGGGCTGCTTCCGGCACCTTGTCATCGTCACGATGGATCCAGCGCTTCGCGTCCTTCAGGATGGTCACGTCCGCATTCTTTGCCTTCAACGCGTCGAGCTCGGCCTGGCAGGCGCGTCGCATCTCACGCGCATAACCGGCCATCACTTCGTAGCGGTTGGCGATCAGCGCTTCAAGCGTCTTTGCGTCTGCTACAGGCCTGATCTTGCCCAGTTGGAGTTTGGGCGGCACCTTTTTCACCGTGGCCCAGCCAATCTTGGTCATCAGGGTGATGTACATCCAGCCGATGTCGAACTCGTACGGCTTGACCGAGAACTTCGCCGCCGTCGGGTAGGTATGGTGGTTGTTGTGCAGCTCTTCGCCACCGATGATCACACCCCATGGGGAAACATTGGTGCTGGCGTCTGGTGCCTCGAAATTGCGGTAGCCCCAGTAGTGACCGATGCCGTTGATGATGCCGGCAGCAGTGATGGGAATCCAGACCATCTGGACAGCCCAGACCGTCAGGCCCAGGACCCCGAACATGGCGACATTCAAAATGAGCATCAGGCCGACGCCCTGCCAGCTGAAGCGGGTGTACAGATTGCGCTCGATCCAGTCGTCCGGAGTACCAAGACCGAACTTGGAAATCGTTTCCTTGTTCTTGGCTTCAGCACGGTACATCTCGGCGCCGCGCCACAGCACGTTTTCGATACCGCGGGTCTGGGGGCTGTGCGGATCGTCTACCGTTTCGCACTTCGCGTGGTGCTTGCGATGGATCGCGACCCATTCCTTGGTAACCATGCCCGTTCCGAGCCAGAGCCAGAAGCGAAAGAAGTGCGACGGAATGGCGTGCAGGTCCATGGCGCGGTGGGCCTGGGCGCGATGCAGGAAAATCGTGACGGCAGCAATGGTGATGTGGGTGGTCACCAGCGTGTACAGGAGCACCTGCCACCAGCTGAGGTTCCAAAGGCCGTTGCCAAGCCAGTCCACTACCGCGTTCAGCACGGCCCAGTCGGGAAGCATCATGTGAGGGGGGTCTCTCTCTTTAAAAAATACGTGATCGCGGATTAATCGACCGCAACCATCGATTTTAAAGCGCAGCGGTCAATTGATTGCTGTGGTTATATCCAGATGGGGTCAAATCGCCTTGATCCAAGTCAATTTTTTACCCACAAAGCTGCGAAGAACCCATCCGTAGACTGCCGATGCGGCCATAACCGCAGGAAATCCGTGCCGTTCTCGCCGCCGCTGCAAAGCCTGTCGGCATCCTGAACCTTCAATTCGGACAGCACCTGACCCACCGGGAGGGGCGTGAAATCGGGGTTGGCCGCGGTAAAGGCAAGCGCGATATGCTCGTTTTCTTCGGGAAGAACGCTGCATGTTGCATAGAGCAGCCGCCCACCCGGCTTCAACAATCGGGAAGCGCTTTGCAGGATAGCCGCCTGCTTGACGGTCATCTCCTGAACGGATTGCGGCGTCTGGCGCCACTTCAGATCGGGGTTGCGGCGCAAAGTGCCCAAGCCTGAACAGGGCGCATCAACGATCACGCGATCGATCTTGCCGGCCAGTCGCTTGATGCGGTCATCGCGCTCATGTGCAATGGCAGCCGGATGCACATTGGAGAGCTTGCTGCGCGCCAGACGCGGCTTGAGCGCATCGAGCCGATGGGCTGAGGTATCGAACGCATAAAGGCGACCGGTGTTTCGCATGGATGCGCCAATGGCCAATGTCTTGCCCCCGGCGCCGGCACAGAAATCGACAACCATTTCTCCGCGCTTTGCATCGAGCAGCAGCGCCAGCAATTGGGAGCCCTCATCCTGGACTTCGATTGCGCCGCGCGCAAAGGCATCGACTTTGGTGAGCGCAGGCTTGGTGTCCAGCCGCAGCCCCCACAGCGAATACGGGGTGACACTGGACGCAATACCCGCTGCCTTGAGCTCCTTCTGGATCTCGGGCCGTTTGTCATTGAGCGTGTTGACGCGCAGGTCCAGCGGCGCTGGCTGGTTGAGGCTGTCTGCAAGCGCCCAGAACTCGCCGCCTAGTTGGTCCTTGAGGGGCCGCACCAGCCACTCGGGCAGGTTATGCCGATGCCGCTCCAGCAGGTCTTCGGTGCGGATCGAATCGCATTGGTCGAGCCATTTCTTTTCTGGC
>JBKJKT010000109.1:0-13551 GCA_046597415.1 Ramlibacter sp.
CTGGGCGCGTTGGTCGGATGGGGTATTTATCACCTCGTACAGGAGCGGCAGGCCCAGTCGGAACAGGCAGTCGCCAACATGTCGCAGGCGATCGCCACTACTGTCGAAGCAGAGCTCCGCTCCATTGCCGTGCAGCTCGATCAGATGGGGATTTCTGATGAGCTGGAGCGCGCCGACTTCCGTGTGTTTCACCACTCGGCCCAGCGTACGGTCGAGTTGACAGGCTGGCGCGACATCGTGTTGAGCGACCCCTCTGGCCGCACGCTGTTTCGTACGACCGAGCCTTATGGCACCTCCGCTCCCTTGGCGCGCGAAGCTGAAACCATGTCCAGGGTAGTTGCAACCCTCAAGCCGGTCATTGGACCCGTCTTAAGGGAAGGGAACGTTGAAGTGTTTCGCGTGCGCGTGCCGGTCATCCGAGGCGGCAAGCTGGTCTATGTGCTCACAGCTGTGGTCCCGATCGAAAAAATTGGTACCGCGCTCAGCCGCCAGACCCTGTCCAGAGATTCCGTTGCCGCGGTTTTCGATCAGGCCGGGTATCGCGTGGCACGCTCGCGCCCCGTACCGAGCCCGTACCCTTCACCTTCGATGAAGGCTTTGCTCGACGGCCCGCACGAGCGGGGTGTGGGTGTCACGATCACCCGCGAGGGCGTCGAAAGCCTCACCGGCTACACGCGGTTGAAGGACTCCAACTGGGTCGTGGCAACGGCCCTGTCGGTCGATGAGGCCTACCGAGACCTGTATGCGGTCTTTCGCGCAGTGGCGCTGGGGCTTGCGGCATCGCTCGCGCTTTCGGTGTTGCTCGCGTGGGCGCTGACACGCAACGTGATCGACCCTATCGAACGTTTGAAAGATGGCGCATCCGCACTAGGGCGGGGCGATCCGGTAGATCTGCCCCCGCTGGATATCGCCGAGCTCGATGATGTGGCTGCCTCGCTGATGGAGGCAGCCCGCGAGCGCGACCGTGCTGCGGTTGAACGCGAGAAGATGGGCTCGCAAGTTGCCAGCGCCCTGCACAGCGCCGAGGACGCCAACCGAAGCAAGGATCAGTTCCTGGCGATGCTCGGACATGAGCTGCGAAACCCGCTCGCCCCCATCATGAATGCGGTGCAACTGATGGCGCTCAGGGGCGATGCATCCACCGCCGCAGAGCGCAAGATCATCGAGCGGCAGCTGATGCACGTGACTCGGCTGGTGGACGATCTGCTGGATGTCTCGCGAATCACCGGTGGCCGTCTCAACATCCATCCCGAGCCCATTCGATTCGGGCAGTTGCTCACCCAGCTCACCGACAACATCCGGCCATCGCTGCACGAACGCGAACTCACGCTCGAACTCAAGCCCGGCGCACAAGACGTGTGGGTGTCCGGCGATGAAGTCCGCCTGACCCAGGTATTCAACAACCTTCTGGTCAACGCCATCAAGTTCACGCCCGTCGGTGGCAAGGTGCTCCTTCGCGCGGCAGTCAGCGGCAAACATGTGCAGGTTGATGTGGAAGACACCGGCATGGGTATCGCCCCGGAAGACCTGCGTCATGTGTTCGAGCTCTTCTACCAGGCTCCCCAGAGCACCGATCGTGCGCGTGGCGGTCTCGGGCTGGGCTTGCCCATCGTGAAGAGTCTGGTGGAGATGCACGGCGGTAGCGCCTCCGGAGACAGCGCGGGGCCGGGCATGGGAAGCTGCTTCACGGTGCGGCTGCCACTGTGCGAGCCGCCCGCCGATGCAGCAAGCCCTGTCTCCCAGCCTGCGGCGCGGGACACTGGAAACATACTGGTCGTCGATGACAATGAAGATGCAGCCGACACTTGTGCCATGCTGCTCGAACTCAATGGTTACGTGGTGCGCGTCGCCTACACGCCAGAGCAGGCGATGGAGTTGATGGCACAGCAGCATCCCGAAGTGGCGGTCCTCGATATTGGCTTGCCGGGAATCAGCGGCTACGAACTCGCGCAGGCACTGCGCGCGCCGCCCTACAACTATCGCGGGCGGCTGCTGGCGCTGACAGGCTACGGTCAGGCAACCGACCGCGCCGCCTCCGTGAAATCAGGCTTCAACGGGCACCTCACCAAGCCGGTCGCGCCCGCAACCTTGCTCAAGCTGGTTGCCCGATTGTTACGCGAGCGCAGCGATGACCCGGTGGATTTCATCGATTCTTCCTCTGATTCGCGGTAAGTCCTCCAGGGCTTTACAAACCGGAAAACCTGATGCTGGGATGGTGGGTTCCAATCGGGATACACATCATGTTCCTCAAAGCTCTTCTAACAACGGCCCTCGGCGCGGTCCTCACGCTTGCTGCTGCAGTCGCGCAGGCGGCTCCGCTCCTGACGCCCTCACGTTTGAACAACGGCACATCGGTGGACCCATTTGCCCTGGGTACGCGCATCCCTGTCCTGCTGGTACACGGCCTGGGCGGGGGCAACGAAGGCTGGGAAAGCTTTCTGCGCGCGTACGAGCAGAACCCCAGCTGGCAGGCGACGTTCAAGCCCTATTCATTCAGCTACAGCACCAGCAATGCAGAAGTTGCGGCCGACGCAAACGCGCCGCGCACGATTGCTGCGCTGGGCGGTTCATTGCGAAGCGCCTTGCAGGCTTACTACGACAAGCCCACTGCCCCGCCGCATCTCGGTTTCGGCACCAAGCGCATGGTGATCCTGGCGCACTCAATGGGCGGGCTGGTGGCCCGCTCGATGATGCAGGAGCAGGTGTTTCGCGACGGCCAGCGCGGCGGTGAAAAAGTCATTCATCTCATCACGCTTGCCACTCCGCATCACGGCAGTCCGCTCGCCGATGCTGCACTCGGGCTCGGGCTGCAGACGGTCACCGAACTCGCCGATGCCTGGCCGGGTTTCCTGGCCGATCTGGCATGGACCAACTACGACGGCCTGAACATGTCGGGTGGCAAATGCAATGAGTGGCTTGCGCGCCTGAACAGCTACACGCCCAGGCCTCCTGTCACTGGCAACAGCCGTTGCGGCACGGCGCAGCCCAGCACGCTGCCGGGTTACTACGAGCGCATCGTCGCTTATGGCGCGCGCGACCTGCAAGCGCCGGACCTGCAACTGGGACTGGGCGTGTTCAAGGAAGGCTCGTCTCCTTCACTGCTGTTTTCCTACGGGTACCTGCGCAACAACTTACCTATCAAGTACGGCAACGACGGCATCCTGCCGATCGCCAGCGCCCAGTTCGACGGTGCGCCGATCTGGAAGCGTGGAGACGCGTTTCGATGCGATCACCGCTTCATCAGACGCGGGTACATCCAGAAGGTAAAAACGCTGTGGTCCAGCTATTCTGAGTGGGCGTTCTGCTCAGCGACGGCGGGAGACGTGAGCTACACCTCAGGGTTTTCCGGCGGATATGCCTTGAGCGGCTCCATCTTCGGCGCACCGGGCGGCATCTTTGACATCATCCGCAATGCCTCGCAGGCCGAGCGTGTCTTCGATTTCGCAGAAGTCGATGCGCAACATCTGTTGCAACCGGCTGGCGTGAGCACTGAAGTCGGCACTGGCTACCTCTACCGCTACTACCCGGCAACAGGTGCGTTCCTCGCAGTACACGAAGGCAATCTGTACTACCTGGGGCCGGCGTCTGGAAACCTGCTTCATTTTGTTGGCTCGCTTGCCGCCACGCTCCCGATCGCACAGAAGGCCGGGTATTGAAGGTGATTTCGCCGGTGCCTGTCCGCGAACTCACGATTGCGGCCAGTTTGCACCCGCGCGGCCAGCCACATCTGAGTTCGACCAGCGGCCTGGTTCGCGCCGGCCGGTTTCTCTACCTGGTTGCAGACGATGAACACCATCTGGGCGTAATCGACGCGCCGGAGACGGCCATCGGTGACCTGCGCCTGCACCGAATCATGGCGGGCGACCTGCCACGCGACAAGACAGATCGCAAGAAGCGCAAGCCCGACATGGAATCGCTTGCCCTGCTTCCTGCCTGGAATCAATGGCCGCATGGCGCACTGCTGGTCATGGGTTCGGGCTCGCGTGCGAATCGGGAGAAAGCGGTGCTGGCGCCACTTGATGACCAAGGTGCGATCCTCAGCGAGTGGGCGATCGATCTGGGTACGTTGTACCGTTCACTCCACCGCGAATTTGCCGATCTCAACATTGAAGGTGCGTTTGTCTCAGGTGGCTCCCTGCGTTTGCTGCAGCGAGCCAACACCGGGCGCGAGTCGAGCAATGCGTACATCGATTTTCCACTGCACGGCATGCTGGAGTGGTTCGCACGACCCGATGCTGCCGATCCGCCGGAAGCGCGTATTGAACTGATCACACTGCCCGCCATGCGCGGCGTGCAACTCGGCTTCACAGATGGCACTGCTCTTGACGACGGCGGGTGGATCTTCAGCGCGGTCGCCGAAGACACGGCGGACAGCTATAGCGACGGGGCCTGCGCGGGTTCGGCGCTGGGGTGGGTGAGCGCGGACGGCGTGCTTGGCAAGCTCGATTGGATCGAGGGCGCGCCAAAGGTTGAAGGCATCGCGTTTTTAACGGACGGGCAATTGCTCATGGTCACCGATTCCGACGACCCCGACTGTGCGTCGATGCTGCTCACCGTCGCTGTTTGAAGCCGTTATTCGTCGGCCCCTGGCGCAGTTGGCTTACATGCATCACTGCGCAGATGGGCTGAAATGGGGTAGCGATTCACCCAAGGAGCCTTCCATGACGCAACAAGCCCTTATCCGCGGAGAAGTCTGTTTCCGCGCCGGCGACGGCATCATGCTGCCGATCCCGCCCGGACCGGTCCAAATCGAGGTGACCGAGGAAAGCGTGACGCTCGGCTGGACCGACGACGAAGGCAATGCCGGCTCGACCGCCATCACCCGAGACGAATACGACCGCTACACGAAAGAAGGCAAGATCAGGATTGGCGCCTGATCAGGCACTTACCTCAACCGGCAACGCCACGAGCGTCCATTGCCTGTCAACACCGCCATGTCGCCGCCGCCGGTGAACTCATACGTGCGGTCGCCAAACCGGAATCCCCCCGTTAGCGGACGACGCGCCAGTGCCAGCTCCAGGCCGCTGTTGGTCCTGACGCGGGCCTCATCGGTGCCCTCAGTCAGCGTGACGACGGACAGGTCCTCGCACATGTACGTAGCGGTTCGCGCCAGTGGACTTGCCTGCGAGGGCGGTGGATTGGGCATCACGGCACCCGGACGGCCACGTCCGTTCTGGTAGTCGTAGCCGAAATCGCTACTGGCGCACGCCGCCAGCACAAGCGGTAGCAAGGCGATTGCTGCGAAACGTTTCATGGGGGCTTTCCTCAGGTTGTGGACTTAGTCATTCTGCAACCGGAATTGCGTCACGCAAAACGACGTGGCATCGGCTCAAAGACCTTGCGTCACGCCAGTCCCAGCAGAACACTGTACGATTATCCAGTGGATCTCAATAACAAACTCGCCATCCTCGCCGATGCCGCCAAGTACGACGCGTCTTGCGCATCGAGCGGCGGCATCAAGCGCAATTCCGTCGGTGGAAAGGGGTTGGGATCCAACGAAGGCATGGGCATTTGCCACAGCTATGCGCCCGACGGCCGCTGTATCTCCCTGCTGAAAATCCTGCTGACGAACTTTTGCCAGTACGACTGCCTCTATTGCGTGAACCGCGTGACGAGCAACGTCCCGCGCGCCCGCTTCACGGCGCAGGAAGTGGTGCATCTCACACTCGACTTCTATCGCCGCAACTGCATCGAGGGGCTCTTTCTTTCCAGCGGCATCATCCGCAGTCCCGATTACACGATGGAACAAGTGGTCGAAGTCGCGCGGTCCCTGCGCGAAGACCACGACTTTCGCGGCTACATCCACCTCAAGACGATTCCCGATGCGGCGCCCGAGTTGCTCGAACGCGCGGGCCGTTACGCCGATCGGCTTTCGATCAACATCGAGTTACCCACGCAAGAAGGACTTGCCGCGCTTGCGCCCGAAAAGGATGGAGCGGCGATCAGGCGGTCGATGGCTCGGCTTCGCATCCACATTGACCAGGCAAAGGGCCAGGCTCATGACGACGCGAAGACCCCGATCGCCTCTCAGGCCGGCGTGAAACCGACGCGTTCGAAAGCAAAACAGTTCGCCGCCGCAGGGCAGAGCACTCAGATGATCGTGGGCGCCGACAGCGCCGACGACGCCACGATCCTGGCGACCAGCGCGAATCTATATGGCGCGTATCGTCTCAAGCGCGTTTACTACAGCGCGTTCAGCCCCATTCCCGATTCGTCTTCTTCGCTTCCATTGAAAGCACCTCCGCTGGTTCGCGAACACCGTCTGTACCAGGCCGACTGGCTCATGCGGTTCTACGGGTTCGAGGCCACCGAGATCACGCCGTCCGCAGGGATGCTCTCGCTCGAAGTGGACCCCAAGCTTGCGTGGGCTCTTGCACATCCGGAACACTTCCCTGTCGATCTCGACCGGGCTCCGCGCGAGATGCTCCTGCGCGTGCCGGGGCTGGGCGTGAAGGCAGTCAACCGGCTGCTCATGTCGCGTCGGGTACGCCGCCTTCGCGCGGAAGACCTGAAGCGTTTGCATGTTCCGGTATCGAAGGTGCTTCCTTTCGTCGTCTTGGGAGATCATCGCCCGGCGCGCGCGCCTCATGCGGCACTGCTTGCCTGCAGTGCGTCCGTTGCTCCTCCTGCGCAGGCAGCCCTCTTCTAGTGACGCGTGTTCAGCTCGATGGCGAAACGGACATCGCCGGGTTTCGTGCCCAGGCGCGCAGGCTGCTGGCTTCGGGCGGTCGGCCTGAATTTGTTCAGTGGACCACGTCGATTCAGGCGGGTGACCTGTTCGCGCAGATGGAGGGATGCCAGTCACCAGACACCAGCGATCCGCTTACCCAGGCAGTGCCAGAGGGCGCGCAATCTGCCCGTGTTCCTTCCGCGTTCATTCAACTGTGCGAAACAGTCGTGCTGCACAGCGACCCGCAGCGCTTTGCCCTCATGTACCAGTTGCTCTGGCGCCTGATACATGAACCGGTTCTGCGCCACGACCCGCTGGACGCGGACATGCTGCGCGCGCAGCAGATGGCCAAGGCGGTGCGGCACGACATTCACAAGATGCGCGCGTTCGTGCGTTTTCGCGAAGTGCCGGACGAGACCGCCCCAGGAGGCGTGCGGCATGTGGCCTGGTTCGAGCCCATGCACCACATCGTGCAAGCCAATGCGCCCTGGTTCATGCGCCGCTTCACCCAGATGCACTGGGTGTTGCTCACCCCGCAGTGCTGCGCCGCCTGGAATGGATTGCAACTCACATTTCGCCCGGGGGCGAGCCGCGACGAGGCGCCGCCGGCCGACGCAGGCGAGCAGCACTGGCTCACTTATTACCGCAGCATCTTTAACCCCGCTCGACTGAAGCTGGCCATGATGCAAAAGGAAATGCCTCGCAGGTACTGGCACAACCTGCCCGAAGCCAGCCTGATTTCTTCTCTCGCCGCCAGCGCGGTGGCGCGCACCGGCGGGATGATCGATGAGTCGCCATCGCAGCCGGCGCGAAAGGTGACGCGCCTGCCGCGCGCCGCACCGCGCGTGATCCGGCTCGTGATCGATTCACTGGACGATCTCCAGCGGGCCACACAGAGCTGCCGCGACTGCCCCATCGGCGAAACGGCGACCCAGGCGGTGAACGGCGATGGCCCCATGCGTGCGAGGCTGATGTTCGTGGGTGAGCAACCCGGCGACCAGGAAGACCTCGCGGGACGGGCCTTCATCGGCCCTGCGGGTCAGCTTTTCCAGCGCGCACTTGAGCGGCTGGAAATCAGGCGGGATGAAATTTTCGTGACCAACGCCGTGCGGCATTTCAAGTTCGAACTGCGCGGCAAACGGCGGATTCACAAGACACCGACGCAGGCAGAGGCGGCCGCCTGCCTGCACTGGCTCGATCGCGAGATCGATCTGGTCCAACCTCAAGCGCTCATTGCGCTGGGAGCTACGGCGTCACGCGCATTACTCGGACGCAGCGTGGCGGTGATGAGTGAACGGGGCCGTTGGCACACCAGCCCTCGCGGCCTGCCGGTCATGGTGACGGTTCATCCATCCGCACTGCTTCGAATCGAGCCGCACCTCCAGCACGAAGCGTTCGAGCAATTCGTCGCCGACCTTGCACTCACATTCAAACTGTCGCCGACGATGCCAGCTCGCACTTAGGGATTCATAGGAGCTAGCACTTCATCTGTTAGGGTACGCGGCGTGAACAACATGCTCGCCTATGCCTGGGTCCCCATCGTCATCTGGGCAGCGCTGGCCCAGACAGTGCGCAACACGGCGCAGCGTTCGCTGGTTGCGCAGGCCGGCACATTGGGCGCCACGCTTGCACGGTTTCTTTACGGTCTTCCTTTTGCCGCTGTGTGGGTTGCCGCCCTTCACCTCTGGCCGGCGACGGCAGGCCCGGCGCCCACATTCAACCCGTCCTATTTCGCATGGCTGCTGCTGGGCGCTGTGAGTCAGCTTGCAGCCACCGCGTGTCTGCTCGCGGCCATGAAGCAGCGCAACTTTGTAGTGGGCGTTGCGCTTTCCAAAACCGATGCGCTGCAAGTGGCGCTCTTCGCCGCGATCTTCCTGCACGAGTTACCGGGCTGGGTGACGCTGCTGGCGATCGGTCTTGCCACGGCAGGGGTCGTGCTGCTGTCCATGCCGCAAAAGCGCGCTGCCGGTGCAGCAGTGACAGCTGGCTGGTCGGCCCCGGCTGCGCTGTACGGGCTGGGCTCAGGAACAGGATTCGCGTTTTCGGCCGTGGGTTATCGGGGTGCCGCATTGCAGCTGCCGGATGTATCACCCTGGCTCATAGGTGGCTGGGGCGTGCTGTTCGCGCAAGCGATTCAGACATTGCTGCTGGGCGGCTGGCTCGCCTGGAACTCGCGAGATTCCCTGCGGGCCACAGCGCGTGCGTGGCGGGTATCGACAATTGCGGGTGCTGCGGGGGCCATGGCATCCATCGGCTGGTTCACTGCGTTCGCGCTCACGACAGCCGCCAACGTGCGCACACTGGGACTGGTAGAGGTGATTTTCAGCTATCTTGTCTCGCACCGGCTCCTGCGTGAAAAACTGTCCCGCGCTGATCGCATTGGGCTGGCGCTGCTCGTGATCGGTCTCGGCGTGCTCTGTACGCAGATCTAGCTAGGCCCCGTTCGACGGACCCGCTGGCAGTGTGAAATAGAACGTTGCGCCGTGTCCCGGCTCGGCTATTGCCCAGATGCGGCCGCCATGTCGGGCCAGGATTCGTGCGACGGTCGCGAGGCCGATGCCGGTGCCCTCGAACTCGGCGTCTGAATGAAGGCGCTGGAAGGTGCCGAAGAGTTTGGCCGCGTAGGTCATGTCGAACCCGGCGCCGTTGTCGCGAACAGAGTATTCGCCCCGCTCCAGCGAACCTCCGACCTGGATTTCGGTCTGTTCACGTTGCGAAGAAAACTTCCACGCATTGCCCAGCAAATTCTCCAGCACCGATCGAAGCAGCGTGCGATCGGCCCAGACCACCAGCCCCGGCGTGATCTGAAACAGCGCGACGCGTTCGGGTTGCTCACTGCGCAGACGCTCGGCGATTTCCGTGGCGATTGCGCTCAGGTCCACCTGCGATTTGCCCAGTTCCACCTGCGACAGATGCGACAGCGACAGCAGGCCGTCGATCAGTAGCGTCATGTGGTCCACGTTCGCCCGGATGCGCGCGAGGTAATGCTGGGCTTTCTCGCCGGCGTCCTCACCCATCTGCTGCCCCAGCAACTGGCTGAATGCGCCGATCCGCTGCAGGGGTGACCTCAGGTCATGCGACACGGAATAGGAGAACACTTCCAGCTCACGATTGGAAAGCCGCAGCGCTGCCTCCGTGTCTTTCAGGTCCGTGATATCGGATTCGACGCCGACCCAAAACGAGATTTGGCCCGCCGGATCGCGCACGGGCGCCGCCCGGTACGACATGATGTGATAAGTCCCGTCATCCGCCCGAATGCGCCGGGATCCGGCGTACGGTTTGCCCGTGTTCACAGCCAGGTTCCAGCTTTGCACCATGGCAGGCCGGTCGTCTGGGTGCACCAGTTCCAGCCATTCGTTGCCCAGCCACCTGGGTGCCTGTCCGCCCACCAGGTCGTACCAGGCCCGGCTGAAAAACGTAAGGTGTCCCACATCGTCGCAAGTCCATATCGGCAGCGGCGAGTGTTCGGCCAGCGCCCTGAAAAGAGCCTCCTGTTGCGCGAGTTCCCGAGTGCGCTCTGCGATCTTGACTTCCAGACCGGCATTGAGGTCACGCACTTCCGCCAGCAACTGCATGCGCTGCGTGATGTCCTGCTGTGCCCCCTGAATCGCCACGATCGCGCCGCTCGCGTCGCGCTCGGCTCGTCCGATCGATCGGATCCATACCGGACGGCCCGTGGCGGTCATCATCTGGACCTCTACATCGAAAGGCGTACCTTCGGTTATGCAGGCCCGCACTGCTGCGACCGTGACGTCTCGCGAATGAGGCAGAAACAGCTGGAACACATCGTCAAGCCGCGGTGACCCGCCAGGCGGCATGTCGAGAATGGCGGACGCCTCGTCCGACCAGGTGATGACCTGGGTTTTCGCATCGATGCGCCAGCCGCCCAGAAGCGCAAGTCGCCCCGCCATGCTCAGCAAATCAGCCTGCGCGCGCAGTCTCTCCTGAGCCAGCTTCAATTCGTTGATATCCGTCGATGTGCCGTACCACGAGACGATCTTGCCGCTCTCGCTTCGAATCGCAGCGGCCCTCAGAAGCCGCCATCCATAAGACCCATCGGCATATCGGAGTCGCTGCTCACGCTGCACTTCCTCGCTGCTTCGATCCGTCCGGGACATGATCTCGATCGAGGATTGCCGGTCATCCGGATGGACCATCTCGGCCCAGCCGCCTTCCAGCGCGTTCTCCACTGGGTAACCTGTTGCCTCGGCCCAGCGGTCATTGACGAACTGCACCGCACCGCGGGGGTCCGTGATGAACACGATCTGCGGCATGGCCTGGGCAAGCTGGCGAAACCGCATGTCATGGCTTCGCCGCCGGGCCAGCTGCCGCAGCAGCTGACGCACGAGCATCGCACCACCTGCCGCCGCTGCAAGCCACACCAGGCCGGTCAGGAGCGCAAAGCGTCGCCAGGGGGCCAGGATGCCGGCAGAGCTCGACCCTACAGCCACGATGAGTTCAGGGTATGCAGGAAGCACGCGATAGGCCACCATGCGCTCGCGGGAGTCTATTGCGCTATTGGTGATCAGGACACCGTGGGGGCTTATGCTCAATTGCTCGGTGAAGAGCTCCGTCGATGCATAGCTACGGCCCAGCGCGGCGTCGTCGGCTGGACTGCGAATCATCAGCATGCCATCTCGCCTGAATAGCGCAATCGCGCCGTCCGGGCCGAGCTCGATGCTGCGCCACAGCGCCGCAAAATAGCCCGGTTCGATCGCCGCCACCACCACGAATTTCACAGCACCTGCCGCGTCACGCAGGGGCCGCGAAACACTGATCAGCCAGGTGCCGGTGATGCGGCTGCGCACTACGGGCCCGATGAACAGTTCGGTGCCAGGTTTCTCGGAATAGACCTTGAAGTACTCCCGATCAGCTAGCGAGAGGCCAATGTTGCCCTCATCGGAGTGGTGAACGATTCGCCCTTGCGGATCCAGCGCCCAGATGGCGCGGACGAATGGGAGTCCCTGCAGTTGCTCTCGCAGCATGGCGCGGGAAGTCGCCTCATTCAGCGTGCCCGACCTCTCGAGCATGTCCAGCCGCTCGGCAGTCCGCTGCAGCCGCTCGTCCACCGCCTGCAGCGTCCGGCTTGTCTGCTCGCCGATCACCTGCGCGAGCGACTGGGTCAGGCGCTCACCGGAGCGCAGGGCCTCCGACCTCAGCCACAAGAGCGCCAGCGCAACCAGCACCCCTGACAAGATGGTCGTGGCCCATGCCGCGCGCACCCAGGGGAACTCCGCAGTTGCATCGACAGGCTTCAGTGGAAATGTCGTGTGCTCAAAATTGGACCCCTCCTTCCCGAACCAGACCATCGCTTGTCCTTTCCCTTGGCGTCGCAATCATGCCCCGAAATTCCGGGGGCGGACTCAGGGGATCCGGACAGGCCGGTTTGCTCAACTCGTACGCCCCACTCGCGAGCGGCTCTTGCAGCGCGCAATTCAACGTTCGCCCTTGCCGATACGCGAGGCGAAATTCGGAACGGGTAGCACTTCCCATCTTGCGCGGGGCCGCCCTGCCGTCCTACATTGGAACGCTGTCGCAGTGGATACGATGCCTCGAGGAGTACCACCCATGCAAGGCTTGGCATTTCGCACGCTGCTCTACCGATATTTTTTCTTTGGTTGGCTCTACAAGGATGTCAGCCGTGGCACCGTGTTCGAGCGCGCCGCAGCCTGGCGCCACAATCGTGACAACGCCAACTGGTTGCTGACTTACCTGCGACGGTGGACCTGGTGCGGATTAGCCTTCTATGGGCTCGGCACGCTGGCAGAAATGGCGCTCAATTCACCGGGCATCTCGATGTTGTTTTATGTACCAGGCGCCCTTGTCGTGCCTGGCAACGCAGTGATTGCGGCCGCATGGGTTGGCCTGAAAGTGTTGCCGGCCTCCTTGTGAACTTGCAGAGTCCGGCTTTGCATTTGGTGAACGCTTGCTTTACCCGGGGTACATGCGAGAGGCGCACTATTGGGATTCACAACCTTGAAAGGGGTTCACCATGAAATCCGCAGCTATGGTTTGTGCCATCGCCGCCGCGTCCATGACGTTTGGCACACTGGCCCAGGCGCAGGACAACACTGGCCGCGGTGATCGCGGTGACCGCCAGTCGATTCAGCGCGATGGAACCCGTGACATCAATCGCGACGGTGCTCGCGAAAGTCGTCGCGCAGAACGCACGGAGCGCAGACAGCGGGATCACACCCAGACCCACGTGCAAGCGATGCAGCCCGCACATCGGCACGTTCAGCCCCTACAGCATGCGCAGCGTGATCCGCGAATCGAAGGCCGGACCGACCAGCGTTGGGACTATCGGGCCGATCGACCCCGCGACTGGCGCACACATGACCGCACACATGACCGCACCTATGGCCATGTCTATGACCGCAGCTACAACCACGGCTATGCCCAGCACAACTACCGCTGGGATCGCCCGCAGGCGCGGTTCTATCGTGGCGGATATGTACCGCACGAATATCGCCACGCACGCTACTACGTGAACGACTGGCATGCGTACAACCTGTACGCCCCACCGTACGGCTATCAGTGGGTGCAGACCGATACCGGCGACTTCCTCTTGATGGCCCTGGCCACCGGTCTCATCGCCAACCTGTTGCTCAACGGGTTTTAAGCCGCGAAGCTAGAGCGGCCGCGTGAGAAACGCCAGTTCGCGACCCACGATGGGGGCGCGGGCTGGCATGAACACGGTGCAATCGTCGCAAGGTGCCCGTATTTCATCCGCCCCGTCTATTGCGATCAGCTCGCCCCTTGCGAAAGTTTCCATGCCAACCAGGGGCCGCACGAATGTCATTTCTTCGGTCTTGATGACAGGCGTTTGAAGCAGTTCAAACCGGCGCGGTGCGGCCGGCACAGGCCACACCGGATCAACC
>JBKJKT010000202.1:0-16871 GCA_046597415.1 Ramlibacter sp.
TGCGGCTGGTGGAGTCGCAGCGTATTGCGCTCTTCCCGCGAACGACATCTTTGAAAGATGCACGTACGGAGGAACTAACGACAGCGGCGGTGTCGCGGTTGTCGAACTTTACGGGCAGGTCAGTTCCAATACTATCGGTGTCATTCAATCCTTTGTCTGCCCCTCGGGTTATCAATATGCACCTGTATGGCGAGAAAACGGCGTCACGTTAAGTCCCGCGTGCTGGTCCGACCAACCACCCCCCGCACCACCTCCTCCTTCTTGCCCTGTGGCCCCACTGCAACCGATCAGTGATCCTGTTGCAATTGAGCATGAAAACGGCCGGTATGCAAGGAATCCAGATTTGGAACACGTTACCCCGCAGGTCAGTGCAGGCGCGGCGTGCATCATTCAAAAAGCATCCAGCTTGAAGGCGACCGCGCGCGTAACGTCTGGTTTTCGACCCGCCGCCTACCAACGACACCTTAGAGAAGTGTGGGACAAATGGATGCAGCTCAAAAATAATTCGAGCGAGAGCTGCCGCGCTGTAAAAGCGGAAGTACAAATCCATTGGGTAAAGCACGGATTGGTACGACAGCCAGTTAATAACTCAAACCATTCCTCGGGGAATGCGGTGGACATTGTTGGTGTGCCGACGGCAGACCTGCTGGCCGCTCAATGCAATATGTTTCGACCCGAACCGAGCGGGGATCCGGTGCATTTTCAACCGCGCTAATGATCTGGGGATCAAATATGAAATTGTCTATTGTTGCGGCGGTGCTTCTACTTCCGATGTCCGCGCTAGTTGCGGCACAAACGGCCCAGCCTCCAGCCAAGGTGACCGCATGGGGCCAGCACTTCGGCGGAAAAGTTATTTACCGCTACGAAGTCCAGAATCTGAGCGCCCGACCGATTCGTCGATTCCTTATCGGGCAAAACATGCCGGAGTCCGGAGAGGGCGGCGCTGAGCTTTCTGCAGCGCCGGGCGGGACCACAGGAAATTCACTTTGGGTATCAGAGCAAGTTGCCTCGCGGCCTGTCGGCTGGGGTGTGGCACTGGTCTATCCCGAAAGTAGCGAGAAATTTTCGATTGAATGGGTAGAGGCCAAATACTTCAAGGAGTTGTGGCCGCAGTCCGGGCCTGCTGATCACGCGCCGACGCCACTCTCGGGGGACCAATCGATTTCTCCCGGCACATCGGTGAAAGCGTTTTCGGTTACGGTTGATCGACTCGACGCAGCGTACGTCAACGGTCATGCAACACTCGACTTCGGCGATCGCCTGGTCAGCGTACCGATGGTCAAGGCGGATAACAAAGCCCCCGAATTGACTGTCGCGGCTCAGCGCATCAATCAGAACGACAGCCGTGGCGAATGGGCCATCTTTCAGATTCGCATCAATGTCAGCGACGAATTCGATCCAAATCCCACGTTGGTAGTCAATCCGGTTTTATCGAACCATGTGCTTTCAAAAGGTGACGCAACGCTGGAGAAAAACAACAACTCCGCCTGGAACGCCCGATTTAGAAATGTGGCGGGAAGGAGCTATGCCTTGACGGTGCGAGCCAGTGATGCGTCGGGGAATTCCACTTCAAGAAACTTCACCTATCAGGTGGCGCCGTGAACCCGTGAGCTGGCTCAGCGAAATCAGGGGAGCCTTCGGCCATGTCGAGCAGTACCAGCTGCTAGTCGGCCGCAGTATGTCCATAGCCGAGTTCCGGGCCATGTCTGACGGCCAGCACTTCGAGTTCGAACCGCACCCCTTCACGCCAGCGTTTCCGCTAGCAGATCTGGACTGACGACCTCGTAGTGCGCCGCGGCATTTTTGGGTTGCGATGCAAGCAGCCACAATGCGGGCCATGAAGAGATGGATGTGGATATTCACGGCGCTTGTCGTGTTGCCGGTCTTGCTGCTGATCCTGGTGGCACTGGTCCTGCAGCGATGGGTGGGCAGCGACGACTTTCGCGGGTTCGTCAGCGACCAGATCACACAGGCTGTCGGTGTGCCTGTGGAGGTGGGGCGCGTGCATGTGGACGTGTGGCCCCTGCCTGCCATTGCGCTGGAGAAGGTGCACATCCAGAGCAAGCCGCCGCTCACGCTGGAGCGGATCGAGGCGCGGCCCTCGTATGCGCCGCTGCTGGCGGGCCGGCTGGAAGTCGCAACCCTGATCGTGCGCAATGCGGTGGTGCCCGAGCAGGCGGTCATGGTCGTGGTCGCGGCGCTGCAGAAAGCTGACAAGGCTTCCGGTCAGCAAAAGAAGTCTGCGCAGACGCGGTCCGGACCCAACATGCGCGTCGGACTGCCCAGGCGCACGGTGTTCGAAGGCCTCACCTGGGTAGGGACCAGGGGAAAGACCAACACCGTCGATGCGACTGCCACGCTCGACGATGACGATCTTCCCGCCAAGGTGGACCTGAGCGTGCGCGCTGGCACTTACGCGGGTGCCAAACTCGCGCTCGAGCGGCAGGTTGAGCATTGGGCCGTGCTTGCGGACATCGGCGGCGGCACGGTCAAGGGCAAGTTCACGCTCGATAACAGGACACTGCAGGGCGACCTGGTGACATCGAATGTCGATCTGGCTGCGCTTACCGCGCCCAGCCGCACCCTCACCGGCAAGATCGACGCGACGACCCGACTGGGCGCCGACTTGCGTGCTGCCGATTCCATCGCCGACGCCATCTCGACCCAGACGAAGTTTACTGTGCGCGGTGCGGTCGTGCAGGGTCTTGACCTGGCGCAGGCCGTGAAATCGGTCGGCATGAACCGTGGCGGAAAGACCTCGCTCGACACGCTCGCCGGCAATGTCAGCACGCAGGGCAAGGCGGCGAATCTGACCGACCTGGTGGCGACGTCGGGCGCGCTTACTGCAACGGGAAGCATCGCGATGGCGGCCAGCAAATCACTCGATGGACGCATCACGGTGGATCTTGTTTCTGGCGCAATGGGTGGCGCGGTCGGCTTACCGCTGGTGGTGGGCGGCACCCTCGATGCGCCGACTGTCACCCTGAGCCGTGGAGCGTTGATCGGCGCGGCCATCGGCACTGCGATTTCGCCGGGCATCGGCACCGGCGGCGGCGCGAAGATCGGCGACAAACTGGGTGAAGGATTGAAGGGGCTGTTTGGAAAGTAGCAGAGCTTTCAGGCTGCACGCTTGCGTCCTACACGGCCGCGCGTCGGTCGCTGATCGCGTGCGGCCCGGCCACCCGTAGGATCACCGCAAGGCACTGTCGCCTGCTTGCAATCCCATTCAATCATGCATGTTTCCACCGTCGAAACGGTTCTCGAATACGAGGTGCTGGCACCGGCGCACTTTTGCTTCAACCTGGAGGCGGCGCACTGGCCCACCCAGTCCATCGTGAGCGAAAAGCTCGCCGTATCGTCGGGCGTGTCGGTGCACAACTTCACCGACCATGGCAGCGGCAACCGGTTCTTTCGCTTCGACGCGCAGCCGGGGCACCTGCTGGTGAACTACAAGGCCGATGTCGAGGTGTACAGCGAAAGCGTCGATGAACACCTGCCCGAAGTTTCAGTCAGTGACGTGCCAGACGAGATTTTTCACTACCTCATGCCCACGCGCTATTGCGAATCGGACGTGCTGTCTGCCGCGGCGCAGCAGATGTTCGGCCAGGAGCCCATGGGCATCAGCCGCGTGCGCAAGGTGGTGCAGTGGATTCACGACCACATCATGTATCGGCCCGGCAGCACGACATCAACCACGACCGCGCAGGAAGTCTTTGTGCAGCGTGCCGGTGTGTGCCGCGACTTCGCGCATTTGGGCATCACGCTATGCCGTGCGCTGAATATTCCGGCGCGCCTCGTAGTGGGCTATGTGTGGTTCGACGAGCCGCCGCAGGACTTTCATGCGACGTTCGAGGCGTGGCTGGGCGGACGCTGGGTGCTGTTCGACCCGTCGGGCATGGCGCCGGTCGATCGTCTGGTGCGCATCGGCACAGGCCGTGACGCCAAGGATGTCGCGTTCGCCACCTTCTTCGGTGCGGTGCAGATGGTGCGCAAGGAAATCATGGTGCACGAGCATGAGCCCCGGCTCACGGGCAACAGCGGCAAGGCGGTCATCGAACTCGCGGCGGTCGGTGCAGCTACGGCTGCTTGAGCGCACTCAGGTGCGGTAGCTGGGATCGACGCGGTCCAGGCGGCGAATCAGGGCGGGCCACGCCAGTGCGCCCGGACCTCCGACAGTGACGGCCTTGGACGCAGCGGTTGCGCCTTCGATGATGCGCGGATCGACGGTGATCAGCTCGCCGCCTGCTTGCGCATCGATCTGGATGCGGCAGGTGTTTTCCAGGACGTACATGGACACGAATGCTTCGGCGATGGACTTGCCGCACACCAGGAGGCCGTGATTGCGCAGCACCAGGTAGTTGGCCCGGCCCAGATCGGCCTGCAGGCGCACCTTTTCTTCATCGCGCAGCGCGACGCCTTCGTAATCGTGATACGCCAGTGAAGCCAACACGAACGTCGATTGCTGCGAGATCGGAAGGATCCCGCACTTCTGCGCGCTGACGGCGATGCCGGCGCGGCTGTGGGTGTGTAGCACGCACAACACGTCGTGCCGCGCTTCGTGAATCGCGCTGTGGATGACGAAGCCTGCGGGGTTCACCGGAAACTGCGAGGGGATCACCTTGTCGCACTGCTCATCGACCTTGACCAGTGACGACGCGGTGATCTCGTCGAACATCAGGCCGTAGGGGTTGATGAGAAAGTGATGCTCGGGGCCGGGCACGCGCGCGGTGATGTGGGTGAACACCAGATCGCTCATGCCATACATCGCGATGAGCCGGTAACAGGCCGCGAGGTCTACGCGGAGTTGCCATTCTTCGGGGGTGACGGAATCCTGGAGGGAGGGGATGTTCATGGAGGGATTGTGATCCAGCGAGGGGCGTCGCGCAAAGGGGCGCGAGTGAGATTGGCTGTCATTGCGGACTCGCGCATCATGGTCGAATGTTGGGCGGTGAGTGTGTACCAGGCTTTGGAAGCGGTGGAGCCTGATCGCTCCATGATGCGTCCTTATTTTTGCGCCAGCGGCGCTAAGGGATCGAACGGGTTGAGCAGCGGCACATTGCAGGTGGCAAAGTCGGCAATGTTGCGGGTCACGATCGTGAGACCTGAGACCTTGGCGGTGGCTGCGATCATCGCGTCCCGTTCCGGGCGCGGATTGGGTACATGCAGCGCCGCGCAATAGAGCGCCATCCTTGCGTCAAAGGCAATCACGCGGCCTTCGAATGAGGGCAGGACCTGTTTGTCAAGCCAGGTCCGCAGCATTGCCCCCTGGGCCGGGTCGCGCCGCTCAGCGAGCAAAACGCCCTTCTCCAGCTCCAGCAGGGTCACGGTCGAAATGGAAAGTGCCCCGGACGCCACGCCGGTGGCCCAGGCCGTCACATGGGGGTCGGCGCGCGTGCCCTTGCGCAGCTCCGAAACGATGTTGGTATCGACCAGGTACACGAGGTCGTCAGTTCAGATCTGCTGGCGGAAACGCTGGCGTGATGGGCTGCGGCTCGAACTCGAAGTGTTGGCCTTCAGGCATGGCGAGTAACTCTGCCATGGACTTTGAGCCGCCGACCAGCAGCTGGTACTGCTCGATGTCCAAAAGGACGTGGGCCGGACGGCCACGGTCAGTGATGATGACCGGCCCGCTCTTGGCAGCGCGGCGCGCGCCACTGGCGTCACGGTTGAATTCCTGGCCACTGATGGTGGTGGTTTGCATGGCGAACCTCGAAAGTATGATGCATCATACCTAACACCCTTGGCTAAATCAACCGATAGGGCCGAAGGCATGCCATTGCCGCCTCTGAAAAAGGCGCTCAGCCCGAAAGCCGCGTGGCCGCGCCAACGACCTGATTTACCACAGCCTGCACGCGCGCAACGGCGGTCTCTGCGATAAGACGTCCCTCCGCATCAAACGCGTCCGCAGCACGACCCAGGGCAAAGCTCTCAGGCGCCACCCAGCAGTGCAGATTGAGCAACAGCGGAACAAGGTGGCCTTGGGAGCGCAGACCGCCCAGTGAGCCAGGCGAAGCGCTCATGACGCCCACGACCTTACCGCGCGATGAGCGAAAGCCGTCGCTCCAGAGCGGGTCGCCCTTGACCGGGCTGGAGACCCAGTCGAGGGTGTTTTTGAGCAGGGCGGGGTAGGACGCGTTGTATTCCGGCGTGCAGATGATCCAGGCGGCGTGGTCGTGCATGACCTGCTTTAGGGCCATGACTGCGGGCGGTGTGCCCTGCGCCTCGAGATCGGCGTTGTACATGGGGATGTCGTAGTCGGCGAGTTCGATGTGAGTGACCTCAGCGCCCGCTTGCCTTGCCAGCGTTGCCGTGACGTGCGCGAGCTTGCGATTCCAGGAATTTTGGCGGGTACTGCCCGCGAAGACTAGAAGTTTCATTGGCGGATATTCACATAATCGGTGCGAGATCTCCCGGCGCGTTTCTGCGGGCGATCGGTGTTGTCAGCGGGAGCAATGCAGAAAGCCATCACCCGCGCCTGAAAATTCCAGCAAGGCGTTTCGCAAGCCCAGGCCGCGGCGCCGGCAGCGGCGCGGCGCGCGACGGCGCGAGGTCGCGCAAAACGGCATCGGGCCGGCCCTGCACCAGCTGCTGAGCTTCTTCGCGTCCCACCAGCCGCTCGGCAACGGCGAGCCCTTCGGACAGCACCGGCACGCGGCGTCTCGACGAGTGCGCGTCGGTGGCCAGGATGTGAGTGAGCCCCTCGCCCAGTAAACGCTCGCCCCAGTACTTCGGGCGAGGGCCGAACATGCCGGTGAGGGCCCCCGCTGTCACCTGCATCCATGCGCCTTGCTGCACGAGCTGCGCGAAGACCGGGTAGTGATCCTCGATCCAGAGCAAGCGCTCAGGATGCGTGATGACGGGCACGTAGCCCGCCGCGACCAGCCCGAACACCAGGTCGGCAAAGCGAGGGGGCGCGACATGGTGAGAAGGCTCGAGCAGGAGGTAGCGCGTGCGGTTGAGCGATGGGACCGTTCCTTGCCTCAGCCCTTCGATCAGGCCGGGCACCAAGTGCACGTCGGCGCCGATCACCAGCTGGAGCGGGATCGCGTGTTCGTCGAGTGAGACCTGCAACGCGTCGCGCGCTGACTGGATGCCGGCCGTGGCGTTCATGTACAGGCCTGGGTAGATGTGTGGCGTGCAGGCCATCACGCGGATTCCGTCGGCCACTGCGATGCGCGCCATGTCGAGTGACATGGCAAGGCTGCGCGAGCCGTCGTCGATGCCGGGCAGGATATGGCTGTGCAGGTCGATCATGGGGCGGGGTGGCGGCCTGGCAGCGGCCTCAGGAACATGCCGGCGAGCAGGGCGCCCAGCATCGCATTCGCCGGGATCCGCATGTTGAAGTCCACCAGCGAGTGCAGGAGCAGCGCCATCAGGCCCATGCCACCGATGGCCGCGGCCATCGCGTCCCGGTCCAGTGTTCGGTCACGCCAGGCGCGCCGCGCAAGCTGGAAGGCGCGGCGACCGGTCAGCCAGCCGAACACGGTGCCGAACACCAGCGCCAGCACGCCGCCCTCAAACAGGAACTGGATGTAATCCATGTGCGCCTGGTTGGCGAAGCCGGGCAAGTTCACAGGCTGGAAGCGCGGATAAGCCAGGGCATAGGTGCCCCACCCTGAGCCAATCGGCCAGAACGCCATGGCCCCTTCCACGCTGGTTCGCGCAAGGAGTGCGCGAAATTCCGCCGAGCTCGAGAGCTGGCTGGAGGTAAAGCGGGAGGTCGCGGCATCCAGGCCGATGAGGACGGTGGCGCTCACGACCAGCAGGACCGCGAGGGGCAGGGCGAAACGCCATCCCCGCGACCAGCCCCGGATGCGAAGTGCCGCGGCCGCCAGCGCGAACGCTGCCATCGGCAGCCCGAACAGCGCGGCCCCCCGTGAGCGGGACAACATAATGCCCACTACCAGCATCAGACCGGCGCCCGCCCACAGCGCGGTGCGATGGCGCGTGCCGAAGGTGCCGACGCCCTTTTCGATCCGGCCGTCGCGGTGGCTCTCGTAGGCCAGCCAGATCAGGGCTACCAGTGCCATCGCCAGGTAGATGGCATAGCTGTTGCGGTTGGCGAAGGTGCCGATGGGCGGGCCGAAGCTGAGCATGCCGAAGAACAGTGGCGAATGCTCGCCGCCAGCCACCTGCATCAGGCCGAGCAGCACTTGCCCCAGGGCCATCGCCACGACCGCGCCCACCAGCACTCGCAGTTGCGGGATCGACGCCAGGTACCCGGCCAGCAGGACTGCAACGATCGGCAAGGCGGCCAGCAAGGAGCCGGCGGTGGCCGCGGGGCTGATGGAAGCGGGCCGCCAGTCGCGGGCGGTAACCGCCGCTTCGCGGAGTGCGTCGGCATAGGGCGCATGGCCCGGCAACCGGTCCCACAGCGCCGCCGGCAACGGTACCAGTTGCGCCAGCGCCACCAGCACGGGGCTTGCCAGCAGCACCATCAGCAGCCGGTTGGAGGTAAGGGGTGCCATCGCAACCCCTTGGAGTGCCACGCGCAGGACGATGGCCGCCAGCATGGCCAGTGCCAGGAATTCGAGCACGATCAGCGCTGCGTGGCGGTTGCCTCCGCGGACCAGTGGACTGGCGAACACCAACACCAGACCCACTGAAAGGGCAACGGGGCCCAAAAGCCCCGTTGTCTGAGAGTCCGGTCGCTCCGCCGTCATTGCGGGCTGATCGGCGGCGTGGGCACGCCTCCGCCGCCGCCTGGGTCAGGAGTCTGGCCACCGCCGCCAACCACTGCAGCGGTGCCACGGCCACTGTTGCCCGCGAGGACCGCACCTGCCAGTGCCACGCCGAGCAGTGGAAGTGCCGGGCCGCTCGTGGCGACCACCGCCGCGCCAGGCAGGTTCTGAACGAGCGCAAGCAGTCCGTCGCAGGTCTTGTCCTTGTCGACGGTGAACGATTGATTGGGCTTGAGCCGTATTTCGCAGTCGCGGCCCACCCTCAGGACCGCAGTACCGTTGGAGCTGGTCACGAATTGGGCACCATTGGCAAAGGTCATGCCCGGGACCGCGTTGTTCACGGTGCTGGCATCGCTGACTGTCACAAGACCGCCGACGCTTTGCACCGTACCGACGGGTGCTGGCTGTGCCACCGCCATGCAGGAGAGCGTGGCCAGGCCGAGGGCAAAGAGGGTTTGTGTTGTGCGCATGGATAAGTGGGGACGAAATTTCCTTCGCCCACTATACGCCCAACTCAGCGCGTTGGTCAATTCGAACGGCGTTCCAGAGTGAAAGCGTCGAACCATGCGATTCCCCGTGCGCCGACCACTGCGTCGGCGGGAACGGCGGTTTCCAGCGCCAGGGTCGCCACGCTGCCACACCCGGCTGGCACCGTGAAGTCGAACTCGAACGTGCGCCACTGGCCTTCAGTGTCGAAAAGGCCGGCCGACCGCCCGGCCTCGACGGGCGCGCTGCTGCAGCGCACGGTCCATGCCAGGCCGCCCTCGATGCGCAACTGGCTGGATCGGTACACGCCCTTGAGGCGATGCCGGCCTTCGCCGATGAACAGGTGCTGCCGCAGCATCGGCAACGCAATCGAACGGCCAGTGAAGCGCACGCCAAGCACCGCGCCACGGCCCTCGGAGCCCGTCCGGTCCAGAAGGGCGCCGGCGCGGCTAAGCGGCGCGGGCATGTTGACTTCCCAGTCGAAGGCGTCCGGTACAAAGGGGTTGTCGAAGCTGGCGTTGTAGAGCGTCGGCAGCCCCTTGCCGTGCAGTGTGAGCCACAGCGCATATGCATCGGTCCAGGCACGCGCGGCCTTCAGCTGCGAAATGTAGGCCGACACGGCAGCCGGCTCAATCGCCTTGCGCGAAAGCGCATGCGCCACCAGCGAAAGCGCAGTGGCAAACGAGCCGCCGGACTGCGACATCTGCGCCAGCACCGGCTGCACCCAGCGGCTGCCGGCTGTCACGTGCGGTTCGAGCAACGCACCGTGTCCTGCCGCCACCAGGCTGGCGAGGGCCTGGGCCGCCCGGTCGTTGTTGTGATGCTGCGACAGGTTGACCAGCAGCACGATGGCTGCTGGCAGGTCCTGCCGCTCCAGCGCTGCGGCGGCCTGCAGCATCTGCACATTCGGGTTGTTCGGCGCCATCAATGACGCGGCGAGTAGGGCACCCGGCCGGGTTCTTGGGTCGTCTATCCGCGCCAGTTCGACAAAGGCGGCCGCGTCGCCCGGGTTTGCCGAAAGCCGCGATCGCAGTGCAACAACCGGGTCGCCTGGGCGAGGGCAGGCCAGGAGGTAGGGGCTGTCTTTGAGCGTACAGGCGCGTTCTAGATTGACCGGGATCACCTGCCAGCCCAGCAGCGCAACTGCGACCAGGCCGGTCGCGGCGAGCACCGGTCGGCGCCTGGAGGCTGGCCGTGGGTCGTCCAAGCGGGGTTACCTCGCCCGCGCCTGCGCCCGGGCCAACCGCGTCATGACCACCGCGCCATCACGTGCCATGAACTCGGCCTGGAGCGAGAGCTCCTGCGGCGCGCTTGAGGAAGCCGCGCCGACATTCACCATCAGGTAGCCTGTTACCAGCAATCGGCCTTCGAGTGGCTCGCTAAGGAACTGGACTTGCGATACCTTCACGGCGCGGGACCCCTCCACCAGGCTGTTGTATTGACGAACCAGCGCTTGCGCCGAAGGCTGGCTCTGTGCGTCGCGTTCCAGCAGCGTCAGCAAGCGCTCGCCCGTGCCGCTTTCCACCTGCTGTACCAGACGGGCTAGCAGCAGGTGCACCTGGGCCATCGTCACGCCAGGGTTCGGTCGCGGCGCCACCGCAGGCGCAACTGGGATCACGACAGGCGGTACCGCGGCAGGTTCCGGGGCGACGGCAACGACCGGTGCGGGCGGAAGGGAAGGCGCGGTGACCACCGGCACCGTCGCGCTGGCCACGGCAGGTGCTGGCCGGGGCGCGATCTCCGTGTGGATGGCGCGTGCCAGGGCGACGGGACTCACCACCGGCGCACGAAGCATCGGCGCTGCAGGCAATTGCAGCGTGTCGGCCGGCGCCACGGCTACTGGCAGCTTGGCTTTGAGCATAGCCGGTGCGGGTTCGTTGGCGGGCGCCGGCGCCACGGACGGTATCGGTACCGAGGCTGCAACCTGCAGCTTAGGCGGCGGCAGCTGCTCGCGCTGGACCAGATTCTCCCGTTCGCTACCCCCGCCGAGCACAAGAACGGCCAGGAACATCAGCGCGCCAGCCGCCCCAAAGCCGGCGGCCAGCACCTTCAAGCGCCGTCGAGGTTCCTCTGCGCGAGGCCGAGCGGCTGCGGCGCGCAGCGTTTGCGCCGTCCGTGCCGTTGGCGCCAGGTCTGTCGGGCCTGGCGCCGGCTTGTCGCGGTCGTCATAGGCACGTCGCCGGTCAGGCGAAGACAACACCTCGTACGCCTGATTGACGCGGGCCGCGCTGCCGGAAGGCCAGGCGGCCCCGGTGCCTGGCGGCTCAAAGTCCGGGTGCATCAGCCGCATCATCAGCCGGTAGCGATCCTTGATTGCATCGGCGTTCGCGTTGCGTTCGACCCCCAGCAGTTCATAGTGGTCGGCATGGGCGCCCAGCAACGCGGCGCGCACGAAGAACCTGGCGGCCTGTTGCACGTGGGCGGGTGGCTCGCTGCCCCCATCGGGCGCGCGGCCAGCGGCCAGCTGCAGGACATCCTTGATCGAGTCGAACAGCGGCCTGGGTTCGCGCCGCAACAGCGCGAACTGGCCCGGCGACCGGTGATAGTCGAGCAGGGCTCCTTCGACCACGCTGCGACGTCCCGATGGAGTGGGTTGCATGGCCGTTAGGCGGCCTGACGGGGCAGCGGCGTGTGCTTCGGGTCGACGCCATAGCCGTAGTAGGCGCCGTGGCCCTGCAGCGCACGGGCCGGCGCGAAGGTCAGGACAGTGCCGCGCGGTGACAGGCCCGACAGGCGCAGGCGACGCAGTGCATCACGGATATTGGTCTTGCGCGTGGAAGCAGCACGGACCACGAACAGGAAATCCTGGATGTGGTTACCCAGCACGATCGAATCGGCGATGCCGAGCACCGGCGGCCCGTCGACGATGACGTGAGTGAAGCCTACGGCGCCGGCCTTGTCCAGCAGCTGCAGGAGCTTGGGGCCTGTCAGCAGGTCGACCGGGTTCGGCGGGGGTGGGCCAGCCGTCAGGACCGACAGGTTCGGAACTGTGGTCGGCTGGATCAGCTGCTCCCCGCGCGTCTCCGCCGACAGAAGGTTCGACAGGCCCATTTCATTGGCAATGCCCAGCAGTTTGTGCACCGAAGGGTTGCGCATGTCGCCGTCGACCAGTAGCACGTTGAGGCCCATCTGCGCGAAGTTGATGGCCAACGCCAGCGCCGTCGTGCTCTTGCCCTCGTCCCGCGTGGTGCTGGTCACCAGCAGGCGTGTCGGGGCACCGTGCGAAGTGGAGAACTGCAGCGCAGTCCGCACCGAACGGTAAGCCTCGGCCATCGTCGACCGGGGGTCATGAAAGACATCCATCGCCACGGAGTGCGGGCTGTTGCGCCTCCTGTCGCCGACCGGGATCACGCCCATCAGCGGCACGCCCAGCACCCGCTCGACCTCCTCGGGGTACTTGATCGAATCGTCCATGTATTCCAGCAGGAACACCAGGCACAGCCCCAGGAACAGGCCGATGCCCAGACCGGTCAGCAGGTTCGAGTTGAGGTTGGGCTTGTACGGAAACAGCGGCGGGTTGGCCGCGTCCACGATGGAGATGTTGTTGGTGGTGAGGTTGGCGCTGATGCCGACCTGTTTCAGCCGCTGCAGCAGGCCGTCGTAAAGCTGGCGATTGGTGTCGACTTCGCGCCGCAGCAGATTCAGGTCGATGCTGCTGTCTTGCGTCGTCAGAACTTGCTTGCGCGTCTGGTCCAGGCGCGCGCGCAGCTGGGTTTCCTGGGCGACTGCGGCGTCGTACTGGGCTTTCACGAGACTCTGCACGTTGGCGTGCTCGGCGCGGATCTGCCCGTCAATCTCGGCGATCTGCGCTTTCATCTGCACCATCTTCGGGTAGTCGGGCTTAAAGATGCGCAGGTTCTGCTGGTACTCCACCTCCAGCTTGGCCTTTGCTTCCTTGAAGGCCTGCACCGTCTTGCTTTCCTGGCTTTGCAAGGCCCGCTCGGGATTGGCCTTGACCTCGTTGTACAGGGCCTGGGCCTTGATGCGCTCTTGCTCCACCTTGACCAAGGCTGCGGCAAATTCCATGTAGGTCTGGTTGACCACGCTGGTCTTGTCATCCAGCGTCAGGATCTGCTTGGACTGCGCGTACAGGTTGAGCTTGCGTTCGGAGTCTTCCAGCTTGGTCTTCACCTGCTTGATCTGGTCTTCGAGGAACGCCTTGGCATAGGACGACGACTCGATGCGCCTTTCCTGGCCCAGCGACAGGAAAGTCTGGGCTGTTGCATTGGCGATGCGTGCGGCGAGTTGCGGGTCGGAGTTGTCGACCGAGACCTGGACCAGCCGGGAATTGGGAATTGGGTCGATGGACAGCGCGCCGCGGAAAGCTCCGACGACGGCTTCGCGACCGAGGAACTGTGCATCGGTGGTGGCGGGCGTCGACAGTTTTCGGTAGCCCGAGATAATGCGGCCGATGTAGCCGTCTGGGGCTGGAGCGGATGCTGCTGCAGGAGCCGCCGCAGTGCCGGGCACCACACCGGCGCGCGAACGATCCAGTTGCAGGTCGTCGATCACGCGTTCGGCCAGAGAACGGCTGCGAAGCAACTCGTACTGCGTTTTCAGGCCCATATATTCGTCCACCTGCAGTTGCTCGGCGTCCGTTCCGCTGGTGTTGAAGTCGACGATGCGCGCGGCTGCCCGGTCGATCTGCAAGACCGCGGTGGCGCGGTAGGTGGGGCGCAGCAGGAATGTGTTAACGCCTGCGATGCTGGTGGACACAAGCACGACCAGCAGCAGTGTCCACTTGTGCTTCAGGATCATCTGAAGCAGGTCGGTGAGCGTCAGTGCACTGGCGTCTTCCTCGTCTTCCTGCTGGCGTGCCAGCGTGCTCTGCAGCATGTACGGCTGGTGCAGGGCCAACTCGCCAGGTGGCCTTGGTATTGCTTGCGGCGGGATGTGTTCAGTTTTGCCCATGGGTCAATCTGTTGAGGGCATTGTGCATCCTGGCCCGGCAGGTTCCGCCCTTAGCGGGCGATGATCGAGAATGGGTTCACCGTATCGAAGATGTCGCGGAACACGGAGTCCTTGAACAGGGCCCTGGTCTTGTCGCGCTGCACCACGATCAGGTCATCACCCTTGATGGCCGGGTCTTCACTCTGCCCCGCGCGGATTTTTTCGATGTCGAACACCGCCACTTGACGGACATTCTTTTCATTGACGCGGTAGACCATCACTTCTGAGGTGTTGGCGATGGGGCCAAAGCCGCCAGCGAGGGCCAGTACCCGCAGCAGCGTCATGCTGCCCGTGAGCGGGAACATGCCGGGGCGGCCGACGGCGCCTTCGACCGTGATGCGCTCGCTGGTGAATTCCTTGACGAAAACCGACACCTGCGGGTTCTGCAGGTACTTCTCACTGTACCGCGCGGCGATCAGTGCCTCGACTTCCGGGGGCGTCAGGCCTGCAACCGTGACGGAGCCGATCAGCGGAAGCGAAACCATGCCGGCGGCATTGACCCGCACCGTTCGCTTGAGATTTTCCATCTCGAAGATTTCGACGTCGAACAGGTCGTTCGGTCCGAACCGGTATTCTTTGGTGATCGCAGGTGCCGGCACTGGCAGCGACGAGCCCTGGAAGCGCGTGGAAGGTGCCTCGTTAGTACGAATGCTGTCGGCCGGCTGGAAGACGTCAGCACGCTGCGGGCTGGCACCCATGGCACCCGTCGCCGGAACCTGTGCGTGCGCCGTCCCGGCGGCAAGGAAGGCAGCCGCCACGAGTATTTTGGCGCGGACGAACGATGTCATAAGCTGATCAACTACATCCTACAAGACTAAGGTTTCAACTCACCGCCCGGGCGCCGCTCGAACCATGAACTGTGGCAGCTTCGTGACATTTTTCAACAGCAGGGTCTGCAATCCGCCGATGCCATGCTGGCGCATCACCGCGTAATCCTCTCGCGTCTTGTTGAGCATGTTGAGCAGGCTCCCGTTCGAAAGGCCACCCGTGCGCATGCGCACCAACACCTCGGGAATGTAGGCCGCCTGCACCCGGCCTTGCCAAAGGACGCGCAGCATGTGGTCGTAATCGGCGGCTATCCGGTAGCGCGTGTCGAAATTGCCGAGCCGGGAGATCACTTCCCGCCGTACGTAGAACGTGGGGTGCGGTGGCATCCAGCCTTGGGTGAGCTTGTCGCGGCGAAAGCTGCCAGCCTGCCAGTATCGGACGATTTGGCTCGCGTCGTCCTTGCGGACATACACCAGGTCGCCATACACAGCGCCCACCGCCGGGTCGTCGAAAGCAGCGGCTACCCGTTCCAGCGTGTGAGGCGTGGCGAACGTGTCGTCGGCGTGCAAGAAGCCGACCACGTCACCGCTAGCCAGGGCCAATCCCTTGTTTAGTGCGTCGTAGGGGCCCTTGTCAGGGCCGGACACTGTCTTGGCTATCCCGGCACGGTGACGCTCGATCACGTCGAGCGAACCATCGGTGGAGCCGCCATCGACCACGATGTGGTCGATGTTTTCCCATGTCTGCCCAGCGGCCGAGCGCAGCGCTTCACCGAGGGTGTGAGCCCGGTTCAAATTGGCTGTGATGAGCGATATCTGTAACGACATGTGAAAAATCACTTCACCTTGTGACGATTACATAATAGCGAGCGCAAGCATACCTGCATACTCTTTCATAGATTTACTCACAACCTTGAGGCCCCCGGCGGAAGGAATCCACATCCAGACGCTTTTCAGTTCGGGTTCTCCCGGTGCATCTGCAGGGAAAGGTATCAATTCGACAGGACTGTCCGGCCATTGCTTGCGGAAGGTCTGCATTGCGCGGGGCATATGCATCGCCGACGTGACAAGGATGACCCGCCTGGCCCCGACCTGTTCGACCAGGCCCCGCACGAGAACGGCGTTCTCCCGCGTGTTGCGGCTTCGGCCTTCGAGCAGCGTGCGCTCCGGCGGCACGCCCAGCACGGTCAGCATCTGTGCGATGGCGTCGGCTTCGACCTGCAACCCCTCGCGCGGGTGCAAGTTGCCGGCCGACACGATGACCCAGGGAGCCTTGCCCGCGCGATAAAGGGCCGCGGCTTGCCAGATGCGGTCGGACGAAGAACCCATGGCGAGATTCGGGCGCCGCGGCGGGTGCGCAGGCACCAGAGCGCCCCCGAGAACCAGGATCGCATCGGCGACGGGTGCATCCTGGATGCTGCGCGAGGGATACCGCGACTCCAGGGGCGAGGCCGCGAGGTATGCGACGGCCGGCAGGGAGCCGACCCAAAGCACCACGAACGCCAGCACCGCCAACGTCAGCGCCCAGCGCACGCGGCGCCTTCGCAGCATCCACGCCAATATAGCGAGCACCAGGGCGAGCGCGAGGGGCGAGGCCGCCCACCCGACGATTTTCGCCAGCTCAATCAATCGCGGGCTCCCCAGCGCGCCGCAACACGGCGCGGCCAAGCACCAGCCGGTCCATCCGCGTGCGAAGGAAACAGTCCAGCGCTTCGGCCGGCGTGCAGACCACGGGTTCGTTCTCGTTGAATGACGTGTTGAGCACCATGGGCACGCCAGTCAGGTCGCGGAATGCGCTGATAAGGCGGTGATAGCGCGGGTTGGCCGACGCAGTGACAGTCTGCAGACGGCCCGAACCGTCCACATGCGTGACAGCGGGAATCCTGTCTCGCATCTCGGCGCGGATCGGGAAGACCTGCATCATGAAGGGCACGTCGCCATCGAGCTCGAACCACTCGGGCACGGCCTCGCGCAGCACCGAGGGCGC
>JBKJKT010000251.1:0-10629 GCA_046597415.1 Ramlibacter sp.
CGTTCCACCCTCTCGCGCAATAAGCGGGAACACGTGGCCGGGGCTCACGATCTCGCTGCGTTCGAGCGTGGTGCGCAGCGCGCATTGAATCGTCTGCACGCGGTCCACGGCGCAGACTCCGGTCGTCACGCCATGAGACGCTTCGATTGATTGTGTGAACGCAGTCGCAAAACGTGAGCGGTTTACTTCCACCATCGGCTTCAGGCGCAGCTCGCTGGCCTTGCCCGGAGGTATGCACACATGAAACGCTCCTGTTGTTGAACAAAAACGCCTCAAGGCTCAAGAACGCTCGCGAGCTTGCGGCTCTTGCCGCCTACCGCCGGTGGGGAATTTCACCCCGCCCTGAAGACCCGGCCAATATAGCGCGGCGTCAGAAAACCTGCAGACGCGCAGGTGACGCTGGGCTATAGTCGGTCGCAATGGAGACAGGCCGTGGCAGTTGATAACGGTGACCGCGGCTTGGCGCGCGAGTCGCATGCGTTGAAGAGGCGAAAGCCGAACGCGCTGGTGCGCCGCGCATCCATCGCGCATCGACGCGCCTCGCGGCTCGATCCCGTTGTTCGCGGCCTGCTCTGGTCGGCTTCAGCTGGCCTGATCTTCACTGTTCTCAACACGATGATGCGGGCGTTGACTCTCGAACTGAGTCCCTTCCAGACGCAGTTCCTTCGCTATTTCTTCAGCCTCGTCGTCCTGATGCCGCTCGTGATCCGCGCAGGCATGGCGTCTTACATGCCGGTGAAGATCTTCGGTCACTTCACCCGGGGTGGCGTGCACACGCTCGGTCTGGTGATATGGTTTGCAGCTCTGCCGCACATCACGATAGCCGACACCACGGCCCTGAGTTTCACTGGCCCCATTTTTATCATGCTGGGTGCCGCGTGGTTCTTCGCAGAGCGCATGCGATGGGACCGCTGGGTCGCGGCCGTCATTGGCTTTGCAGGCGTGCTGATCGTGGTCGCGCCCCAGCTCACGGGGGCAGGAGGTGGATGGTCGCTGCTCATGCTCGCGTCCTCGCCGGTGTTTGCTGCTTCTTTTCTGATGACCAAGGCGCTCACGCGATATGAGACGCCTGGCGTGATCGTGGTGTGGCAGTCGATCACGATCACGCTCATGAGCCTGCCGCTGGCATTGCCGTTCTGGCAGGCTCCGACAATGCAGCAGTGGTTCATGTTTCTGTTGTGCGGTTTTCTCGGCGCGTTGGCGCACTACTGCCTGACACGCTCGTTCGTCGTTGCTGACATCTCGGCCACGCAGTCGGTCAAGTTTCTGGAGCTCGTGTGGGCTTCGCTGCTCGGTTGGCTGGTTTTCACCGACACGCCGAGCCGCACCACGCTGATCGGAGGCGCGGTGATCTGTGCTGCCACGCTCTGGATCGCACGTCGCGAGGCGCGCGGATCGGTGCGAACTTCGGGTTAGGCAGGGTCTTTCGGCAAGTTGGCTATGCCGCTTGCCACATGGCCTGAAGGCACATGCCGCGCCGCGTGATTCACGTGCCCGGTCTGATCGTCGAAGAAGAAATCGGGCTCGAACTCGCGCAGAAACTCACCCTTGGGCAGGCCGCCCAGGAACATCGCTTCGTCCACGCGAATGTCCCAGTTCATCAAGGTCCGGATAGCGCGCTCGTGGGCCGGAGCACTGCGCGCAGTGACCAGCGCCGTTCGCAACCCCATCGCCGGTGTGCTGGCCTGCTGGAGTCTGTGCAGCGCTGCCAGCAAAGGCTTGAACGGCCCTTCGGGCAACGGAAGCTGCGCCTTGCTCATCTCATGCTGCTGGAAGGCATCGAGGCCGTGTGTCTGGAAAACGCGCTCCGCTTCATCCGAAAACAGTACCGCGTCGCCATCGAATGCAATCCGGACTTCATGGGGATGGTTGCTGCCCGCGAGCACCGATTCGGTGAGCACGCGCGCTGCCGGAAAGCCTGCCGCCAGCGCTTCGCGGACGTCTTGCGCATTGGCAGATAGGAAAAGGTTGGCGCGCAGCGGCCTCAGGTACTTGAAGGGCGAGCGGCCCTGCGTGAACACACCGCGCTCGAGCTTGAGCTGATTCGCCGTGCCCGAGCGGAAGATGCGCATGCCAGAAACCGGGTCGTTGCGCGAGAGGATCACAGCCTCGACACGCTGCGTCGATGTGTCGTTGAACGCCAGCAGCTTCTTGACCAGCGAAAACGCGATGCCGGGTTTGGCCGCCGTGTCCAGGCGTTCCAGCTGGAGCTCCATGTAGGCGGTTGGATTACCGCTTTCAAAGATCGCGTTCTCTTCCTCGAAGTTGAAAAGCGCACGCGACGAAATCGCCACCACCAGTTTGTCGTCGAGAGTCACGGACATGATTGGCTCAACATGGTCTCAGCGTGCGAACTGGTTGAGCTGGATGATCGGCAGCAGCACGGCAAGCACGATCAGCATGACGACGACGCCCATCGACACGATCAGGAGCGGCTCCAGGATCGTGGCCATCTGCATGGCGCGGCGCTGTACTTCCGCGCCGAGCTGGTTGGCCGCGCGCTGCAGCATGTTGGGCAATTGCCCCGTCTGTTCCCCGAGTCTTGCGAACATCGCCAGCAAACCCGGAAAGCGCTTCTTCTGCGCCATGGCCGAGGCCAGTGGCGCACCTTCGCGCACCAGGATCAGTGCGTCCATTGCATCGGCGCGCATCGCCCGGTTGCCAAGCGTTTCGCCTGCGGCCTGCAGTGCCTTCAGGATGGGCACCCCTGCGCCGGCAAGCATGGCCAACGTGCTGGCGAAACGTGCCGCGTTGTAGCCGCGCGAGAGACGTCCGATGAGGGGCAGGCGCAGCCACGCGGCGTCGAACCGTTCGCGCGTTGCTTCATTGCGAAGGGCCAGGCGCAGCCCGATGAATCCGATGACGAGGATCGTGAGAGCGAGCCAGCCCCAGCTACGCACCAGGCCGCTGATCGTGAGCATCGCGACCGTGAGAAAGGGCAGCGCACGTTTGCTGCCCGCAAACACACTCGCGACCTGCGGCACCACATAGGCCACCAGAAACATCACGATAACGATGGCGACGACGGTCACGATGGCGGGATAGAGCGCCGCGCCCAGCAGCTTCGCCTTGAGGGCCTGGCTGTTCTCCAGATCATCGGCCAGCCGTTCGAGCACGGTGCCCAGGTTGCCGCTGGCCTCTCCTGCGCCGACGACAGCGATATAGATCTCGGGGAATTCGCGGGGAAAACGCGCCAGGGCCTTGCCGAACGGCGAGCCCGCGTTGACTTCAGCTCGAAGTGCGGCCACCAGGTGGCGTTGCCGCTCGTTCTCGGATTCTTCGGTGAGCGCGGTCAGGGCTCGTTCCAGCGGCAGTCCGGATGTGATGAGGCCCGACAATTGTCGCGTCCAGATGGCGAGGCCGGTGGCGTTGAAGACTGGCCGCGTAAAGAGCCTGGATGAGAGGCCGAAACTCTGCTCGTTGGCAGCGGCTCCTGCGTTCACCGGGACGACCTGAAGCGGCACCAGCGCCTGGCCTCTGAGCAGGCTGCGGACGGCTTTGGCCGTATCGGCTTCCATCACGCCGCGCCGGGTTTCGCCCTGTGCGTCTAGCGCTTCGAATGAGTAGGCTGGCATCCGGCGATTATGGGACTTGTTCCCTCCCCTTCCGGGGGAGGGTTAGGGTGGGGGCTTGGGCCGATGGAATGGCCCTGCCGTTCGGTAGTTGACGCCGCCGTGCCCCCACCCCGGCCCTCCCCCAGAGGGGGAGGGAGAAAAGTCACGCCGACCGCAACCGGTACCGCTGCAACTTCCCGGTCTCCGTACGCGGCAGGCTGGCAACGAACTCGACTTCGCGCGGGTACTTGAATGGCGCGATGCTGGCCTTCACGTGGTCTTGCAGCGCCTTGACCATCGCCGCGTCAGCGGCGTGGCCGGGCTTGAGGACGCAAAAGGCTTTCACGATCATCCCGCGCTCTTCGTCGGGCTTGCCGATCACACCGCACTCGGCCACGGCGGGGTGCCGCAACAAGGCATCTTCCACTTCCGGCCCGCCAACGTTGTAGCCGGAGGTGATGATCATGTCGTCTGCACGCGCCTGATAAAAGTAATAACCGTCCTCGTCTTGCAGGAAGGCATCGCCGGGATAGTTCCAGCCGTCCTTCACGTAATTGGCCTGCCGCGCGTCGTCGAGATACTTGCAGCCGGTCGGGCCTTTCACTGCCAGCTTGCCGATGCTGCCGCGCGGCAACTCCTTGCCGTCGTCGTCGACAACCTTCGCAATGTAGCCCGGCACCACCTTGCCGACCGCTCCAGGGCGCACATCGCTGCCCGCAGACGAAATGAAGATATGGAACATCTCGGTCGCGCCGATACCGTCGAGCATCTCGATGCCGCTCGCCTGCTTCCACAACTGGCGCGTGGCATCGGGGAGGCCCTCTCCGGCGCTCACACAGATTCGCAGCTTGCCGACGCCGTGTTCGCGCGCGAATGGCGCCATCTGCCGGTAAAAAGTCGGTGCCGTGTAGCAGATCGTCGCGCCGATTTCGTTGATGGTCCGCACCATCGATTCGGGCGTGTACGGTGCATCTGGAAAGTACACGCTGGCACCCGCCCACATCGGAAAGATCAGCAGCCCGCCGAGCCCGAAGGTGAACGCAAGCGGCGGCGAGCCCACGACGATGTCTTCTGGCGTGGCGCGGAGCACATGCCTCGGCCACGCTTCGCACGCGGCCATCACATCGCGGTGGGTGTGCAATGCGGCTTTGGGCTTGCCCGTCGTGCCAGAAGTAAAGGCCATCATCGCCACGTCTTCGCAAGCAGTGGGACAGGCCGCGAAACCACCGTCCTTTTGCGCCGACAACACCGCCAGCGAGCCGGGCGCATCCAGCGTATTGAACGGGATGACAGCCCGGAGCACCGGCCTGTCGCTCCGCGCCAATTCCAGCTCGTCGATGAGCTTGATGTCGCACAGGGCGAGCACGGGCTGCGACTTGTCGATGATGTCTGCAAGCTCCCGCGCGCGCAGCAGCGGCATGGTTGCCACTGCTATCAGCCCGGTCTTCACCACGGCAAGCCACGCGAGCGCCATCGCAATCGAATTGCCACCGCGCAGCAACACCCGATTGCCCGGCACAAGGCCATGATCCTCGGTTAAGACCCGGCAGATGCGATCGACGCGATCGCGAACATCCGCATAGGTGAGCGTGATGCGACTCGAGCGAAGCAGCGGCCGGTCGGCAAAGCCTTTGTCAACTGCCTTGTCGAGCAGTTCTTCCACCAGATTCAGCTGCGCCGGAAACTGCAGTTCCGGCAAGTCGAATCGCATGTCAGGGAGCAGTTCCACCGGCGGCAACCGGTCGCGCACAAAAGTATCCATGATGGTCCTCAGGCAGCTTCCACGCGATCGCGCGCATGGTCTTTCACCTTGCCCAGCAGCTTGTGCAGCGCGGAGATGTCTTTATCGTTCAGGCCCGCAAACGCATCGACGATCCAGCCTTCGTGCTGATGCGCCATCTCATGGAAGAGCTTGCGTCCCTTGGGTGTGAGCCGGACCCGATAAGCGCGGCGATCGCCTTCCACGTCCACGCGGTCTACGAGACCTTCCGCTACGAGCTGATCCGTGATGCCGGTGACGTTGCCGCCCGTCACCATCATCCGGCGCGACAGTTCATTCATCTTGAGCCCCTCGGGCGAACGCTCAAGCTGGGCCATGAGATCGAAGCGGGGGAGCGTGGTATCGAAGCGCTCGCGCAGGTTGCTGCGAACCTGCTTTTCCACGATCTGCGTGCAGGTGAGCAGGCGAAGCCACAGGCGCAGTGCTTCGGGGTGCTCGCTGTGGGCGCGCGCTTCCAGATCCATGGGGTGTCCTTCTAGTCGTACCTTAAATAGTTTAGGCTTAAACAAACCGGTGTCAACAGCATAGTCCCCGGGGCTCGGTAGAAATGCGGAAGATTCCTGACGTGCCGGGGGCGGCCTCCACGCGCACAATCACTGCAGTTCAACAGCGAGGCGCATCCATGCTCTACAAATTCAAATCAAAGGCCGCCGGCGACGTGATCATGCTCGAGCCCAACGGCAAGCAGGTGTTGCAGATCATCGGAAAGGACCCGGGGGCCAAGGGCATCATCGAGCCCTCGCAGATGGACGATGCGATCGCCGCACTGGAGTCGGCGATCGTGCGTGAGGAGGCGGACCGGGAAGCGGACGACGACCAGAAGGCTGACGGAATTTCACTCAGGCAGCGCGCGCTGCCCATGATCGACATGATGCGCCGCGCGAAGGCCGCGAACCAGGAGATCGTCTGGGGCGTCTAGAAGATCAGTCCACCTTCGCGCCTGAAGCCTTCACGACCTGGGCCCACTTGCGGTGCTCGGCATCGATATGCTTCGCGAAATCAGCCGGCGAATTCCCACTGGGGATAGCGCCCTGGGCGAGCATCTTTTCCTTGATCGCGGCCGTGCCCAGTGACTTGGCAACTTCCTGCTGGATGCGGTTGACGATGTCGGGCGGCGTGCCTGCAGGCGCAAGCAGGCCGAACCACGAAGTCGCGTCGAATCCCTTCAGGCCGCCAGCCTCTTCCATCGTTGGCACATCGGGCAGAGCGGTAGAGCGCTGCAGGCTGGTCACGGCCAGGGCCTTGAGCTTGCCGGCGCGGATGTGTGGCAGTGCAGAGGGCAGGTTGTCGAACATCACGTCCATCGTGCCGCCGATCAGGTCGAGCAGGGCCGGTCCGGAACCGCGATACGGAAAGTGAACCATGAAGGTGCCGCTCATCGTCTTGAAGAGCTCGCCCGCCAGGTGAATCGAGGTGCCGTTGCCGCTGGAAGCCATGTTGAGCTTGGCGGGGTTGGCCTTGGCGTATTTGATGAAATCGCGCACGTTGTTGATGCCCATGGTGCGCGCCTTTTCCGCTGGCATCACCATGACGTTGGGCACGCCCGCTACCAGCGTCACCGGCGCAAAGTCTTTGATCGGATCGTATGGAAGCTTTTCGTAGAGCGCGCGATTGATGCCGTGCGTGCCGACGGTTCCCATCAGCAGGGTGTAGCCATCGCCCGGTGCCTTCGAGACGATGTCGGCACCCACATTGCCGCCTGCGCCCGCGCGGTTGTCCACGATGAACTGCTGGCCGAACGCCTTGGATAGCTCCGGCGCAACAGCGCGCGCCAGGATGTCGGTTGTGCCGCCTGCGGCGAACGGCACGACGATACGCACCGGCTTGTTGGGCCACGCGCTTTGCGCGAATGCGGGAACGGCGCTTGCGCCGAGCGAAGAAGCGATCAGCGCCAGCGCTGCGCGACGGGTCGTGAAAGGTGTGTGCTGCTTCAAATCAGGTCTCCTTGTTGTCGAACGTCAATAGTAAGGGCCGGCCATCAAAAAGGGCTGCACCCGGCAGCCCTTGTCTTTCGAGTCCGGTGCAAGGCTCAGTCGGCGTAGACGCCGGCGGCCTTGATGATCGGGCTCCACTTGGCGATCTCCGCGGCGACAAACTTCTTGTGCTCGGCAGGCTCCACGCGCTTGTCCACTACGACCACGGCGCCCAGGCCTTCCTGCTTCTTGATGAATTCAGGATCTTTCAGCGCGACCTTGAGTGCGTCGTTGATTTTCTTCACCACGTCCGCCGGCGTGCCCTTGGGCGCGTACAGGCCGTGCCAGATCGAGACATTGAAGTCCTTCAGGCCCGACTCCTGCAGTGTCGGAAGGTCCTTCAGGGCGGGCGTCGTCAGGCGCTTGGAAGAAGTCACGGCAAAGGCCTTGACCTTCTTCGCTTCGATCTGCGTCGTGGTGTTGGTGGTCTGGTCGCACATGATGTCGATCTGGCCGCCGATCAGGTCGGTCATCGCAGGCGCGGTGCCTTTGTAAGGAACCGGCGTCATGTCGGTCTTGACGGCTTCCTGGAACAGCAGGCCGCACAGGTGCGAGGCAGAGCCCACGCCCGCATTGCCCAGGTTGATCTTGCCCTTGTTCTGGCCGATCCAGGTTGTCAGTTCCTTGTAGTTGCTGGCCGGCAGGCTGGGCTTGCCGATGAGCGTCATAGGCACATCGTTGATCATGCCAAGGTATTCGAAATCGCTTTCAACCTTGAACGGGATGTTGCGAACCAGCGTGGGCATGGTCCCCATGCCGATGTGGTGAACGAGCAGCGTGTAGCCGTCGTTCGATGCTTTTGCAACCTTGTTGGCACCAATCGAGCCGCCCGCACCCGCCGCGTTGTCCACGACGACAGTGGTGCCGCCCAGCGGCTTGCGCAGGGCTTCAGCCAGGTCACGAGCCACGCGATCGGTCGGGCCGCCAGCCGCAAACGGCACGACGAGGGTGATGACCTTGTCCTTGATCGGGAAATCGGCGGCATGGGCGCTGAGCGTGGCCGAAGCGAGCAGGGCGAGAGGCGTGAGCGCCATCAGTAGTTTGTTCATGCGGATGTCTCCTTGAATGTTCGATCCGCCGATGGTACTTAGTGGCGCGCGCGTACGCATCGCGGGTTCTACTTACCGCAACTGCGTCGAAAGCCCCTACGGATGAGTGCTACTTGTAGCTTCTTGCGTCTTCGATGACCTTGCCATCGTTGGGCAAGGTCCCGGGAGCCAGCATCTGCACGTCGCCACGCAGCTTGGTCACATCGCGTATGGCGTCGCCGATCCGGGCGTCCAGGCCCTGCGGCGCGTCGGCAGTTTCGACCTTGAGCGTCATCACGTCGTTTGCCATTTCGCCGCTCACCACGAGGCGCGCCTTGAGCACCTCGGGAAACCGCCGCGCAATATCCGCGACTTGCGCTGGGTGTACAAACATGCCGCGGATCTTGGTGGTCTGATCGGCGCGTCCCATCCAGCCCTTGATGCGCGTGTTGGTCCGGCCGGTGGGGCAGGGGCCGGGCAGCAATGCGGACAAGTCGCCCGTACCGAAACGGATGAGTGGGTACGCCGCATTCAGTGTGGTGACGACCAGTTCGCCGACTTCGCCTTCGGGCACGGGCTCACCGGTTCCGGGGCGCACGATCTCGACAATGACGCCTTCATCCAGCACCAGGCCCTCACGCGATTCGGTTTCGTAGGCGATCAAGCCGAGGTCGGCGGTTGCGTAACTTTGATACGCAGCCACGCCGTGCTCCGCGAACCAGTCGCGCAGCGTCGGTGGAAGCGCTTCCCCGCCGGTCAGGGCTTTTTTCAGGCTGGAAAAATCGCTGCCTGTTTCGATCGCCTTTTCGATCAGGATGCGAAGAAAGCTCGGTGTGCCGGTGTATGCATCGGGCCGCAACTCGGCAATCGCCTGCAATTGCTGCTCGGTCTGGCCAGTGCCTGCCGGAAACACGGTGCAGCCAACCGCATGAGCGCCCGATTCCATGATGAACGCGCCGGGCGTCATGTGATAACTGAACGCGTTGTGCACCAGGTCACCGGCGCGAAAGCCGGCGGCATACATCGCACGGGCGGCGCGCCAGTAGTCGGCGTCGTTGCCTTCCGGTTCGTAGATCGGACCGGGCGACGCGAAGACACGCTGCATCTGCGGCCCGCGCTTGAGGGCGCAGAAGCCACCGAAGACGTCGGTGCGATCCGATGCGCGCTGCTGCTCGAACAGTTCATGCTTGCGCGTGACCGGAAGTGTGGCCAGCGTCTCGCGTGAAGTGATTGCGGATGCGTCAACCCCGCCCAGGATGCGGGTGAAGGCAGGAGCCGATGATTGCGCATGGGCAATGAGGCCGGGCAGCGCAGCCATCAACTCGCGCTCGCGCCCTGCGGGCTCACGACTTTCCAGCGCGTCAAAAAATTCGTTCACTCTTTCACCTTCCCTGAATCAGGCCAGCCAGCGCTTGCGGCGCTTGTAGCTCTTGACATCCTTGAACGACTTGCGCTCACCGCCGCCCACGCCCAGGTAGAACTCTTTCACGTCCTCGTTGGTCGCGAGTTCAGTCGCCGGGCCGTCCATCACGACGCGGCCGCTTTCCATGATGTAGCCGTAGTCCGAGTACTTCAGCGCCATGTTGGTGTTCTGCTCGGCCAGCAGGAAGGTCACGCGCTCCTTGGTGTTCAAGTCCTTCACGATCTCGAACACTTCAAGCACGATCTGCGGAGCGAGACCCATCGAAGGTTCGTCAAGCAGCACCATCGACGGATTGGCCATCAGGGCACGCCCGATCGCACACATCTGCTGCTCACCACCCGAGGTATAGGCAGCCTGCGACGTGCGACGGGTCTTCAGGCGTGGAAAGTACGTGTACACCTTCTCCAGATTGGCCGAGACCTCTCCCTTGCTCTTGCGTGTATAGGCACCGGTGAGCAGGTTTTCCTCGATCGTGAGGTGAGCAAAACAGTGACGGCCTTCCATGACCTGCACCACGCCGCGCTGCACGAGGTCGGCGGGTGACAGATTCTCGATGCGCTCGCCCCGCAGCTCGATCGAGCCTTTGGTCACGGCGCCGCGCTCGCCCCTGAGAAGGTTCGACACCGCACGCAGCGTCGTCGTCTTGCCGGCGCCGTTGCCGCCCAGGATCGCGACGATGCTGCCCTCGGGCACCTGCAACGACACGCCCTTGAGCACCAGGATCACGTGGTTGTAGATGACCTCGATGCCGTTGACGTTGAGAACGATGTTGGGTTTTTCCATTTGAGGTTTTCGGTGTTTGGCCCCTTCCCCCGCTGGGGGAAGGCTGGGATGGGGGCACTGCAGCCTCTGATCGCCCCTTGCAGCGTGA
>JBKJKT010000263.1:0-25558 GCA_046597415.1 Ramlibacter sp.
GCTGCAGATCCCGTTTGGCATGGCGTCGGACCGGTTCGGGCGCAAGCGAGTGATCGTTCTGGGGTTGCTGGTGTTTGCGAGCGGCAGCTTTCTGGCGGCGGCGGCCGATTCGCTGGGCTGGCTCATCGCCGGCAGGGCCTTGCAGGGCGCAGGGGCCGTCTCGGCTGCTGTGACGGCGCTGCTGGCCGACCAGACGCGTGATGAGGTACGAACCAAGGCGATGGCGATCGTGGGCGCAAGCATCGGCCTGATGTTCGCGGTCTCGCTGGTCGCAGCGCCCTTGCTGACGGCAGTGGTGGGCCTGTACGGACTGTTCGCAATCACGGGTTGTCTCGCGCTGGGCTGTATCGCCATCGTGCTGTGGTGGACGCCGCCGGAGCCATCGCAGCACAGGAACGCGCCTCGTGGCCGTTTGAGGGAAGTGCTCGTCCATCCGGGCCTGCTGCGTCTGGACGTGGGGGTGTTTGTTCTTCACGCCGTGCAACTTGCCATGTGGGTTGCGATTCCTGCGATGCTGGTGCAGGCGGGGCTGGACAAGGCCGACCACTGGCATGTGTATCTGCCGGCCGTGCTGGCGTCGTTCGTTGTGATGGGTGCCGTGCTGTTTCCGATGGAGCGGCGCGGCTACCTTCGTGCGGTGTTCCTCGTGTCGGTCGGTGTCATCCTGCTGGTGCAGGTGGGGCTCGCGCTCCTGGCGGACCAACCCGGGCTGCTGGCGCTGGGTGCACTGCTGTTTGTGTTCTTCTGCGCCTTCAACGTGCTCGAGGCAAGCCAGCCGAGCATGGCTTCGCGCATAGCACCGACGCATGCTCGCGGCGCGGCGCTGGGTGTGTACAACACACTGCAGTCACTGGGATTTTTTGCCGGCGGCGCGGCCGGCGGATGGTTAGCCAAGACCGCTGGAACGAAAGGCCTTTTCTGGGCCTGCTCGGCGCTGATGCTGGTCTGGCTGGTCACAGCCTGGCCCATGCGTGCGCCACATCCGGGACGCTCGGCGGAGCAAGTACTGGCGGACGAAGCGCAGGCCACATAATCCACGAATCAGGAGATTTGCTCATGGCATCGATCAACAAAGTCATCATCGTCGGCAACCTCGGCCGCGACCCCGAAATGCGTTCTTTCCCCAGCGGGGACCAGGTCGCCAACGTCACCATCGCCACCACGGACAAGTGGAAAGACAAGCAGACCGGCGAGCCCAAGGAGGCGACCGAATGGCACCGTGTGGTGTTCAACGGCCGTCTGGCTGAAATCGTTGGTCAATACCTCAAGAAGGGTTCGCAGGTGTACGTCGAGGGCAGCCTTCGTACGCGCAAATGGACGGACAAGGACGGCATCGAGAAGTACACGACCGAAATCCGCGCCGACAACATGCAGATGCTCGGCGGCCGCCAGGGCATGGGCTCGCCATCGTCATCGGGTGATGACGACGGTGGCGGCTACGAGCAACGCCGCGCGCCGGCCAGCCGTCCGCCTGCGCCGCAAGGTGGCGGGCAGCGTCCGGCTGCGAAACCGCCGGCCAGCGGTTTCGATGACATGGATGACGATATTCCGTTCTGAGCGTTGGCTGCGTGGGAACCGGCAATGCAGTGCTGATGCCTCAGGCGCGCGACGAAATGACGCCGCCGCCCAGACACACCTCACCGTCATAGAGCACGGCTGATTGGCCCGGCGTCACAGCCCATTGGGGCTGCGAAAAATCCAGGTGGAACGCACCGTTGCTACTGTCGGCAAGCGCGCAAGCTGCATCAGCCTGCCGGTAGCGCGTCTTCGATCCGTAAGTGCCGGCATCGGGCACGCGCCCGGCAACCCAGCTCGCATCGTCCGCATCCAGTGCCACAGAGTGCAGCCACGGGTGATCGTGCCCCTGCACCACCCACAGGATGTTGTTTCCCATGTCCTTGCGCGCGACAAACCACGGCGCATGTTCGCCGCCGCCCCGTTGCGCGCCCTTCGCCTTGATGCCGCCAATACCCAGCCCCTGCCTTTGCCCCAGTGTGTAGAACGACAACCCCTGGTGCTGGCCGATCGTGCGTCCGCGCTCGTCCTTGATCGGGCCGGGCTCCTTGCTGATGTAGCGATTGAGGAATTCGCGAAACGGGCGTTCGCCGATGAAGCAGATGCCGGTCGAATCTTTTTTCTTCGCGTTGGGCAGGCCGATTTCCCCGGCGATTCGCCGCACTTCGCTCTTGCGCAATTCGCCCACGGGGAACAGCGTTTTTGAAAGCTGCGCCTGGGTGAGCCGATGCAGGAAATAGCTCTGGTCCTTGGTTTCGTCCAGACCCTTTAGCAACTGGAATGCGCCGTTCTGTTCCCGGACGCGTGCGTAATGTCCGGTGGCGATCTTTCCTGCGCCCAGCCGCATCGCATGGTCGAGGAAGGCCTTGAACTTGATCTCGGCGTTGCACAGCACGTCCGGATTGGGTGTGCGCCCGGCCTGATATTCACGCAGGAACTCGGCGAACACGCGGTCCCGGTATTCGACCGCGAAGTTGACGTGCTCGATCTCGATTCCGATGACATCGGCCACGCTCGCAGCGTCGATGAAGTCCTGGTTCGACGAGCAGTATTCGTCGTCATCGTCGTCCTCCCAGTTCTTCATGAAGATGCCGACGACGTTATAGCCCTGCGCCTTGAGCAGATGCGCGGTCACTGCGGAGTCAACACCTCCGCTCAACCCGACGACGACGCGAGGCTTGCTGTTCATTTGTGCGATTATCCCAAGGCTAGTTTGTCCACATGCTCTACCGGCCCACAACTCCGCCATTTCCACGGCAGCGCCTGTCGCCCGCCGGCATGGCAACGGCGGGTGCCATTCACGTCGCGCTGCTGTGGCTCCTGTTGCAGCACACGCCGCTGCAGCAGCAGATTCGCTATGTGGTGTACCAGTACGTGCAGCCGATCAGCCCCTCGCCATCGAACGCGAGTCGCGCGATCACCCTGCGTTCGCGAACCAGTCCCGGCGGGGCAGACAACAGCCTGGTCTTCTCTCGCAATCTTGAATCGAGCGTGCCACTGAAGACGACAACGCAATTGCCCGAAAGGCTGCAGGCGAAAAAGCCTGTACCCGCGCCGGTGCCTGCTTCAGCCGCGCCTGAACCTGTGCCTGTGGTGGAAGCCGCATCACCAGACATGCCTGCTGCTCCTGCGCCGGCACCTCTGCCTTCTGTGGCAGAGCCCGTGCCGGTGCCGGTCGAGATGCAGCCACCGCCCGAGCCCGCGCCTGCGCCAGTTCCATTGCCAGCCCCGGCACCGGTGCCCGCACCCGTGCCGGTTCCGCCAATCCCTGCGCCCGCTACGCCGGCACCGCCCGCGCCTTCGGTGCCGCCGGCACCCCCGGCTCCGCCTGCGCCTGCACCACCCGCACCCACGCCCCCAGCGCCGTCACCGCCGGCACCAGCGCCGCCCGCACCGCCTGCACCGCCTGCACCGGCGGTCGCAGCGCCCGCACCTGCCGTCCCTGCGGCCCCGGCGGCGCCCGCCGCCCCGACGCAACGCCTGCAAGGGCCGGTCGTCGATGTCCCGGTCGCACCCGGTTCAACCGGAGCGGGACGGGCAACACCGATCGCTGTTCCTGCGCCCGCTGCAGATGGCTGGGGTCGTCCGGCGCCTGCACCGCCTGCTGCGGCACCGGCAGTGGCTTTGCCACCTGCCCCGGTATTGACGCCGTCGCTGCCGCTGCATCCTGGACCGTATCGCATCCAGCGCCCGCGCAGCATCAGCGATATGGCCAATGAGCAACTGCGGCGGGGCAAGCCGAAGGATCCGCTGGCAGAGGGAATCGAGTCGGGCTCGATCGACGATTGCATGCACGCACCCCGAGATGCCCAGCAGGTGGGGGGGCTCCTTGCAGCCCCGGCCCTGATCGGTCGGGCGCTCGCCGGAAAATGCGCGAAATGAGTCAGTTGCCACCGGGTGCGCAGAAGTCGCCCAGTGATGCAGTGATTGCGCAGCCTACGCTGGCGTGACCAGTACGTCGGGGTGCGTGTAGATCACTGACAGGGGATGCCGAACGCCTGCCAGATAGTCTTCAATGCATTGCAGCACGAGCGGACTGCGATGCATGTCTGCGCTGGCGCGCACCTCCTGCACTGTCATCCACAAGGTCCGCACGATGCCGGTGTCGAGCGGCTGCTCAGGGTGATGTGCGCCCAGTTCACCGCAGAACGCGAGCCGCAGATAGGTCTGGTCCTCGCCGGTCGAGTTCTTGCGTGAACGCGCGAGGTACATGCCCAGCAGCGCTGTCGGCGTGAACTCATAGGCCGATTCTTCAAGAACCTCGCGTGCGCAACCCTGCTGCGGCGTCTCTCCGGGGTCCAGGTGACCGGCAGGGGTGTTGAATCTCAGGCCCAGCGCCGTTTCTTCCTCGATCATCAGGAAGCGGCCGTCCTTCTCGATGATGGCGGCGACGGTGACGCTTGGCTTCCAGGGCTTGTGCATGGGCGAGATTATGGACACGGGCGCGTAGCAAATGGCGGCTGTGCGAACGGATGCGACACAATGGACACGTCTTCGCTCATCCACATTCCGTCCAGGTTTCTATGCCCGTCCACCCACTGTTGTCCGCCCGCTTTTTCGCATCGGCCTGTGCCCTGGCCGCGTCGCTGGTGACGGGGCAGGCGCAAGCGCAGACCGCGCCCACAAGTGCATCAAGTGCGTCTGTGACGCGCGGAACAATCGCTTCGACATCGATGCCGGTCGGTTCATCGCCTGCGCCGACCCTTGCTCCAGCACTGCCGCCGATCAAGCCGGTCGACGTTGCCAATCCCTATGGGCTGAAGGCGGTGTGGGCGCAGGGCGACTGGGTCGCCCGCATCACGCTCCTGATTCTGGCCGTCATGTCGCTGGGCAGCTGGTACGTGCTGATCAGCAAGCTCATTGCGCAATCGAAGATGGACACCCAGGGCAAAGTGGCCAACCAGAAATTCTGGAAAGCCGATAGCGTCCGGCAAGGCGTGGAGCAACTGCAGGTGGGAAGCCCGTTTCGCTTCATCGCCGAATCCGCACTCGAAGCCGCCCGCAAGCACGGCGGCCTCATCGGGCAGGTCGATCACAACACCTGGGTCGCGCAAAGCATAGAGCGCGCGATCGCAACAGTGCACAGCCGCACGCAGGAAGGCCTCGCCGTGCTGGCGACAGTGGGATCCACCGCGCCCTTTGTCGGTTTGTTTGGTACGGTGTGGGGCATCTACAACGCACTGGTGAAAATCGGTGCGTCGGGCCAGGCGTCGATCGACAAGGTGGCGGGCCCGGTGGGCGAGGCGCTCATCATGACCGCGATCGGACTGGCCGTCGCCGTGCCCGCAGTGCTGGGCTACAACTGGCTCGTACGCCGCAACAAGGTGAGCATGGACACGGTGCGGGCATTTGGCTCTGACCTGCACACCGTGCTGCTGGCAGCCAACGCCCGGCGCTAGAAAAAGTCCCGATGGCGATCCGCTTCCCGCACCAGATGCCCGAGGCCGACGAGCCCCTGCTCTCGACCATCAACACCACGCCGCTGGTGGATGTGATGCTCGTGCTGCTCATCATTTTCCTGATCACGATCCCGGTGGTGAACAGCTCGATCGGGGTGACGCTGCCGCGCGAAGTCAACGAAGCGCGCGAGGCCCAGCCGCAGGACGTCATCATCACGGTCGATGCACAAGGCGTCGTGTACTGGTTCGACACACCGGTTCGCGACCCCGTGGTGCTGGCCGGTGAACTGTCGCGCGTCGCGCAGGAAAAGCCGCAACCCGAGTTGCACATTCGCGCTGACGCTCGGGCCGATTACCAGGCGATCGGACAGGTGGTTCATGCGGCGCAGCAGGCGGGTATCGCACGGGTAGGTTTTCTTTCGGAGCCGCCGCGATGATCCCGTTCGACAGCAGCGAAGGCGATCACGAAATAATGGTCGACATCAACACCACGCCGCTTGTCGATGTGCTGCTGGTGCTGCTGGTCATGCTCATCATCACGATTCCGGTCCAGCTGCATTCGGTGCGGCTGGAGATGCCGGGGCTCAGCGCGCCGCCGCCCGCCGTCGATCCTGAGATCGTTCAGATCGACGTCACGCCGCAAGGTGCATTGCTCTGGAATGGGCAGCCGCTAGCGGGCCGGGCCGAGCTGGAGACGCGGCTGCAAAGTGCAGCAACGCGCACGGAGCAACCCGAGATTCACCTGCGACCGAACAGCCTCGCCAAATACGAACAGGTTGCGGCGGTGCTATCGAGCGCGCAAAAAGCCGGACTCGTCAAGATCGGACTGATCGGGTCGGAGCAATTCGCGCGGTGACGTTGCCCCCATGCGTGGTGGCCTGTGCTTTTAAGCCTCGTACTCCGGCGCGCCCAGCACCCAGATAAACGACTGCACATCAATCATGTCCCGGGCCTTGAAGCCGGGGCGCTTGTCCAGATCGCGGCGCAAGATGGCGGCGAACGTGAGCAACGAGCGATAGACCTCCCATGACGGCTGTGTGGCGTACTCGAAGTTGAATCCGTAGTCGTGAGCGGCCTTTCGAGTGGCGCGCGGCTTGAGAAAAAGATGCCTGTCCGGCCGCGCCAGAAAGCCGAACACGGTCGCCAGCGGCCATGTCACCACGCGCGCTTCCCGGCGCGGCAACTCCGACATCGCCTGGACCCAATCGTCAAAGCGCCTGTGCGGCGAGCCACGTCCCCACAGCAATGCGTAGAGCTCGGTGGCAAACAGGCGGGCACCGGCCGACGTCTTGACGGCATCGCGCAGCGCCATCCGTTCGAACGAGAACAGCAGGTTGCTGTTCGATTCGATCCGAACGGCGGCGTCGGCGATTTGCCGGAACTCCCCGCGCGCGAGCAACTTGCGAAACGAAACCGGCCCCAACTGCTCCTGCCATTGCAGATGCGCGCGTTCCTTGAATGAGCGCTCGCTGATCTGATAGGTCTCGTCAATAAATCCGCCTGGGTAATACAGCTCGAATTTGCGGCGGCAACGTGCCGCGCCCAGGTAGTTGACGTTGTTGGCGCGTGCGCCGGAAAGCGTTGATGAGAGGGATGCTGCGCGAAACATGAGTCCAGTTTTGGGCTCGGCCCCAAGGTGTTTTGTGGGACAAGACGCCGCGCCGCCGTAGGCCCCGCTCCTACGCTGGCACCAGGCGCAGGACAGTGATTTCAGAGGGCGCGCCGAAACGTTTGGGCGGACCCCAATAGCCGGTGCCCCGACTGACATAGACCTGCAGCTCATCCAGACGATGAAGCCCGGCGGTGTACGGCTGCTGGAAACGCACAAAGTGGTTCCAGGGCCAGAACTGACCACCGTGCGTGTGCCCGGAAATCTGCAAGTCGAATCCAGCCTGAGCTGCGGCGGTCGCGCTGCGCGGCTGGTGGGCCAGCAACACCTTGACTGCCGCATCGTGGGGCGCACCGACAAGCGATGCGTAAGGGTCGCTGCGATGCGAATCGTCGAAATGACCAGCATTGAAGTCGGTCACACCGGCAAGCACCAGTTTTGCTGCGTCCCGATCGATGACCACATGCTCATTGAGCAAAACCTTGATTCCCAATCGCCGCAGCTCTGCCATCCAGGGCACGACGCCGGCGTAGTACTCGTGGTTGCCGGTGACAAAAAAGCTGCCAGTCCTGGATTGCAGGCGAGCCAGCGGCGCGACCTGGGCCTGCAACTCCGGCACCGAGCCGTCAACCAGATCGCCGGTGATGGCGACCACGTCGGCATTTTGCGAGTTGACTGAGTCGACGATGCGATCCAGATGCCGGCGGCGAATGGTCGGACCGATGTGGATATCGCTGATCTGGACGATCGTGAACCCATCCAGAGCCGCTGGCAGGCCCGGCACCTTGACATCCACTGTCACCACGCCCGCAGTGCGTCGGGCATTGACAAATCCAGCAATGGTGACGCCGATTCCGAGTAGCGGGGCGATCAGGGCGGTGAGTGCCTGGAAGCGTTGCGTGGGGAGCAGCGACTCAACCGCAAAACTGCCGGCAAGTCCTGCGAGTAGCAGCACATCGCGTATGGCGGTGAACACAAAAAGCGATGAGAAAAGTCCCATCGCGAGCAGCCCCGCCCCGGCCATCCTGTCAGCCAGCGGCTGGCTGAACAGTCGCCTGGCGGCCATGCCCATCGGCATCAGCAGCGCAGAGACGACCAGCAGGATGGTGAAGAGGATGCCGGTCCAGTCACCGGGCATATCGGGCACAAGGCGAGCCCACACGTAATAGCCGAGCGCGGCGGACAGGCCGTAGAGGGTGAATAGAGGCATGAGCAACCCAGATGGTGCCTGACTGCCCCATTGAAACCCTTTCACGCCTGTAAAATTGCAAGCTTCCCCGACACCCTCACCAGGACCCGAACCATGCCTCTCGTCTCCATGCGCCAACTCCTGGACCATGCCGCTGAAAACGGCTATGGCATCCCCGCTTTCAATGTCAACAATCTGGAGCAGGTCCAGGCCGTGATGGAGGCGGCCAGGGAGAGCGGGGCTCCTGTGATCCTGCAAGCGTCGGCCGGTGCCCGCAAATACGCCGGGGAGCCCTTTATCAAGCACCTCATCCTGGCCGCGATCGAGGCCTATCCGACGATTCCTCTGGTGATGCATCAGGACCACGGTCAGAGCCCCGACGTCTGCCGCGGCGCGATCGACCTGGGCTTTTCGTCCGTGATGATGGACGGCTCGCTCGAAGGCGACGGCAAGACAATCGCCAGCTACGACTACAACGTCGATGTCACGCGCAAGGTCGTGGACATGGCCCACAAGGTCGGGGTCACGGTCGAAGGCGAACTCGGCTGCCTGGGCTCGCTCGAAACCATGAAGGGCGACAAGGAAGACGGCCACGGCACCGATGCCACGATGACGCGCGAGCAGCTGCTGACCGACCCCGAGCAGGCGGCCGACTTCGTCAAGCGGACGCAGCTTGACGCGCTGGCCATTGCGATCGGCACCAGCCACGGCGCGTACAAGTTCACGCGCAAGCCCACCGGCGACATCCTGGCCATCGACCGCATCAAGGAAATCAACCGGCGCATTCCCAATACGCACCTCGTGATGCATGGCTCGTCGTCCGTGCCGCAAGACCTGCTGGCGGTGATCCGGCAGTACGGCGGCAACATGAAGGAAACGTACGGCGTGCCCGTGGAAGAAATCCAGGAAGCCATCAAGTACGGCGTGCGCAAGATCAACATCGACACCGACATCCGCCTCGCAATGACGGCTGCCGTGCGCAAGTTCCTGGCAGAAAATCCGGAAAAATTCGATGCCCGCGAGTGGCTCAAGCCTGCTCGTGAGGCTGCCAAACAGATCTGCAAGCAGCGCTACATCGAGTTTGGCTGCGAAGGCCAGGCCGCGAAGATCAAGACGCACTCGCTGCAAGTCGTGGCGCAGAAATACGAAACAGGTGAGCTGGAGCAGGTTGTAAACTGAGTTGGCGAGTTTGATTCGTGCAAGCCGCTTTCGGGCGGCTTTTCTTTTGGCGCCGGCGTGGCATAATTTTCATACACATCAAAGGTGTATGAATGAGTACCCGAACCAATATCGTGCTGGATGACGACCTCGTGGAACAAGCGATGGTCCTTGCAGGCGTGACCACGAAGAAGGCGGCCGTAGAGGCCGCGTTGAAGGCCTATGTGCGCAAGCCCGACTACTCGGGGTTGTTGGCGCTAGAGGGCAGCGACGTGCTGGCCGATGACTACGACCCGAAAGCGCTATTCACCCACCCACGGTACGCGGCTTCGCAGGGGGGGATGCACGTTGCCGAGCCTCTACCGGCCTATCCTGATCCGGCGCGGCGCCCGCGCTCCAAAAAGACACTTCGCAAGTGATCGCGGATACCTCGGCCTGGGTCGAACTGTTTCGAGGCACGGGCTCCCCTGCACACCTGCGGCTGCGACGCGCCCTGCAACGGCAGGAGCCCTTGCGGATGCTCGATGCTGTCTATCAGGAGCTTCTGCAAGGTGCCCGCAGTCCTCGCCACTTCATCCAGTTGCAGCAGCAGCTCGATGTCATACCGGCGTGGACGCCTGACGACGCACATGAAGTAGCGCGTCAGGCCGCCATGCTCTATGCCCGCTGCCGCTGGCAGGGGCTCACGATTCGCAGCCCCAATGATTGCCTGATCGCGGCCAGTGCCATCGAGGCCGGCGAGCCTTTGCTGCATGCCGATCGGGACTTTGAGCACCTTGCGGCGATCGACCCGCGCCTGCAGTTCGCGCTGCATACGCCGTGATGGACAATTCGACTGGCGCGCCGCCTGTGCTCTTTCCGCAAATCCTTTGAATCCATGACCCCAGCCCTCCATACTTCCGCGCTCACTTCGCTACCTCTTCTGGCCCGCGGGAAGGTGCGCGACAACTACGCTGTCGGCACGGACCGCATCCTGATGGTGGCTAGCGACCGGCTTTCGGCCTTTGACGTGATCATGGGGGAGCCCATCCCGGGTAAGGGCGAGCTGCTGACGCAAATGGCAATTTTCTGGTTCGACAAGCTCGGCCATATCTGCCCCAACCACCTGACCGGCCAGGCGCCGGAGAGCGTTGTGACTGCCGCCGAAATTCCCCAGGTCACGCAGCGTTCGATGCTGGTCAAGCGCCTGAAGCCGATTCCGGTTGAAGCCGTGGTCCGTGGTTACCTGGCTGGCAGCGGCTGGAAGGAATATCAGGAATCGCAGGCCGTCTGCGGCGTGAAACTTCCGCCGGGGCTGAAGAACGCCGGCAAGTTGCCTGAGCCGATCTTCACCCCAGCCGCCAAGGCAGCGATGGGTGAGCACGACGAAAACATCAGCTTCGAGCGGGTGGTCGAAATCGTCGGACCGGCGCTCGCTGTGCAGATTCGCGATATCAGCATCCGCATCTACAAGGAAGCAGCCGCCATCGCATTAGCCAGGGGCATGATCATTGCCGACACCAAGTTCGAATTCGGGCTGGATGAGCAGGGCACGCTCGTGCTGATGGATGAGGTGCTCACCCCCGATTCGTCGCGCTACTGGCCGGTGGAACGCTATGAAGCAGCCTATCAGGACGGCACCAATCCGCCGAGTTACGACAAGCAGTTCGTGCGTGACTGGCTGGAAGAAGTGCGCATCAACGGAAAGCCCTGGGACAAGACACCGCCCGCGCCGCGCCTGCCGCGCGATGTTATCGAGAAGACGGCGGCCAAATACCGGGAAGCACTGCAGCGCTTGAAGGGCTGATCTCCGGGGCGTATGCTGGGCCGGTCATTCACACCGGAGAGCCGCATGATCACGCTCCGCATTGCCCTGGCCCTTGGCCTCGCACTCACAGGCGCCACTTCTTTTGCCCAATTGGAAAGCTCGTGCCTTGTGGCGGGGCGCCTGTCGGATACCGGAAACTGGGCGCCCCGGATGGCAGGAGTTCAACTCCTCACGCAGGATGGCAAAGCCATCACCGGCTCTGACAAGGCGACGCTTGCCGGCGTGAAGCAGGTTCGGGTGACTTCGCCTGCCTTGCTTGCGAAATGCGATGGAGATGCGCAATTGGCTCTCGGGCCGGATGCACCCGGCGCAAAGGGGCCTGTGCCTGCGCTCAGTGCTGGCACCACTGTGGCGGTGGAATCAGTGAGCTATCCGAAGCTGCGGCGAGGCGGTGAATTGGTCGAACTGAAGATCACTGCTCCTGCTCAGCGGGTGACGATGCTGACGCGCTAAGCCGGTCAGGACAGCACCACGCTCGAAAGCCTTCTGCGATAAGTCGCCACCGTTGGGTCATCAGGCGGAATCTGTCCATCGGCGACCTTGGGCTTGGGCGGCTCGATGATGTCGAGCACCGCGATATAAGTCTTGCGTGCGAGATCTTCATTCCACGCTTTGTCGCGCATCAGGATTTCCAGCAGTTCGTCCATGGCGTCGGTCCAGCGCTGGTTCGCGATCAGCACCTGCGCGCGCCCATAGCGTGCCTCGAAATCGCGTTTGTTCGCCGCGATGCGTGCATCGAACTTGTCCGCGCTCTTGCCATGCGCCGCATCGAGCGCATCCATCCACTTTTGCAGCGAATCGAATCTGCGCACCAGCGACGTCTTGGCAATGACAGGCGCGAACGCAACCTTGGCGTCGTCGGTACGGCCCGCCAGCAGCAACGCCTTGACGTAGCCGAAGCGGGCGTCGTCGTTGGCCGGGTCGAGGGCGACTGCTTGCTGCAATTTTTCAAGTTGTGCCGCCGGATCGTCCGCTCCGGGATCTTCAACCTCCGGTGCCTCCTCGGGCTCTTCAACCGCCGGTGGCAAGTGCTTGTCCAGGAATTCCTTGACCTTGCCTTCAGGCAGCGCGCCCTGGAAACCATCGACAGGCTGGCCGTTGATGAGCAGGATGCAGGTGGGGATGCTGCGAATGCCGAACGCACCGGCAAGCTGCTGCTCCTGGTCGGAATCAATCTTTACAAGCTTGAAGCGGCCCTTGTAGTCCGTCTCGAGCTTTTCAAGCATCGGCCCGATCACCTTGCAAGGGCCGCACCAGGGCGCCCAGAAGTCCACCAGCACGGGCTGGGCCATCGAGGCGGCAATGACCTCGGCTTCAAAGTTTTCTATGGTGACGTCGATCATGAATGGATATGTCTGGCTCAAACCTTAAAATTCAACCTTTAGAGGTGCACATGGGTTCTATACAGGTTGGCGTTGTGATGGGTTCCAGCAGTGACTGGGATACGCTTCAGCACGCAGTAGCGATTCTCCAGGAATTCGGCATCACCCACGAAGCCCGGGTGGTATCGGCGCATCGGATGCCCGATGACATGTTCGCCTATGCGCAGGCCGCAGCGGGCGCGGGGCTCAAGGCGATCATCGCCGGTGCGGGCGGCGCGGCCCATCTGCCCGGCATGATCGCTGCGAAAACAACCGTGCCGGTGCTGGGTGTGCCGGTGGCGAGCAAGCACCTGCAAGGCGTCGATTCGCTGCACAGCATCGTCCAGATGCCCAAGGGAATTCCCGTCGCAACGTTCGCAATCGGGGCTGCCGGCGCTGCCAACGCGGCCCTTTTTGCAGTGGCGATGCTGGCCAATGAAGACAGTGCATTGCGCGCAAAGCTCGATGCTTACCGGCTCAACCAAACCGAGATGGCACGCGCAATGACGCTGCCGCCAAAGCCATGACAACACCTGCAATGCAAACCGATGTAATCCTTCCCGGCGAAACGCTGGGCGTCATGGGCGGCGGTCAGCTGGGCCGCATGTTTGTGCACGCGGCCCACCAGATGGGCTATTTCACGGCCGTGCTTGACCCTGACGCCGCCAGTCCTGCGGGCCTGGTGTGCCATCACCACATCCACACGGATTACCTGGACAACGACGGCCTTGAGCGACTGGCCAATATCAGCGCCGCCATCACCACCGAATTCGAGAATGTGCCTGCGGACGCGCTGGAAGTGCTGGCATCGATGCGGCCGATCGCACCTGGTGCCGCCGCCGTCGCTATCGCCCAGGATCGCGCTAAAGAGAAAGCCCATTTCACCAGCTGCGGCCTGGCCTGCGTGCCCTACGTGGAGGTTGCATCGCCCGAGCATCTGGCGGGTGTGACTGACGATCTGCTCCCAGGCGTTCTCAAGACCACGCGCATGGGCTATGACGGCAAAGGTCAGGTTCGCGTATCCGATCGTGTCCAGTTGCAGCAGGGCTGGGACGACCTGGGCGGCGTTGCCTGCGTGCTTGAAAAGCTGGTCCCGCTGGCGGCCGAGTGCTCGGTGATCGTTGCACGCGGGCGCGACGGAGTCATGGTGAATTTACCGCCGCAGCTCAACTTGCACCGGGGCGGCATACTCGCCGTGACACAGGTCATGGAAGGCACCTTGCCCGCTGCACAGGCTCACCAGGCGATCGAATCAGCGCGTGCGATTGCGCAGGGCATCGACTACGTTGGCGTGATGTGCGTCGAGTTCTTCCTGCTTCGCGACGGTTCGCTGGTCGTCAATGAAATGGCGCCTCGCCCGCACAATAGCGGCCACTACAGTCTCGACGCCTGCGACGTTTCGCAGTTCGATCTGCAGGTCAAGACGATGGCAGGGCTGCCGCTGGTTCAGCCGCGTCAGCACAGCCCCGCGATCATGCTCAACCTGCTGGGCGACCTGTGGTTGAGACAGGGCGACGTTCCGACGACTCCGCCGTGGGACAAAATTCTGGAACTGCCCGGCATGCACTTGCATCTGTACGGCAAGGCCGATGCGCGCAAGGGCCGCAAAATGGGGCACCTCACCATCACAGGTTCTACGGCTGCTGACGTACGCGTCAACGCGTTGCATGCTGCCGGGGTGCTCGGCATTGCAACGTTCTGAATCCGGCGGTCCGATGACTCTGGGCGGCAACAGTGCGCAAGCTATCGCGCAGGCTGCACAGATGTTGGCCGCCGGGGAGCTCGTGGCTTTTCCGACGGAGACGGTGTACGGGCTGGGAGCCGACGCGAGCCGCGAGGACGCGGTCGCAAAGATCTTTGCTGCCAAGGGGCGGCCGAGCGACCATCCGTTGATCGTGCATGTGGCCGATGCTTCCGGAGTCGGGTACTTCGCGTCCGATGTTCCGGCGTTTGCGTCACGGCTCATCGAAAAGTTCTGGCCCGGCCCACTCACGCTCATCCTGCATCGCCGCAGCGGTGTCGCGGCAGCGGCAGCCGGTGGACAGGATTCCATCGGCCTGCGCTGCCCGGCGCATCCGGTGGCGCGCTCCCTGCTGGCTGCTTGTGCGAATGAAGCGACTGCGGTGATGGGCCTGGCTGCCCCGAGCGCGAACAAGTTCGGTCGCGTCAGCCCGACCACGGCTGAGCATGTGCGCGCAGAGTTCGGCGATGGGCTGCTCGTGCTGGACGGTGGGCCCTGCGACGTCGGCATCGAATCGACCATCGTCGATTGCACCCGTGGTGTGCCGGTGTTGCTCCGCCCGGGCGTGCTCGGTCGCGCTGAGCTGGAGGAGGCCTGTGGGGAGCGCATGCGCAACCCGGATGAGCTCCATGACGCACCTCGGGCATCCGGCACGCTGGAGTCGCATTACGCACCTGCGGCGCGTGTGCGCCTCATGGACGCGAAGTCGCTGCAGATCGCGCTCGACCTTTTGGGCGCCGACGCTGCAGGCATCGCGACGTACTCGCGCGCGATCCTGCACACCCGTTCGGCCAGGATTTTGCGCAGGCGTATGCCCGACGACGCGGTAGAGACTGCGCGACAGCTGTTTGCAGTGTTGCGCGACTTCGACGCGCATGGCGTACGCCTGATCTGGGTGGAAACACCGCCCGATGCGCCCGAGTGGGAGGGCGTGCGCGACCGCCTGCAGAGGGCTTCGGCGTAGCGGCCCCCGGTGGGAGCGGCGAAAGTTAAACTACCCCGCAACCCCGTATTGGAGAACTTCATGTCTTTTTCCTGGATGCGCCGCGCTGCACTGGCGCTGGCGTCCTTTTCGCTACTGACTCTGGCCGCCTGCGGGTCCGGCTCTATCGTGTCGCAGCTCGAACCCATTCGAGTGTTCGCTTTCGGCGATGGTCTGTCCGATGTCGGACAGACCGGCACGAAGTACACGGTCAATGACGGCAACACCAATATCTGGACGCAGCGTATTGCGGTCGCCTATGGCGTACCTGCTGTCCCGGCCAACAGCGGTGGCACGTTCTATGCCCAGAAGAACGCACGGGTTGTTGCAACCCCTGATGCAGCGGGCAGTACGGCCACCCCCACGATCAAGCAGCAAATCGATGCCTACATCACCGCCAACAGGTTTGGCGAACGTGACCTCGTCATCATCAATGGCGGCATTTCGGACATCATTGCCGAGACGGCGCTGCTCAATTCGGGAGCCCAAACCAGCGATCAGATGCTCGCCAATGTTCGCCAGGCCGGACGTGATCTGGCAACGCAAGTGCGCAGGGTTGTCCAGGCGGGCGCCACACACGTCGTGGTCGCCGGCGTTTATGGAATGGGGCGCACGCCCTGGGGCCAGACCGGCACCAACTCTGCATTGCTCGCGACGGCAAGCGCACGCTTCAACGAAGAGCTGCTGATCAACATTGTCGATCTGGGCAACAGCGTTCTGTACGTCGACGCGGCGTTCCTCTTCAATCTGATGACGTCGGCGCCCACGGCGTACGGGATGGTCAATTCGGTTGCAGCCGCCTGTACTTCGATCGATCCGGGACCCGGCATCGGCATTGGCGCCGGCGAGATCAACTCGGGCCTGTGCACACCAGCTACCACGTTGTCGACGGCGTCCTATGAGAGCTACCTCTTCGCAGACAAGGTCTACCCAACGCCCCAGGGCCATCGCCAATTGGGCGATTACGCTTTCGCGCGGATTCGTGGGCGCTGGTAAGCAGTCACCGCACCACAAAAAAAGCGCCCCCGCGGGCGCTTTTTTTTGTGGGGGACGCCGTGCGTCAGAACCAGCCGGCAGCTTGCATCTGGGCCAAGACATGGTTGGCGATCAACTGGTAGCCCAAAGGCGTCGGATGCACCTGGTCGGCAAGCTGATAGCCGCTCGTATCGCCGGGCGGTCGTTCGATTTTTGCGCCGTTTGATGCTAGACCTGCTGCAGGTGCTAAGCGCACGGGGTATTTACCGACGCAGCCATCTGGAACACAAACGCCGGCGGTGTTACCAAGCTGGACAATCAAACTTTTCGCAAGGACGCCAGCCATGAATGCCAATCCCAGCACAAGCTCGTTCCCACGCGATGGTGGCCGACGCTCGTTTCTGGCCGCTGCCGGGCCACTCGCAATGGTTTGCCTTGGAGGATGCATGGCGAACCCACCCAGAACCATGTCAAGTTCGCCCTCCTGCCTGCCCTTTGACACGGCGCGCCAGTCGGCCGTGACGCCCCTGGACGCGCTGGCCCTGTTGCGGGAAGGCAATGATCGATTCGCCAGTGGACAGAGCATTCATTGCGATCGGACAGCGCAGGTCCGCGCGACTGCGAAATCGCAATCACCCTTCGCCGCAGTGGTTGGCTGCATCGACAGCCGCGTCCCGCCAGAGATGGTCTTTGATCAGCAGATCGGCGACATCTTCGCAGCGCGTGTCGCCGGCAACTTCGTCAACACCGACATCATCGGCAGCCTGGAGTTCGCCACCGAGCTTGCCGGCGCCAAGCTCATTGTCGTGCTCGGGCACACCGAATGCGGAGCCATCAAAGGGGCCGTCGACGACGCGCGGCTGGGCAACCTCACCGCGACGCTCGCGAACATCCGGCCGTCGGTCGCCAAAGTGCGCGTCGAAGGCCCGCAAAGCTCTGCGAACCAGCGACTGGTCCATGCCGTAGCCGATCAGAACGCGAGGGACGCAGCAGCGATGCTGGTGGGCCGCAGCGACGTGCTGCGCCAACGCGTCGCCCGTGGGCAGTTGCAGGTTGTTGCCGCAATGCACGACGTTGGCACGGGCCACATCAGCTGGTTGACGGCTCAGTGAGGCCCAGTTATGCCTCAGTAATGCCTCAGTAATGCCTCACTGGGCTGCTGCGGTCCACTCGATGAGTGCTTCGATGGCCGGGCGGATGGCCGAAGCATTTGCATGATTGGCGATGGCCACCAGCACGTAGCGCTTGCCGTTCGCGGCGTGCACATAGCCGGCCACGCCGGTGACATCGCGCAGGCTCCCGGTTTTCAGATGCGCCAGGCCCACAGCGCGGCCCCGCACGCGGCGCATCGTGCCGTCGATTCCCGAAAGCGGCAGCGACGACATCAGGTCCGCCATCAGCGGCGATGCCCATGCAGCCTGCAGCAGTTGCGCCAGTTGCTGCGCCGTCATGCGGTCATCTCGTGAGAGGCCAGAGCCGTTGTCAAACACCGGCGTCTCGCCGCCGAATCGTTCTGTCCACCACTGGCGCATCACCTCGCGCGAACCGGTCATCGTTGCCACCCCGCGCCGTTGCAGACTGAGGGTGAGAAACACCTGTTGCGCCATCACGTTGTTGCTGAACTTGTTGATATCGCGGATGACTTCGGCAAGCGATGGCGACTGGACCTCGAACGCAGGCGCGAGACCGGCGGGCACCCGGCCCTCGCGCACCTGACCGGTCAGTGTGCCGCCCGCCTGCTGCCACATGCCGGCGAGCGTTCGCGCGGAATAGGAGCGTGGGTCGGCAAACGCCAGCGGCCAGACCCGCTCGCCACAACTGGCGGGAAAGCCGCCAGCAAAGCGAAGCCGTGCCGGATCGTTGAAGTCAGCCTGCAAACCGCCGCGCCAGTCACCACATTCGGCACGTGTGAGCGGCACGGAGGCAGGTGCCTGTACGCCCGCCATCGGAGGCTCGACGTGAACCATCGCGCTGCCTTCAAGCGGCGTGAAAGTGATCGTCATGGCGCGGTAATTCAGCAGAAGCGCGCTGGGCCCCACGTTGTGCGCGCGCAGGGGCTCGCCGTCGAACGCCATCGGGTTGTGTTCGGGCAGGCTGAAGGCGCTCTGGTCGAGCACGATATCGCCGCTGATCGTGCGAATGCCCAGGCCCTGGATCCGGCGTATCAGCAGCCAGATGCGTTCAGCGACAAGCTTGGGGTCGCCGCTGCCTTTGATATACAGGTTGCCTTGCAGCGTGCCGTCGCGAACCGCGCCATCGACATACACCGGTGTTGACCATGTGTACGCAGGCCCGAGCAGTTCGAGCGCCGCGAAGCTTGTCGCGAGCTTTGCAACAGACGCCGGATTGACGGGCGAGGTCGCGCGATGCGCCAGTCGCGGTGCGGCTTTGGAATCGACTTCGGTCACAACAAACGTCACGGCATCGCGCGGTAGTTTTCCCCGGGCCAGCGCGGCGTCGACTTCAGGCGGCAGGGCCTGCGCCGAAACCAGAAGCGGGGTTGCCAACAAGACCGCGCCAAGGCCGGCGAACAGCCGGCGGGAGAGCTGGAGCGCAAATCGGCAGACAAGGCACAAGGCCAATGGGCTAAGGAACATCGGGCCATTATCCGGGCCCTCGATAATGCAAGGCCGTACCGCCACAGCCAAAACCTGTTTTGAATCTGCTCGCCTTCGATACCAGCACCGAAACCCTGTCCGTCGCGGTCCAGCGCATGGGTGGTGCGGTCCTGCGTGTGGATGGGCAGGGAGGCGCGAGGTCATCCACGACGCTGATCCCGACGGTGCTGCAGTTGCTGTCCGATTCGGGCCTGACGCTGATCGAACTCGACGCGATCGTCTTCGGCCGCGGGCCGGGCTCGTTTACTGGCCTTCGCACGGCATGTTCCGTCGCGCAGGGGCTGTCATTCGGATCAGGCGTTCCGGTCCTGGGCGTGGATACCCTGCTGGCTGTGGCGCAGGAGGCACGCGACCTTGCCGGAGTCGAGCGCGTGGTGGCGCTGCTCGATGCTCGCATGGACGAGGTCTACTGCGCCGCCTACGCATTTCAAAACGGTGGGTGGCGCGAACATGAACCCGTGCGGCTGCTACGCCCGGAAGATGTGGTTGTCCCTGCTGACTGGGCGCTGGCTGGCAATGCATTTGCGGCCTATGGCGCGCGGCTGCCCGCGGCGGTCGCCCGCATCGATGCGTTGCCCACTGCCGCCTCGCTGCTGCGCGTTGCCCCGGACCTGATAAGCGACGGTCAGGCAACCGACGCTTCTCACGCCATGCCGCTCTACATTCGCGATAAAGTGGCACAAACTACTGATGAGCGTTCGGCTGCGCGTGCGATCCGGGACCATCTGACATGAGTGCCGTCTTCAAATCCGTCGAGGCGCAATTCGAGCCGATGACGCAGGCGCGGCTGGGCGAAATCGTGGCCATTGAACGCGAGGCCTATGAGCACCCCTGGACGCCCGGCAACTTCGCCGACACCTTGCGTTCGGGCTATGAGGCGCAAGTACTCACCGCAAAAAATCAGGTCATCGGCTATTTCGTGGCCCTGAAGGGTGTCGATGAAGTCCACTTGCTCAATATCACCGTGCGTCCTGAGCGCCAGGGTGAGGGCTGGGGCCAGGTCCTGCTCGACGCGCTGGCCATCTGGTCGCGGGGGCAGGGCGCGCAATGGCTGTGGCTGGAAGTGCGCGTCAACAATGTGCGGGCCCAGCGCATCTACGAGCGGCACGGGTATCGCCGTGTCGGTGAGCGCAGGAGTTACTACCCGGCGCAGGCGGGCAAACGCGAAGATGCCGTCGTGATGAGCTTGAAGCTATGACGCTGCAACTCGATGCCCGCCAGCGCGCGATGCTGGCCGAGATGGGCTTGCCCGTTGCCGTTCCAGTGCGTGACGAAAACGAGACTGTCCAAACCGATCCCCATGAATTTGCTGCCGTTGAAGCAGTTGCGATTCAACCTGCGCCACTTGTTTTGGAGAGGCGCGATGTCATAGCGCCGCCCGTCAGTCGCCGTGCGCCATCGGCTGTACGCACCGGAGATCGCGGCATCGAATCGCTCGAGTGGGATGCGCTTGCGCAAGCGGTCGCGGTTTGCCGCGCCTGCGGCTTGGGTTCGAGCCGTCGGAACGCTGTTTTCGGGGCCGGCGACCCGCAACCGGACGTGATGGTCATCGGAGAGCCCCCGGACGACCGCGAAGACCGCTCGGGCGAATCGTTCGCAGGCCCCGCGGGCCAGTTGCTGGACAACATGCTTCGCTCGATCGGGGTGGCGCGCAACAACAAGGCCTATATCGCCAACGTGCTTAAGTGCCGCCCGCCTGCGGGCCGCCGGCCGGTCGCAGAAGAATTCGCACAATGCGAGCCGTTGCTGCGCAGGCAGGTGCTTCTGCTTCGGCCCAAGGTGATCCTGGTCATGGGCCGCTTTGCCGTCGAAACACTGCTGCAAACCGACGAGCCGCTGGGGCGTCTTCGCGGACGTATTCACACCTACGAAGGTGTGCCGGTTGTTGTCACCTACCACCCGACATACCTGCTCGGCAACCTCGCGGATAAAGCCAAGGCGTGGGTTGACTTGTGTCTTGCGCGTGAATTGATGCGCCCAGCCGGTCAATAGCGATCAGGGCCGGCACAGTCATCTAGCTGCGTGTCGGCTGCGCAACCCTCGCGTGGACGCCAATCGTTCTGGCCGCATAGTCGATCCCGCTGAACGCCGCATACTGGGCCATCGTGCGTTCGCGCCCCAGGCCATACACCCCAAGTAGCTCGCCCGCCAGCAGGGCCTTCAGCCGCGCGCGTGATTTTTCTTCCAGCGTCCACCATGCCCGCTCGCGCGCTTCATCCTCTTTCGGGTCCCAGTGCAGGGGGCGCTCGGGTGCACCGGAGCCGGGCGTGTTGTAGAGGTGGTAAACCGGCAGGCCCGGCATGTGAAAGATGTCCCAGCCGTGCGTGTAGAGCCTCGCGGCCAGGGCCTGCTCTTCGCCGTGGAAGTAGTACCAGGGGTCGTACGGGAATGCTTGCGCATAAGCCCCCGAGGCGAAGAGGCAGCCCGCGCCCAGGTGAATGCCGGGCACCGCGCCATCTTCATCGATCGGATGCGCCTCGAATCCCAGCACCGGATGGTCGGGCGCGAATTCTGAATCGGGTTTGACAACGTGTACCAGCACTTTCTGCGTGGTGGGGCGCTTCACAGCCTCGCCATTTTCAAAGACAAAAGGATTCGGGTAAGACGAAATCACGACACCGGGGCGTCCTGGTTTTTGTGACATGAGCGCAGTCGCCTGGGCGATCAGTTTGTCGTCCCAGCCGTCGTCAAAATCCATGTGCGAGTCGATCTGGAAGTACCAGTCTTCGTTGTCGTAGAGCGACTGGCCGATGGCGCGCGCCCAGCAGGGGCCTCGAGCGAATTGCGAGTCGATCGCGACATAACTCAAGCGCGCCTCGCCACGCATCGCCAGTGGCGCGCCGCGGACCGCCGGCGGCGTCTGGTCCACGATGCCGAAGTGCAGGTCGTCGGGCCGGCGCGCGGTGGCAACGGCCCTCGACATCGTGAAAGGCAGGATGGGATCGCGGTAAGAGGCGATGCTGATAAAGACGGTCATGCGGACGATTTTTTCACGATCTTTGTGACATCTGCAGGTAATGCGACTCCGCGTGCACTGGGAGGGTGCTAATACAGGTGTTCAGCGTTGCATCGTCTGTAACGCTGTGCTACCGTGAACGTGAACATACGAAAGTACCGCCTGCGATCTATGGAACAAAGCTGCCTCTTTCGGCGCTTTCTTCCGAGAAGGATATTTCCGTGAAGCCATCGAATCCGCACATTGTGTGCACGTCGGCCAGCGTCCGGGAGCGTCCCGGAGCTCGCCGAACGGCAGCGTCACCCGCCGCCGCAGGTTTTCGGCCCGCCAGCATCGTGGCGGCGCTCGCAACAGCGCTGGCCACCTTGCCAATGAGCGTCCTGGCGGGCGGAACAGGAATGGAAGTTGTGCAGGGCCAGGCGACGCTGATACAGCGCGGCGCTTCGCAGATCGTCAGCACGCAAAACGGCCTGGCCACCAATCAGTCGGTGATCAACTGGGCCACGCTCGGCGTCGCGCCGGGCACCTACATGCGGTTCGACCAGCCATCGACCAGTAGCACTTCGATCAACCGGGTCCTTGGCAGTAATCCTTCGCAGATTTTCGGCACGCTGTCGTCCAACGGGAAGCTGGTGCTGGTCAACCCGTCCGGTATCGCGGTTGGCGCAGGCGCTGTCGTCGACACCAACGGGTTCACCGCTTCCACACTGCGCATGACCGAAGCCGATGCGCTGTCCGGGCGCATGCTGTTTGGCGGTGATGGCATGGGCGGCGGCGCCCTGAGCATCAACGGCAAGATCATCGCCAGGAGCGGCGATGTGGTGCTGATTGCACCGCAGGTCGAAGTCGGCGCGCAGGCGCTCGTGCAGGCACCCAATGGTTCGACGATCCTGGCGGCGGGCCAGAAGGTGGAACTCACGGGCCGCGGGCTGGAAGGCATCGTTTTCGAGGTGCAGGCTGGAAATGAGGCAGTGAATCTCGGAACGCTGCAGGGTGACGCGGTCGGCATCTTCGCGGATCGGCTCAAGCACAGCGGCATGGTCCAGGCCACGGGCGTTTCCGTCGAGGGCGGCGCTGTCGTACTGAAGGCGGAAAAGTCTGCAGAGGTCGCCGGTGAGGTTCGTGCCGAGCGTGGCGGCACGGGCGGCGCCGTTCGCATCACCGCCGAAGCTGTCACTGTCCGCTCGACGGCAGTCGTCGATGCAAGTGGTTCGCAGGGTGGCGGAACGGTCCTGGTCGGCGGCGGCTGGCAGGGCAGCGACGCGAGCATCTCGAATTCGAAATCGACCACCCTGGAGGCTGGCAGCGTGCTGCGCGCCGATGCAGGCACTAGCGGCAACGGGGGTACGGTGGTCGCCTGGTCTGACGGCAAGACCAGTGCGCAGGGGCACATCTCGGCACGCGGGGGCTCTGCTTCGGGCAACGGCGGAAATATCGAAACATCCGGCCGGGTGCTGGATGTAGACGGTCTTACCGTGGACACCCGCGCGCCCAACGGCAACCGGGGCATGCTGCTGCTCGACCCGACCAACATCTTCATTGCCGACGATCAGGCTGCCGCTACAGGGGCGGGCATGTCTGGCAGCGATGAAACTCCCACCGGGTTCACGCCGAGTGGAGCGGTGAAGGATTCGCTGGTACGGGTTTCGAACCTCGAGGCGGCGCTTGCCAGTTCCAACGTCACTGTTTCGACCAATAACGCATCTGGCAAGGGCGAGGGCTTCATCCGGGTGGTCAGCCCGGTCGATTGGGATAGCGCGAGCACGCTCTCCCTGGTTGCGAACACGGATGTCGAAGTCAATGCGTCAATCACAAGCGGCGGAGCCGGTATCCTGCTGCTGCAGGCCACCGACGGGAACATCACGCAGAGCGCCCCAATCGTGGGCCCGGATCTGCGAGCCATTGCGCGCGGATTCATCGAGCTTTCCAACACGGGCAATTCGGTAGGGACTTTCAGTGCGCAGCAGACCAGCCCCAATGCTCGCGATGGGCACATCACCTTTTCCAACCAGTCTTCCCTGAAGGTCGGGGATGTGTCGCAGGCAGCCCGTCGATCCTTCATCCGGATCAACTCGGGTGGCAACATGGTTATCGAAGGCGAGGTGGCTTCGGGCCCGCGCGGTGGCATCGAGCTCGAAACAGGCAACAGCGCCAGGATCATGCAGGGCGCGGAGGGCCTGCTGCGCTCCGAAAAGATCATGTTGCAGGACGGCTCGACTGGCGGCATCGGAGAATTGAGCAAACCGCTGCGATCGGCCTCTGCGCTAACCGAACCAACCACGGTCTTTTCCATTAACCCCACCGGATCTTCCGGTCCTGCCGAAGTTTTCTTGAGCCATTCGGGCGATGCCCTGCTTGGCACGGCCAATCTGGCGCCCAACTCGCGCTTCGAGATGTCGGCCACCGGGGACCTGCGCATCGTGCCGGTCCTGTCGACCGGGCTTCAGCCGCTGACTTTGAGTGCAGGCGGCGAACTGCAAATTGACCAGGCGCTGACCGGTACGGGAGTTTCGCTCTCTGGCGGTATCGTGGATTTGAGCGGCAGTGTCAATTCCCTGGCAGGCGCCAGCAACATCACCGCAACCGGGTATATCGCCTTGAACGGCACGCTCAGTCTGTCGGGCGCTGGCTCCACTGTCTTTGACAGCGATACGAGCAACATCTTTGCCTCGGGCGGCACGGTCACCTTGAATACCGGAATTGTCTCGAACGACATGTTCGACATGAGGAATGGCACCTTGATGGTTGCCAAAGACCTCAGTATTTCGAAGTTGTACCTTGGCCAGGGCACCACGCTATCGGGCAGTGGCAACCTAACCATCGTTGGCACACTCGAGTGGGCCAGCGGGTCGGCGATCGGCCCGGGCAACACCACGATCGCCCCAGGCGTGATCGCGAACATCGATTCGGTGAACTCGTCGCGCCCGATGATCAACTACGGCACGATCAACCTGTTCGGTACCACGACGACCAGCGAGGGCTACTCGCTCGACAACAAGTTAGGCGGCGAGGTCAACCTTCGGGGTAAAGGCGGCTTCAACGGCGGTTTCGGTACCTTTTCCAATGAAGGTTTGCTGTCCAAGGTGTCCGGTTCTGTGCCAGTCGCGCGGTACACGCCAGGGCTGCCGAACGCGCCGGGTCAGCCGAACGCGCCAGGTCTTGATCGAGCGCAGGGGCCGGAGGGGGCGTCCGTTGGTGTGGGCTTATTCATCAACACCGGCTCTGTTCACGTCGACCATGGCAGCTTGAAATTCCCGGCCGGCGTGTTCCCCAGTAACGGCGGAACCATCCGCCTGGCAACCGGCACATCGCTCGATACCGGCGCAAGCGACTTCGAGAATGCATCGACGGGCGTCATCATGGGCACAGGCCTGCTCCAGATTGGCGAAGGCACGTTCAACAACTACGGGACCCTAACTCCGGGTAGCGATGGCACCGTCGGAACCTTGTTTATCTCAGCGGCTTCGTCGGTTCTCCATGGCGGCTCGAAGGTGTTAGTGGACCTGACCAACCCCAATGTCCACGACGTCGTGGACTTCACCGGAGCCGTGGCGCTTGCCAGCGGAGTTAGCGTTGTTGTCAACGAGCTCGCTACGGTTGAGCCGTTGGACGAATTTGACGTGATTCGCAGCAACGTGGCAGTTGCGGGAGTAGCCCCGATAGTCCCCGGCTACGAGGTTAGCTTTGCCGGGGCCCCCGGCGGCGCATTGCTGCTGACGGTCTCTGCAGCACCGCCACCACCACCCCC
>JBKJKT010000128.1:0-44489 GCA_046597415.1 Ramlibacter sp.
TCCTGCTGTCTGCGCTTGTCACAGCCGGGCCAGCTTATGCCCAGAGCACGATGGTGCGCCTGCACACGACGCAAGGGCCGATGGATATCAGGCTTCTCGACAGCGAGACGCCGATAACAGTGAACAACTTTCTGGCCTATGTTCGCGGCGGCGACTACATCAGTTCTATGGTTCATCGCAGTGCCTGGAATCCTGCCACGCTCTCCACGCCTGCCACGCCTTTTGTCATTCAGGGCGGCGGCATTCGCTGGCCCGAGGGGCCGAACAACCCGTGCTGCTCGGCGCTCACCGCCGTCCCCTCCAGGGGGCAGATTCCGAACGACTTCAGCCCTTCCCGTTCCAACGTTCGCGGCACGGTAGCTATGGCCAAGGTGGGCGGTCAACCCAACAGCGCCACGAACCAGTGGTTCATCAACATGGGCAACAACACCTTCCTGGATAGCAATAACGGTGGATTCACGGTTTTTGGCCGCGTTACCGTCCCGGGCCTGGAGGTGGCTGAACGGATCGCCAACCTGCAGCGCATAAACGTCACTGGTACGCAGTGGCCACTCAGCGAATTGCCTGTGCAAAACTGGCAGGGCGGACTTCCGACGCGGTCCCAGGTTGTCCTGGTGACGGGAGCCACTGAAGTCCCGGCACCCGCAAACGCCGACGACCGCATCTTCAACTACATCGAAGCCAAGTACCCGACCTATCTGGCGCCGGTGGCTTCGAGTTCGGGCGATTACCTTGGCTACAAGTTCCGGCACTACGCGCAGTTCGATGTGTACCTGGCGATCGGGGATGGTCGCGTGCTGTATTACGCGCCGCTGGTTAGCGGCGACTATGTCGATATCGGGCCGGTCGATTACTGGACATCGATCGCAATCACTGAAGGCTATTGAGCCCTCAGAACAACCCGGGCTCAGGTGGCTCTGAAGGCACCTGTAGCGGCTTGGGCGTCGCTTCCGGCTTGGGCGTTCGCTCCGGAACACTCGCCGCCAGCGCCCCCGGTGGGCACGCACGCATGAAATCGTTTGTGGCCTCGGGTGGTGCATCGAGCCACGCGTCATATTCGTCCTCGTGCAACAAAACGACCATGCGCTTCTCGTCGCCGGGCCGGTGGTAGTTGCACATGAACTCGTGGTTGTCGGCGTTCACGGTCAGCATCGTAAAACTCAGTAGCGGCCCTTCAGGCGAGTTCCAGCTGTCCCAGAGACCGGCCACTGCCAGCGGCGCGCCGTCTGCACGCGTGATACGCGTCGGGACGTGCTTGCCGCTTCGCCAATCGGGTTCGAATATGGCTTCGGCCGGAATGATGCACCGCTGCCCCCGCCGCCACGCGCTGCCGAAGGTGAACGATTTCGTCGCTGATTCGCTTCGCGCATTGAAAGTCGAGAGCTTGAGCTGCTTGGCCGCGTCCTTCGTGGCGAATGGGACGAGTCCCCATCGCCCGAGCACTGACTCGAGCGCCGGCACGGCTTCGTCTCCGGACTCCAGCTCGGGAGGTCGCCGGATGAATGCGCCCATGTACTTGGGCCACATGTCCTGCACGTAATCGTGTGCCGGTGGGTAGACACCGAAGCGCCGGTAGTACAGCTCGCGGTTCTTGATGGCGGTGTAGTGCGAACACATCCTGTCAATTTTGCTTTGAAAGCGCAGAGTTCGTATTGATCTTCTTTTACGGTGTCACCGCCGCGCTAGGATGTGCTATGAACTTGCGCTTCCTCGAAACCTTCGTGTGGCTCGCCAAGCTGCGCAATTTCCGGATGACGGCGGAGAAGCTGCACACGACGCAGGCCGCCGTGTCCAGCCGCATCGCCACGCTCGAGCAGGAACTCGGCGTGCGTCTCTTCGACCGCGGCGACCGCGAAGTCAAGCTCACGCACGAAGGCGGCAAGGCGCTGGTGTTCGCCGACCGCATCCTGCGCATCTCGCATGAGATGGTCGACAGCCTGAAGGACCGGGCGCTGTTCACCGGCGTCATCCGCATCGGCGTGATCGAGTCGATCATCCACTCGTGGTTTCCCGACCTCATGGCGCGCATCCACCGGACGTGGCCGCAGATCGAGGTGGAGCTGGCCGGCGACACGACCATCAAGCTCATCGAGCAGTTCGGCAAGGGCAACCTCGACCTCATCCTCCACACCGACAACGTGCTCAGCCCGAACGTGCAAAACCTCCCGCTGTGCGATTTCCCGATGCGCTGGGTCGGCGCCACATCGCTCAACCTGCATGGCGAGTTGCTGACCTTGTCCGATCTCGCGAATTTTCCGGTGCTTAGTTTTTCGCGCAACTCGGGACCGCACCGCTTCATCGAGCGCCTCCTGGATGAGCACGTTGATCGCCGGGTGCACGTGAACTGCATGACATCGGTGTCCGCGATGATCCGGCTCGTGGTCGACGGCTTCGGCCTCGCAATGATCCCCCCGGCTATCATCCAGCGCGAACTCGCCGACGGCGACGTTCAGATGCTCCAGCTCGACACGGAGATGCCCGACATGCAGCTCGTGTGCACCTACCGGTCGGGACCCGAGACGCCGCTCTTCCAGCAGATCGCCGTGCAGGCCCAGCAGACGGCGCAGGACTTCGCGCGCGCGCTGCCGGCGCACGTGGCGCGCCTGCCCAGCGCAACGCCTGTCCCGGATCCGTGGTCGCGCGTGAAAGCCACTGTCGAGCCAGGCGATACGGGATTACCCGGGTCATCAGATTAGTTGATCGCGGTGCGCGATTATTATTTGTTGGACGGGCGGGCCGATAACCGGAACACTGGCGTACAACCTCCACAACCGACAACACCGAACTGACATGACCGGCAACAAGCCCCGTGGACTGCTCTGCATCTGGACCGCCATCGATCCGGAACACGAATCCGATTTCAACCGCTGGTACGACCGCGAACACATGCAGGAACGCGTGGCGATCCCCGGCTTCCAGAACGCTCGCCGCTTCGTTGCCGTGGACGACTGCCCCCGGCCCTACCTCGCGCTGTACTACACCGACACGCTGGGTGTGTTCACGTCCGAGCCGTACCGGCGCGCGTTCGCCAACCAGACGCCCTGGTCGCTGGACAACTTCAAGCGCATGCGCGGCACGCAGCGCCGCGTGGGCGAGCTCACGGTGGAAGCCGGCGAGGGCGAAGGCTGGGCCGTGTCCGTCTTCGTGGTGCCGCCGGCCAAACTGCTGGAGCCGGGTTTGCAGCCTTTGCTCATGAAGCGCACGGTGTCCAGCGTGGAAGAAGAATTCATCGTCCGCGCCAGCGTGCTGGAGACGGACGCCCCGCTGTCGACGCCCGTGACGGCCGACGCGCCACCGGCGCCTGCGGACGCGCTGGTGATGATCGAAGCGTCGCGGCTGGACGCAGCGCGCACCCAGGCGCAGTTGCTCGCCCGCACCGTGGGCCTGCAGGATGCCGATGTCCATACCTTCCAGTTGCTCTGGCGGCTGGGCTGAATTCCCCCCAAAGTTTTTTTAAGGAGAGCTGCCATGACCTTGAGCCGACGCTACCTTCTGTCCGCCTGCACCATCGCGTGCCTGGGTTGGACCTCCGCGCATGCCGCGGAAAAATGGAACATGTCCGCCGAACAGCCGGACGGCAACTACATCACCGCGGTGGCGAAGGAATTCGCCGCCGACGTGGGCAAGGCCACCAAGGGCGAACTGGAGATCAAGGTTCACTCGAACTCCGTCCTCTTCAAGCGCCCTGACCTGAAGCGCGCCGTGCAGACCGGCCAGGTGCCGGTGGGCGACGTGCTCATCTCGGTGCTGGGCAACGAGGACGCGATGTTCGAAGTCGACGCCGTGCCGCTGATGGCCCGCAATTTCGACAGCGCCTGGGCCCTCTGGCAGGCCAGCAAGCCCGGCATCGAGCAGCGGCTCGCCAAGCAGGGCATCAAGCTGCTGTACAGCGTGCCGTGGCCGCCCCAGGGCATCTACACCAAGGTGCCGATCAAGGCCATGTCCGACTTCAAGGGCATGAAGTTCCGCGCGTACAACGCCGCGACTTCGCGCATGGTGGAGCTGATGGGCGCATCGCCCACCACTGTGAACTCGGGTGACGTGCCGCAGGCCTTCGGCACGGGCCTCATCGAAGCGATGATCACCTCGCCCGCCACGGGCGTGGACTCGCAGGCATGGGACTTCTCGAAGTACTACTACGACGTGCAGGCCTTCATCCCGAAGAACGTGACGATGGTCAATGCGCGCGAGTTCGCCAAGCTGTCGCCCGCGTCGCAGAAGGCCGTGATGGACGCTGCCGCCGCCGCCGAAAAGCGCGGCTGGGACGAAGCCCGCAAGCAGACCGCGACGCTCACGCAGACGCTCGCCAGCAAAGGCATGACCGTCGGCCCGATGCCCGCGGCGATGGTGCCTGACCTCGCGAAGATCGGCACCACGATGGCCGACGAATGGGTGAAGAAGGCCGGCGCCGACGGCAAGGCCCTGGTCGACAAGATGCCGAAGTAAGCGCCATGCCTGCGCTGCATCGCCTGTACCTGGCCTCGGGGCTGCTGTCGGCAGCTTCCCTCGTGCTCATCTGCGGGTTGATCCTGGCGCAGGTCATCGCGCGCAACCTCGGCTCCACCGTGCGGGATGCCGAGGAGTTCGCCGCCTGGGCGATGGCCGCCGCCGGTTTCTTCGGCCTGCCCTACGCGCTGCATTGCGGCTCACACATCCGGGTGGAGGTGTTCACGCGTTTCCTCTCGCCTGCGGGCCGGCACGTGCTCGAAGTCATCGCCAGCGTCATCGGGCTCGCAATCGCGGCCTTTTTCGCGTGGTACTGCGTCGGGTTCGTCCTGGAGAGCTACAAGCTCAAGGAAGTCTCGCAAGGCCTGGTGCCGGTGCCCCTGTGGGTACCGCAACTGCCCATGGCGCTGGGCTCGGCCCTGCTGGTCGTGGCTTTTGCCGAGCGGCTCGTCTGCGTGCTGCAGAACCGCCAGTTTGAATTGAGCGACAACGCGGAAATGAGCGAGTGATGGAACTGTCCCTGATTTCCGCGGTATTGCTTTTCACGCTTTTCCTCCTGCTGGGCCTGGGCGTCTGGATCGCCCCTGCGCTGCTCGCGGTCGGCATCGTCGGTATGCTGTTCGCCGATGCGCCGGTCGGCTCTATCCTCGCGACCACCAGCTGGGCATCGAGCGCGAGCTGGACGATGACGGCGCTGCCGCTTTTTATCTGGATGGGCGAAATACTTTTCAGGACGCGCCTGTCCGACGACATGTTCGCCGGCCTCGCGCCGTGGGTCGAGCGCCTGCCGGGCCGCCTGCTGCACGTCAACGTGCTGGGCTGCGGCATCTTCGCTGCGGTGAGCGGGTCTTCCGCCGCCACCGCCGCGACCATCGGCCGCATCTCGCTGCCCGAGCTGAAATCGCGCGGCTACCCCGAAGGAATCTCGCTCGGCTCGCTCGCCGGGTCCGGTACGCTGGGCCTGCTGATTCCTCCTTCGATCATCATGATCGTGTATGGCGTCGCGGCCCAAGTCTCGGTCGCGCGCCTTTTCATCGCGGGCGTGGTGCCCGGGCTGATGCTGATGCTGCTGTTCTCGGGCTATGTCGCCATCTGGTCGCTGATGCACAAGGACCAGATCCCGGCGGCCACCTTCAAGACCACGTTCGCGGAAAAGATGAGGGCTTCGGGCCGGCTATTGCCCGTCGTGCTGCTGATCATCGGCGTCATCGGCTCCATCTATGCGGGGTTGGCCACCGCCACCGAAGCCGCTGCGATCGGCGTGGTCGGCGCGCTGGTGATCGCGGGCATGTCCGGGCTGCTCAATCGCGCGACGCTCATCGACAGCCTGCTCGGCGCGGTGCGCACGTCCACGATGATCTTCTTCATCCTGCTGGGCGCGGCATTTCTCACATCGGCCATGAGCTTCACCGGACTGCCGGCGGCCATCGCGGAGTGGATCGCCGCGGCGAAGCTGCCCGCCTGGGGATTGATCGCCGCACTCACCCTGCTCTTCATCATCCTGGGCTGCTTCCTCGACGGCATCTCGATCGTGCTGCTCACCACGTCGGTGATCATGCCCGCCGTGCAGGCCGCCGGCATCGACCTGCTGTGGTTCGGCATCTTCATCGTGCTGGTGGTGGAGATGGCGCAGATCACACCGCCGGTGGGGTTCAACCTCTTCGTGGTGCAGAGCCTGAGCGGCAGGAACATCTTCACCGTCGCCAAGGCGAGCCTGCCGTTCTTCATCCTGATGGTGATCGCCACCGTGCTCATCACCGTCTTCCCCGAAATCGTCCTCAGCCTGCCGAAGGCGATGACGGCCCGCTGACGAAACTTCCGTACAACGACATGGCCCTCCCATCCCAACCGCTTGCTCACTGGCAGGCCGAACTCGCGGCCGGCCGCGCTACCAGCAGCGCGCTGACCGAGCAAGCGCTCGATGCGGCCCTGAACGGCAGCGAAGCGCGCGCGACGTTCATCGCTGTCCATGCCGACACCGCGCGCGCGACCGCGCGCGCGATCGACGGGATGCGCCAGGCCGGTGTGCCGCTGCCGCCGCTCGCGGGCATCCCGATCACGGTGAAAGACCTCTTCGACCAGCAGGGACAAGTCACGCGCGCCGGATCGCGGGTGCTGGAGAACGCGCCGGCCGCGAGTGCCGACAGCGTCGTCGTGCAGCGTTTGCGCGCGGCCGGGCTCGTCATCGTGGGACGCACGAACATGACCGAGTTTGCCTACTCGGGCCTCGGCCTCAATCCGCACCACGGCACGCCGCGAAATCCCTGGGACCGTGAGACCGGGCGCATCCCCGGCGGCTCGTCGTCGGGCGCCGCGATCTCCGTCACCGACGGCATGGGCGCCGCCGCCATCGGTACGGACACCGGCGGCTCGGTGCGCATCCCGTCGGCGCTGTGCGGCCTCACCGGCTTCAAGCCGACGGCGCGACGTGTTCCCCTGCAAGGCGCGCTACCGCTGTCGGCGGCGCTCGATTCGATCGGCCCATTGGCGCGCTCCGTGGATTGCTGTGTGCAACTCGACGCCGTGCTGTCCGCGTCGAGCCCTGTCGATACGCGCTCGGCCACGCTGGCGGGCGCGACGCTGGCACTGCCGCGCACCGTGGTTCGCGATGGCATGGACGCCGTGGTGGCTGCTGCGTTCGAGCATGCCTGCGCTGCCCTGACAGCGGCCGGCGCGCGCATTGTGGACATCGAGATCCCCGAATTCGCCGAGCTCGCGCAGCTCAACAGCCTGGGCGGCTACACGGCGGCCGAGGCCTGGGCCTGGCACGCGAAGCTGATCGAGCAATCAGGCAGCGAGTACGACCCGCGCGTGATGATGCGCATACGCCGGGGCGCGACCATGACCGCCGCGCAGTTCATCGAGCTCGAAGCCGCGCGCGTGCGCTGGATCGCGGCGGTGGAGCAGCGCATCGCCGCGGCCAACGCGCACGCGCTGGTGCTGCCGACGGTGCCCGTCGTGGCCCCGCCGATCGCATTGCTGCGGGACAGCGATGAAGCCTACGGCGCCGCCAACATCCTGATCCTGCGCAACTCGACGCTCATCAATTTCCTGGACGGCTGCGCGCTCAGCCTGCCGTGCCATCGCAAGGGCGATGCGCCCGTCGGGCTGATGCTCGCGGCCCCCGGTGGGCGCGATGCCGCCCTGCTGGCGCTGGGCGCGGGTGCCGAGTCGGCGCTGGCCGCGCGCGGGCTCGGCACTGCCGCGTCCTGACTCGCTCCAGTCCATCTTTCTTCACAGGTGATTCGTATGACAGGGAAAGTAGCCGTGATCCTCGGCGGCACGGGCATGGTGGGCGCGAACATGGCGCAGCTGCTCGACCGCGAAGGCGACTGGGACGTGACCATCGTCTCCCGCCGCGCGCCGGAATTCGACACCCGCGCACGCCACGTGACCTGCGACATGAGCGATCCCGAGGATTGCCGCCGGCAACTCGGCACGCTGGGCAATGCGACGCACATCTTCTGGACCGGGCATGCCACGGGCACCCGCTGGGTCGACAAGGTCGCGCAGGACACGGACCTGTTTCGCAATGCGATGACCGCGATCGAGGCCGCAACGCCCGATCTGCAACACGTGTGCCTGTTGCAAGGCTCCAAGTACTACGGCCGGCACCTCGGCCCGTTCAAGACGCCCGCGAAGGAAAGCGATGCGCGCCACTTCCCGCCGAACTTCTACTACACACAGGAAGACTTCCTGAAGGAGCTGGCGCAGGGAAAAAGCTGGAGCTGGTCGCTGATGCGACCGCACATCGTGTGCGGCTACGCGCGCAGCGACATCAATGTGCCGAAGCCGCTTGCCGTGTACGCGACGCTGTGCAAAAAGCTCGGCTTGCCGCTGCGCTTTCCCGGCCCCGAAGCCGCGTTTCGCGCGGTGCACTGCGCCAGCGACGTGGAGCTGCTGAACAAGGGCATGTTGTGGGCGGCGACCGAGCCGGGTTGCGCGAACGAAGCATTCAACATGGTCAACGGCGACCACTTCCGCTGGGTGAACCTCTGGCCGCGCATCGCCGATTACTTCGGGCTCGAGAATGGCGGCGTGCAGCAGATCGACCTCGAAGCGATGATGGCCGACAAGGAGCCGCTGTGGAATGAGATCGTGCGCGAGCACGGCCTGCTGCCCACACCGTTCGCCGAGGCGGCCAACTGGCACTTCGCGAACTACGCCTTCGCACCCACCTGGGACATCATGCTGGACAACACCAAGGCGCGTCGCTTCGGGTTCAACGAATTCGTGGATTCGGAACAGATGTTCTTCCGCATCTTCGACAGCTTCCGCGAGCAGCGCTTCATCCCGCGCTGAACGCCGTGCTGGCGCTGAAGCTCGCGCTGGTCGCGGCGTCCATCCTGCTCGCGACGCTGGCCGCCCGGCGCTACGGCCACGCGCTCGGCGGCATCGTCGGCGGCATGCCGATGATCGCGGCGCCGATCTGCGCAGTGCTGCTGTTCGGCATCGGCGCGGACGCGGTGCGCGCCATCTCGTTCGCGGCGCTGGTGTGCATTCCCGGATCGATCGTGCACAGCGTGAGCGTGGCGTGGACCGCGCGGGTCGCGCCGTGGCCGGTGAGCGTCGGCTTCGGGCTGGTGCTGTTCACCATCGTGGGCCTGGCGCTCACGTGGCTTCAACTCCCTCCTGCCGCGAGCTGCGTGATCGCGCTGGCCGCACCCTCGCTCGGGCTCCTCGCATCGCCTCGCGTGGAGCGCACGATCGGGCCGGTGCACCTGCCCCGAGCCGAGATCGTGCTGCGTATGGTGGCGGCCGTGGTGATGGCTGCCGCGGTGATCCTCAGCGCCGATGCATTCCCGCCGGCCGTGAGCGGCCTTCTGCTGGCCGTGCCGATCACGGGTACCGTGATGCCGTGCTTCACGCTGCCCCGGCACGGCGCACAGGCGACTGCGGCGTTGATGGGCGGGTTCATCATGGGCCTGCACGGCTTCGCGGCGTTCTTCGTGGTGCTGTATGTAACGCTCGGCGAGATGCCCCGCGTTTCTGCGTTCGCGCTTGCCCTGATCAGCGCGGGGCTTGTGGCCGGCGCCGCGCAATGGATCCGGCGCGCCAAGATACTGAATCGTCCACCCCACGATAAGTCCCTGCCAGGACCACGATGAACGGCGCAGAAGCCATGGTGCCCATGCGGCAGCTCAATGGCGTGAAGCCGGAGTGATGCAACGCTGCCCTCGCCTCCAGGCACTACCAAAGGTAAACGTAAACGATTTGGCCGCCGTTTCACTTCTTGCATTGAAGGTCGCGAGCACATCCCGTTAATTCTGCTGCGTCGGACTCCACAATAGCAGGCGTGAGCCCAATTGCATCCCTTGTTTACGCCTGATCTGATGAACCTTCCCTGGCTTGAACCCGGCAACCCCTTTCCCGACGTTTCGTGCGCCTGGGGACCGCTCGAGCCCGCACCAGGCTTGCTGGCTGCCGGCGGTGTGCTTGATGTGCCGACGCTGCACCGCGCCTACTCCAGCGGAATCTTTCCGTGGTTCAGCGAAGGCCAGCCGACGCTCTGGTGGAGCACGGACCCGCGCATGGTGCTCTACCCCGCTGAGTTCCGGTTGCATCGGTCCTTGCGCAAGACGCTGGAACGGTTCGCCATTCGACCGGGCTGCGAGGTGCGAATCGATACCGCTTTCGATGAAGTGATCCAGGCCTGTTCGATGAGCGCACGACCCGGTCAATCGGGCACGTGGATCGTTCCGCAAATGGTGAAGGCGTATCAGGCGTTCCATCGGGCTGGCTACGCCCACAGCGTGGAAACATTCGGGGGCGGCAAGCTGGTGGGCGGCCTGTACTTCATTGCGATCGGCAACGCGGTCTTCGGAGAATCGATGTTCGCGCGGGAGACCGACGCATCGAAGATTGCGCTGGCTGCCTTGTGCGCTCTTTGCCGCCACCACGAGATCGAATTCATCGACTGCCAGCAGAACACCCGGCATCTTGCGTCGCTCGGCGCGCGCGAAATCTCCAGAGCTGACTTTGTGTCACAAGTTGCAGAGAAGGCTGCAGAACCCGGGCCGGTCTGGCGATTCGACCCCGTATACTGGAATGCACTTCTGCCAGTGAAGACAAGAGCTTGACGCACCTCAAGGACCTTCCGCTTCAGACCCTGCAGTTCTATGCCACGGCGCCGTATCCGTGCAGCTACTTGCCGGGCAGACTGGCACGTTCGCAAGTCGCGACGCCCAGCCACCTGATTCACAACGACGCGTACTCCGACCTGGTCACCACCGGGTTTCGGCGCAGCGGCATGTTCACTTATCGGCCGTACTGCGACGGGTGCCGTGCGTGTGTGCCGCTTCGCGTCATGGCGGCGCAATTCCAGCCCGATCGAAGCCAGCGTCGTGCGCGCGCCAAGCACGCGGACCTGCAGGTACGCGTGCTCAAGCTCTGCTTCGTTCCCGAGCACTATCACCTCTATCTGCGTTATCAGACCGGTCGTCACGCAGGTGGCGGCATGGACCACGACAGCATCGACCAGTACACCCAGTTTCTCTTGCAAAGCCGCGTGAATTCGCGGCTGGTGGAGTTTCGCGAGACGATGCACGACGGCTCTCCCGGTGCACTTCGCATGGTGTCGATCCTCGATGTGCTGAGCGACGGCATTTCGGCCGTCTATACGTTCTACGAGCCGGATGCGTCGGCTGCCTACGGCACCTACAGCGTGCTTTGGCAGATCGAACAGGCGAAGCGATTAAACCTGGCTCATGTGTATCTCGGCTACTGGATCGGCCAGAGCCCGAAGATGAATTACAAGGCCAGGTTCAACCCGCATCAAGTGCTTGTCGACGGCCAATGGACTGACCCACTGCAGAAGCTTTAAGTCTGATTTTTCACATGATAAAATCAGGGTCCACTGTTTCTTCGGGCCTGTCATGAGAAAACGCGATAGCGGCGCACCGGCCACTCCCACGATCCAGGTGATCGAGCGAATGTTTTCGCTGATCGACGTGCTGGCCTCGCGCGAGGAAGCCGTCTCACTCAAGGAGATCAGCGAGAAGACAGGCTTGCATCCCTCGACAACCCACCGCATCCTGAATGACCTGGCGACCGGGCGCTTTGTTGATCGGCCTGAAGCCGGCAACTATCGGCTCGGCATGCGACTGCTGGAACTGGGCAACCTCGTGAAGGGGCGCCTGAATGTTCGCGACGCTGCGCTGACTCCGATGCGCGAATTACACAAACTCATTCAGCAACCGGTCAATCTGAGCATGCGCCAGGGCGACGAAATCGTGTACATCGAGAGGGCCTTCAGCGAACGCTCCGGCATGCAGGTCGTGCGCGCCATTGGTGGCCGGGCACCGCTCCATCTCACCTCAACCGGAAAGCTGTTTCTCGCAGCCGATGACACGACCCGGGTGCGGGCCTATGCAACGCGAACCGGGCTGGCCGGCCATACCCGCAACAGCATCACGCAGTTGCCGGTTCTTGAGCGTGAACTCGCCAAGGCGCGCCAATACGGTTTTGCGCGTGATAACGAGGAGCTCGAACTGGGCGTGCGCTGCATAGCCGCCGGCATTTATGACGACCAGAGCAGGCTGGTCGCGGGGCTTTCGATTTCCGCCCCTGCGGATCGGCTGGACGAAGGCTGGGTCGGAAAGTTGCAGGCGACGGCCAGGGAGATTTCATCGGCCCTGGGTCACAAGGTGCCTGCTGCCGCTCAAGGTTGACAGTCAACAGGTCGAGCCGTTTTGCGGTGGATGGCGATGCCGAGCAGCCCGGCAGCCCGCATGACAAGTTATGGTTAGCCGCTAACCTGCCGGATGACCGTGCTGACACCGTGACCTGCGGGCTGGGTCTCAACCCACTTGCGTACGCGCTCAGCGTCTCCGATACGGCTCAGCTTGCCCGCCGAATCCAGGAAGACCATGATCAACTTGCGGCCGGCGACGCTTGCCTGCATCACGAGACATTGCCCAGCCTCCGAGATGTAGCCTGTTTTTTGCAAACCAATCTCCCAGTCGGGGTTCTTCACGAGCCGATTGGTATTTTTGTACTGGAGCGTTCGATTGCCCACAGCCACCTGATGTCCGGGCGACGTGCTCAGCTCGCGCAGCACCGGGTCGCTGTGCGCCGTCGAAACAAGCCGCACCAGGTCATGGGCGCTCGACTGATTCTTGCTGGACAGACCGGTTGGCTCGACGTAGCGCGTGTCTTTCATGCCCATCAGCTTGGCCCGTGCATTCATGGCCGACACAAACATGGTGAGACCGCCTGGATACGTGCGCCCGAGCGCATGAGCAGCGCGGTTCTCGCTGGACATGAGTGACAGGTGCATCAACTCGCCGCGCGTGAGCACTGTGCCTACTTTCAGCCGTGAACTGCTACCCTTTTCGGTGTCGACGTCGTCCTGGGTGATTTCGATGGCCTGGTCCATCGGCAGCTTTGCTTCGCTGACGACCAGGCCCGTCATGAGTTTTGTGAGAGACGCGATCGGCAGGACAGCCGAATCGTTCTTGCTGACGAGCACTTCGCGCGTGTCCTGATCGATGACGAGGGCTACGCTGGACTTCAGGTCGAGTGGATCTTGCGAGGCGTGCAGCCCAGCAAGTTGCCCGTAGGAAAGGCGGGGTGGAGCTGAAACCCGGAACACAGGCCTGGCTGAGCGTTTGGCGTGCACAAAGGTCTGTGTGACGCGCTTGGATTCGTATTTTTTCGCTACCGTGCCCTTGCGCGGTCCCGCCTCTGCGGCAGACGGTGCCAGACTGATCGCCACAGCGACAGCGGCCAGGGCCTGGAGGAAGCGGCTGAGCTTCCATTTCATCGCGTACGAAGGCACTTGATACATCCGGTAGTCTCCAAAACGCAAACTATTACCGGCACAGTTTAGCCACAAAGAAAAAGTTACACAAGATCAAACACTTATGTAACTTTCTTAAGGCTACCTGATGAGTATCAAGGTTTGCACTATCCCTGTGCAGCAACCCGATCAGCTTTGCTTTGCAGCTTGTTGAGAGCGCTCAGATAGGCCTTGGCTGAGGCAACGATGATGTCCGGGTCTGAACCGACCCCATTCACGACCCGGCCGGAGTTCTGAAGCCGCACCGTGACCTCGCCCTGGCTTTCTGTTGAGCCACTGATGGCGTTGACGGAGTACAGCACCATCTCGGCGCCGCTTTTCACCAGTGATTCGATTGCCTTGAGCGATGCATCGACGGGGCCATTTCCGTCGGACTCGCCACGCACTTCCTTGCCGTCCACGGTGAACACAACAGCCGCATGCGGACGCTCACCGGTTTCGCTGTGCTGGGCCAGCGACACGAAGCCGTACTGCTCGTTGTCGTGAACGACGCTCTCGTCGGCGACCAGTGCCAGGATGTCCTCGTCAAAGATGTCGCTCTTGCGGTCGGCAAGCTCCTTGAATCGCGCGAAAGCCGAGTTCACATCCGCCTCGCTTTCCATGGCCACGCCCAGTTCCTGCAGGCGCGCCTTGAACGCATTGCGCCCGGACAGCTTACCCAGCACGATCTTGTTTGCGCTCCAGCCCACGTCTTCGGCTCGCATGATCTCGTAGGTGTCTCGCGCCTTGAGCACCCCGTCCTGGTGAATACCGCTGGCATGTGCAAACGCATTCGCGCCCACAACCGCCTTGTTCGGCTGGACCACGAAGCCCGTGGTCTGGCTCACCATGCGACTGGCCGCGACGATGTGCTTCGGATCGATATTCATCTCCAGGCCGAAGTAGTCCTTGCGGGTCTTCACGGCCATCACGATCTCTTCGAGCGAACAGTTGCCCGCACGCTCACCCAGACCGTTGATGGTGCATTCGACCTGCCGCGCGCCGCCGATCTTCACGCCCGCCAGAGAGTTCGCCACCGCCATGCCCAGATCGTTGTGGCAATGCACAGACCAGATTGCCTTGTCCGAATTCGGCACCCGTTCGCGCAATGTCTTGATGAACTGGCCATACAGCTCCGGGACGGCATAGCCCACGGTATCGGGTACGTTGATGGTGGTCGCGCCTTCGGCGATGACGGTCTCCAGCACGCGGCACAGGAAATCCATCTCGCTTCGATAGCCATCCTCCGGCGAAAACTCGACGTCGCCGCACAGGTTGCGCGCAAAACGCACTGCCTGCCTCGCCTGCTCGTGCACTTCATCGGGCGTCATGCGCAGCTTTTTTTCCATGTGCAGCGGCGACGTCGCAATGAAGGTGTGGATGCGCGCTCGCGCGGCGCCCTTGAGCGCTTCAGCGGCGCGCGAGATGTCGCGATCGTTGGCGCGTGAAAGTCCGCAGATGGTCGATTCGCGGATCGCATTGGCAATCGCCTGCACGGCTTCGAAATCGCCGTTGGAGCTGGCCGGAAAGCCCGCCTCGATCACATCGACCTTCAGGCGCTCCAGCTGGCGCGCGATGCGCAGCTTCTCGTCCTTGGTCATCGAAGCGCCCGGCGATTGCTCACCGTCGCGCAAGGTGGTGTCGAAAATGATCAGTTGGTCTGCCATGCTGCGTCCTTGTTGGCTGCTGTTGCTCGCTGCAGGCCTGAAACAATGGCCTTGAGCGAAGCCGAAACAATATTTGAATCCATGCCGACGCCAAACAGGGTCCGTTCGCCGATGCGCAGTTCGAGGTAAGCCACGGCCTGTGCATTCGCGCCGGAACCGATGGCGTGCTCATGGTAGTCCAGCACGCGGATGGATTCACCACTTGCCGCTGCCAGGGCCTCCACAAAGGCGTCGATCGGGCCATTGCCAGCGCCTTCCACCGTCAGCCTGCGCCCTGAAAACTCCACCTCGGCTTTCAGTGCGACGCGCTTGCCTTGGCCGGGCTCAGTGCCCTCGACTTCCTGCAACACCTGGTGCTCGGGCGCTGCAATGCTGTGCACGCCGTACTCGCGCTCGAACAGATCGAAGATGTCGTGAGCCGTGAGTTCCTTGCCGGTTGCATCCATCACCGTTTGCACCACCTGGCTGAATTCAATCTGCAGGCGGCGTGGCAACTCGAGGCCGTATTCGCTTTCGAGCAGGTACGAGATTCCGCCCTTGCCCGACTGGCTGTTCACGCGGATCACCGCCTCGTAGCTGCGGCCCAGGTCCTTGGGGTCGAGTGGCAGGTACGGCATATCCCAGATGTCGCCCTCCTTGCGGGCAGAGAAGGCCTTCTTGATCGCGTCCTGATGCGATCCAGAAAAAGATGTGTAGACCAGGTCGCCGGCGTAAGGATGGCGGGGATGCACCGGAAGCTGGTTGCAGTGTTCAACAGTGCGTCGGATTTCGTCGATGTCGGCGAAGTCCAGACCAGGGTCTACACCTTGCGAATACAGATTCAGGGCGACATTCACGAGGTCGAGGTTGCCCGTGCGCTCGCCGTTTCCAAACAGGCAGCCTTCGAGGCGGTCGGCACCGGCCATCACGGCAAATTCGCCCGCTGCGGTGCCAGTTCCGCGATCGTTATGCGGATGGACCGACAGCACGATGGAGTCACGCCGCGCGAGATTGCGGTGCATCCACTCGATCATGTCGGCAAAGATATTCGGCGTGGAATGCTCCACCGTCGAAGGCAGGTTCACGATGCACTTGCGCGCTGGGGTCGGTTGCCAGACCTCAGTGACGGCATCGACGACCCGCTTGGAAAACGCGAGTTCGGTGCCCGAGAACATCTCGGGCGAATACTGAAACGTCCACTGCGTTGCCGGCTGCTTCGCTGCAAGCTCCGTGAACAACCGCGCCTGACTGGTCGCGAGTTCGACGATGCCGTCTTCATCGAGGCCCAGCACGACTCTGCGCATCACCGGCGCAGTCGCGTTGTACAGATGAACGATGGCCTTCTTCGCACCTTGAAGCGATTCAAACGTGCGACGAATCAGGGGTTCGCGGGCCTGCGTCAGCACCTGGATCGACACATCCTCGGGGATGAGGTTGCCCTCGATCAGCTTGCGAACGAACTCGAACTCCACTTGCGAAGCAGAAGGAAAGCCCACTTCGATTTCCTTGAAGCCAATCTTCACCAGTGTCTCGAACATGCGCAGCTTGCGCGGAATATCCATTGGCTCGATCAGAGCCTGGTTGCCATCGCGCAGATCAACGCTGCACCAGATGGGAGGCCGCGTCAGCACGGCGTCGGGCCAGGTCCGGTCGGCAAGACGTACCGGGGGAAAAGCGCGGTATTTGCTGGAAGCTTGCTTCAACATGTTTGTGACTTTCAAGTGGCTTCAAAACCAGCAGCCCAAAACAAAACGGCCCGCTGCTGGTGCAAACGGGCCGAAGACTGGTTGGATTACTTTTGGGGTAATTGCGCGTGCGCTACCGTCTCCGCCCGTGCGGAGATAGCAGTAGTGCCAGCGAAATTCGGTTCATGGGTGGCAATGTAGCACAGGCTTTCAGGCGCCGGTCGTTTCCGGGTTTTCCTGGCGCTCATCGAGCTCGGCTCTGATGAGGCGCAATACGGCCGCGCTACCCAACTCTCAGCAATGCAGACGGAAAGGGGCTAACCGTTTGCGAATCGCCGTGCAATCGCACCCTGGACTGCGCGCGACAACACGGAATCGGCCGCATGGCGTTCAAATGCCGCATGGATGCGGGCCAGATGGTCGTCGGCCACGTCTACCAGGCGCAAGACGGAAGCGGCCGCAAGTTGCTGGCAGGTATCGAATTCAGCATCCGATGCGGTGATCTCATTTCGGACACGCAGTACGTCGTCGGGCACCACTTCGTCGAGCCTTAGATCGCGCAGGGCGGCGTCAAGCTGAAGCAGCTGTGAGTGGCGCAGGCCTTGCAAGTCGGTCCCCTGCACGGCCCAAATGATGCGACCCCGCGCGCTGCTCTCAGCGATGTCAGATCGTCCGGTTTCGGCCAGCACCGCAGTCAGCTCGCGCAAGGTGTGCGATGCATCGACAATACGGGTTGTCATATCGGGCGCGTTGGCTACGATCAACCGGGTTGCATCACGTACCGCCCTCGCGCTGGCGTCTATCCGCGCCAAGGCTCTCAACTCGCCGCGGACTTTCAACTTGACGTCCAGGTTGTCCAGTCTTTGAGCCAGCACTTCGGCGTCTTCCGCTTCATGAGGGCCCATGTGATGGATGGCATCGAGCCGGCCCAGGAGCTGACGGCCTGCTTCGTCCAGGCGCTCAAGCTCTGCCGCTATCAATTCGGCGTGAGCGCCGCCCGCAACTGTTGCGAGGGCCCGCAGATCCCTTCGGCGGAGGCCTTCGAGCTGCGTTGCAAATTCCTCAAGAGAGTATCGAGAGCGCAGCGTCCCCGCGAGCGATAGCGACTTTTCGGCGGCAGATTCAGGCGGATCAACGCCCAGCTGCTCAGCCCGACCCATGCACCAAGCAAGGTTTGCCGCTGCATGCGCCAGCAATTTCAAGGTATCCACTCCGGCATCCTCGGCAGGCAGCGCATCAACCCCTGCCTCAAACCCTTGCCAGTCCTGTGCAAGCTCGCTCACATTGCGCATCTGAAGCTCCGCGACGACTCGTTCAAGCGCATCGCGCCCCGCCGGCGCGCGCTTGCAAGCCAACTCCATGCGATCCAGGACATCCCTGGACACATCGCCAAGTGGTTGTTGCGCAATCAGCTCCAGAGCGTTTTCGCAGTCACGATCGAGCAAAAGCAACTCATGGCTGATGGTTTGGACCAATGCCCTGCTACCGAGATCAGATGCAAGCGCACGCAGCTCGCCCAATGTCTCGAAGCATAGTGCTGCCAATGGAAGGGTTCCAGGCGCCACATCCGTGCACGGGGGCTCTTCTGCACTCGCGGCATGACAGTCCATATGAAACACAGCATTCGCTAGCTCCAATACGGCGATGCCTTTCATCGCGAACAACGGAACCTGACGACTCACGAGCGTGTCATCCAGGCACTCCACCAATTCAGCCTGCATGCGCTGCATCTCATCCGATTCCACTGCACCCGGTGCCTGCAGCGGGGCGTGACGCTGCATGACCAACCGCGCCTGCATCAAGATGCCCAACAGGCGTCCGGGAGGCTGATTCGGCACGCGCAGTTTGTACAGGAGATCCCGAAATTCGGCCTGCTGCGCGGGCTCATCGCCCGCGTCGTCTTCTGCTTGCGAAACCACATGCAGACGCAGCCCGCCGGGGATGTGGAAGGCACGAGGGACTTCGCCGGCAGCTTCGGCCCTCAGCAAATGCGGGTTCGCGCGGGGCGATACTGGCTGGCGCATTTCGGCACGCGAGGAAGACGTTGACTGCGCCGCCGAAGATGCAACAAGAGGACTTACGGCAAGGCGTGGTGAGTCAGGTGGCGTTCGCACTTTTGGATCTCCAGTTGAAGTTTCAACTGAGTGACCATCCGGATCAGAAGGTTCCGAACCGAAAGTCCGGTTCCCGTGCCGTTGCCCCCGATCTACCCCGAGGCGGTCAGGCAGCCTCAGCGATGCAACCCAGTCTCTTCAGGCTCGTCGGTCGAAGTGCTGATCACGCTTGCGCGTTGGCCCTTGGCGCGGCGCCACGCATAAACCACATACCCCGAGACGCCATAAATCACAAACATCGCGAACATGACGATGGGCGGGTGGATATTGACAATAGCGATTCCGAGCGCGATGAGAACGACCACCGCGAACGGCACGCTCTTCTTCATCTGGATGTCCTTGAAGCTGTAGAACGGCACGTTGGTGACCATCGTCAGCCCCGCGTACAGCGCCAGCGCGAACACGTACCACGATAGCTGCGGTCCGGCGATGCCCATGTCATTCATGACCCAGATGAAGCCGGCGAGCAAGGCCGCTGCGGCCGGTGAAGGCAGGCCCTGAAAGTAACGCTTGTCGACCACGGCGGTGTTGACGTTGAAACGCGCAAGCCGCAATGCAGCGCACGAGCAATAAACGAAGGCTGCGATCCAGCCCCAGCGGCCCAGGTCCTTGAGCGACCATGTGTAGGCGATCAAGGCGGGAGCAGCGCCGAACGACACCATGTCCGAGAGCGAATCCATCTGCTCGCCGAACGCGCTCTGGGTATTGGTCATGCGCGCTACGCGGCCATCGAGGCTGTCGAGCACCATCGCGCAGAACACGCCGACTGCCGCCTGATCAAAGCGGCCGTCCATGGCCATCACGATGCCGTAAAAACCGCCGAAAAGTGCTGCGAGGGTGAAGAGATTGGGCAGGATGTAGATGCCCTTGCGCCGCTTGCGCACCGCGATGCCAGAGGCGGGCGTGGGGTCCTGATGATCGTTTCCGTCGTGCATGGCTGCGAGTGTAAGCGCTGCATCAGCCGTGCCCCCATCCCGGCCTTCCCCCAGAGGGGGAAGGAGGAAGATCCATCAGTTTCTGGTTTGATCAACCAGCTTGTTCTTCTTGATCCAGGGCATCATGGCCCGCAGCGTTTCGCCCACGGTTTCGATCTGGTGCTCGGCCATCAGGCGGCGCCTGGACAGCAGCGTCGGCGCGCCGGCACGGTTTTCCAGGATGAAGTTCTTCGCATATTCGCCGGACTGGATGTCCTTGAGCACGCGCTTCATTTCCTTCTTCGTCTCTTCGGTCACGATGCGCGGACCGGTCACGTACTCGCCGTACTCGGCGTTGTTGGAGATTGAATAGTTCATGTTGGCGATGCCGCCTTCATAAATCATGTCCACGATCAGCTTGAGTTCGTGCAGGCACTCGAAGTACGCCATCTCGGGCGCGTAGCCGGCTTCCACCAGCGTCTCGAACCCAGCCTTGATCAACTCGACGGTTCCACCGCACAGAACGGCTTGCTCGCCGAACAGGTCAGTTTCGGTTTCTTCGCGGAAGTTGGTCTCGATGATGCCGGCCTTGCCGCCGCCATTGGCCATTGCATAGCTGAGCGCGAGGTCACGCGCCTTGCCCGACTTGTCCTGGCTCACCGCGACCAGGTGAGGCACGCCGCCGCCCTGGGCGTAGGTGCCGCGAACCGTGTGGCCCGGTGCCTTCGGCGCGACCATCCACACGTCGAGATCGGCGCGCGGGGTGACAAAGCCGTAATGCACGTTGAAGCCGTGAGCGAACACCAGCGACGCGCCCTGCTTGATATGCGGCTCGATGTCGTCCTTGTACACCTGGGCGATCTGCTCGTCGGGCAGGAGAATCATCACCACGTCTGCCGATTTCACGGCGTCCGCGACTTCGGCCACCTTGAGGCCGGCCTTCTCGACCTTCGGCCACGAAGCCCCGCCCTTGCGCAGGCCGACCACGACCTTGACGCCGCTGTCGTTCAGGTTCTGGGCATGTGCATGGCCTTGCGAGCCGTAGCCGATGATGGCAACCGTCTTGCCCTTGATCAGGCTCAGGTCGCAGTCCTTGTCGTAATAAACCTTCATGGTCTTTTCTCCGGGTTGAAATTGTCAATTAAAAGTGACGATTTTCCGACGGGCCGCCCCTAGGAAAATCAGCCCCCTCGGGGGGCAGCGCATGACACGCAGTGCAAAGCGTGGGGGCCATCCTCTAGACTCGCAAAATTCGTTCGCCGCGGCCGATGCCGCTGGAGCCCGTGCGAACCGTCTCCAGGATCGCGGTGCGGTCGATGGCTTCCAGGAACGCATCGTTCTTGCCCTGGTCGCCGGTGAGTTCGATGGTGTAGCTCTTTTCGGTCACGTCGATGATGCGGCCGCGAAAAATGTCGGCCATGCGTTTCATCTCTTCACGCTCCTTGCCCACGGCGCGCACCTTGACCATCATGAGTTCGCGCTCGGTGTACGAACCCTCAGTCAGGTCCACGACCTTCACCACCTCGATGAGGCGGTTGAGGTGCTTCGTGATCTGCTCGATGACGTCGTCCGAACCCGTGGTCTGGATCGTCATGCGCGAGAGCGATGGGTCTTCGGTGGGCGCCACCGTCAGCGATTCGATGTTGTAGCCGCGGGCCGAGAACAGGCCCACGACGCGAGAAAGAGCACCGGGCTCGTTTTCCAGCAGGACGGCAATGATGTGTTTCATGTTTTGTGATTCCTCTTTTCGGTGCCCTCCCCGTCCGGCGGTAACCGGGCGGCTTGGCAAGCCAATAGATTCGTCTGTCTTGGCTGTCATGCCGGATTCGCTCCGGCATCCATGACTCGGAAAGACATGGATTGCGGATCGAGTCCGCAATGACAGGGTGATTGTTACAGGTCTTCGCTTCCCAGCAGCATCTCGGTAATTCCCTTGCCCGCTTTCACCATCGGAAAGACGTTCTCGGTCGGGTCGGTGCGGAAGTCCATGAACACGGTGCGGTCCTTGAGCTTGCGTGCTTCTTTCAGCGCCGGCTCCACGTCACGCGGATGCTCGATGAGCATGCCCACGTGCCCGTACGCCTCGGCCAGCTTCACGAAATTCGGCAGTGCGTCCATGTAGCTGCTGCTGTAGCGCCCCTCGTAGTCGATCTCCTGCCACTGACGCACCATGCCAAGGTAACGGTTGTTGAGCGAAACGATCTTGATCGGCGTGTTGTATTGCAGGCAGGTCGAAAGCTCCTGGATGCACATCTGCACAGAGCCCTCGCCGGTCACGCAGTACACCTCGCTGTCCGGCTTGGCGAGCTTGATGCCCATGGCATACGGAATGCCGACGCCCATCGTGCCCAGGCCGCCCGAATTGATCCAGCGACGCGGTTCGTTGAACTTGTAGTACTGCGCAGCCCACATCTGATGCTGACCGACATCGGATGTGATGTAGGTGTCGGCGTCCTTGGTCATGTTGTAGAGCGTCTCGACGACGTACTGCGGCTTGATCACATCCTTGTTGCCACGGTCGTACTTCAGGCAATCCTTGCCGCGCCATGCATTGATGGTTTCCCACCATGCGCCCAACGCCGCCGCATCGGGCTTGGTGTTGAGTTCCCTGATCATCGCGATCAGCTCGGTCAGAACGTCTTTCACATCGCCGACGATCGGGATATCGACCTTGACCCGCTTGGAGATGCTCGATGGATCGATGTCGATGTGAATTATCTTGCGCTCGTTCTGGGCGAAGTGCTTGGGGTTGCCGATCACGCGATCGTCGAACCGCGCGCCAACCGCCAGCAGAACGTCGCAGTTTTGCATCGCATTGTTGGCCTCGATCGTGCCGTGCATGCCGAGCATGCCCAGGAACTTCGGGTCGGTTGCCGGATAGGAGCCCAGACCCATCAAGGTGTTGGTGCATGGGTAGCCAAGCATGTCCACGAGCTGGCGCAATTCGCCGGTCGCGTTACCCAGAATCACGCCGCCGCCGGTGTAGATGTACGGACGCTTCGCTGCCATGAGCAATTGCAGCGCCTTGCGAATCTGGCCCCCGTGTCCCTTGCGGACAGGGTTGTACGAGCGCATCTCGACCTTGTCGGGATAGCCGTGGTACGGGGTCTTGTTGAAAGACACGTCCTTCGGAATATCCACCACCACCGGTCCGGGACGGCCGCTGCGTGCAATGTGAAACGCCTTCTTGAGCACTTCCGCCATCTGGCGAACGTCTTTCACGAGGAAGTTGTGCTTGACGATGGGGCGCGTGATGCCGACCGTGTCGCACTCCTGGAATGCATCAAGGCCGATGGCGGGCACCGGAACCTGGCCGGTGATGATGACCATCGGAATGCTGTCCATGTAGGCGGTCGCAATGCCCGTCACGGCATTCGTCACTCCGGGACCCGACGTGACCAGCGCAACACCAACATCGCCAGTGGCCCGGGCATACCCATCCGCTGCGTGGACGGCCGCTTGTTCGTGGCGCACCAGGACGTGCTGGATGGTGTCCTGCTTGTAGAACGCGTCGTAGATGTGCAGCACCGCACCGCCGGGATAGCCCCAGACGTACTTGACGTTCTCGGCCTGCAGGGCCTTGATGAGGATTTCGGCGCCGCGAAGTTCGGGCGCAGATGACGCTGATGCTGTGGAAGCAGATTGGGCCGAAGCGGCCGCTGCCGAGGTGAGCTCGGCCTTGGAAATTTCCATGATGAACCTTTGTGATTTTCTCTGACGAAAAACCTTGGGTGCCCCTCGCGAGCCCTTGTGAGGCCGGTGCGGGACTTAGAACCACAGACCATGGGCGCGCCTATCGCATCGCCGGATCAGGGCTCGTTTGCCTTTTGAATTGCAGCCGCATTATCGCACTGCAACACGACGAGCCGGAAGCCGCCCCAATTCACGATGCGATAATTTGTGGCAGCAGTTCGAAACGGCGCGCGCGCCCGCACTCAAAGAGACCTCCTGAGCCGTTCCAGGCGCCCCTTCCTTGGCAACAGAACTAGAACTTTCCGACTTCCTCAAAAGCGTGGAGAAGCGAGCTTTCAAGCGCTCGGTCTATCACGTGCGCGATGAGGAAGCCGCGCTCGACATCGTGCAGGACAGCATGATGAAGCTTGCCGAGCATTACGGCGACAAGCCGCCCAATGAGCTCCCGATGCTCTTTCAGCGAATCCTGTCGAACTGCACGCTTGACCACTTTCGCAGGAAGAAGACCCGCAACGCGCTTTTCTCCAACCTGGGCGATTTTGAATCCGCGAACGAGGAAGGAGATTTCGACCTGCTGGAAACTTTTACGTCCGAACCCGGCTCTCAGCAGGCAGAGAGCGCGGAAGACACCACGAGACGGGCGCAGATCTTGCGAGAAATCGAATCGCAGATACAAGACCTGCCGGGCCGTCAACGCGAAGCGTTCCTGATGCGTTACTGGGAGGAGATGGACGTGGCCGAAACGGCGGCGGCCATGGGTTGCTCGGAAGGCAGTGTCAAGACACACTGTTCCCGTGCAGTCCAGGCCCTCAGTAAAGCACTGAAGGCAAAGGGAATACAACCATGACCAATAACCAAAACCAGCAATCCACAGCCCCACTGCAGGATCGCTTCGGCCGCCAGGTGGCCGCCCGCCTTGCTGCTGGCGCAGCCGATTTGCCTTACGACCTGAGCGAGCGCTTGCGCGCTGCCCGCACGCAAGCGCTGGCCCGGCGCAAACTGGTACCCGAAATTCACTTCGCACCGGTCGTCAGCCTGTCCGGGACCGCTGGCGCGCTGAATCTGGGCAATGGTGACGAGCGCCAGAGTCTCTGGAACCGCATCGCTTCGGCACTTCCCCTTATCGCGCTGGCTGCGGGTCTCATCCTCATCCACAGTTTCGAAAACGATCGCCGCGCGAGCGAAGTTGCTGAAGTCGATACCGCGCTGTTGAGCGACGACCTGCCGCCAGCGGCCTATGTAGATCCCGGCTTCATCCAGTTTCTCAAGACCGTAGAGCGCTGACCGGCTGGGCTCGGCTACCGCTCAATGCCTTTATCGATGAAGCCCCGTCGCCATTTCACCCTGTCCCTGCTGACGCTCCTGGCACTAACGGGTAGCTGCATGGCGCAGACGGCTCCGGTTCCACCCGTTACACAAGCCCTTCCCACGCCAGCGGTGCAGGCCCCCGCACCACCCGCCAGTCGCGCCGCTGGCGCGAAGGCTGCCAATCCAACAGTCAAGGCAGCGACGGTCGGCAAACGCGTGACCCAGCCCGCATGGGCCGATATTTCTCCCGCGCAACGAGAAGTACTTGCGCCGCTCGCCGGCACATGGGATACGGTCAGTGAGGCGCAAAAACGCAAATGGCTCGCCCTCACGGATAACTTTCCCAGGCTTTCCCCGGACGATCAGGCCAAGTTGCGTAGCCGCATGACCGAATGGGTCGGCATGAGCGCGCAACAGCGCTCGCAGGCCCGGCTCAATTTCGGCGAGTCACAAAAGCTCGCACCTGACGACAAGAGGGCCAAATGGGAGGCCTATCAGGCGCTAACCCCCGAAGAAAGAAAGAAACTGGCCGGGGCCGCCGCTGCCGCCAAACCGCCGGCTACTGCCGCAGCGGTCAAACCTGTCGCTCCGGAAAAGCTGGCCGTGGTTCCGAAGTCAGGCCGACCCAAGCCGGACGTTAAAGCGCCCCGCATTACGGTAGCGCCAAATCAGGTCGACCATAACACCCTGTTGCCTCAGCAACCCGGCACGCCGGGCACCCAGACCAATTGATGGCGCCTCCGCTCGCCAGGCGCATGGCCTGCTGGCTGTACGAAGCCATGTTGCTCTTCGGCATTGCGTTTGCGGCGACCCTGGTTTTCAGCATCGCCGGCCAGATGAAAAGCGGGATGGACAACCGCCGCCCGATTCTCATCGCCTTTCTCGTGATCATTTTCGGCATCTACTTTGCATGGTGCTGGGCCAGGGGTCAGACGCTGGCGATGCGCACCTGGCGGATCAGGGTGGTGGATCGCAATGGGGCTGCGCCCAGCCAGGTGCGCGCACTGTTTCGATACGCCTGTTGCTGGCTCTGGGTGCTTCCGCCGGTTGCATTCGTTGCGCCGCTCAAACTTGGTGCCGCGCAGGTTTCGCTGGCCGTCGGCGCCTGGATCACCATCTGGGCATTGCTGAGCTATCTGCATCCCCAGCGCCAGTTCTGGCATGACGCGCTTGCCGGCACGTCGCTGGTGCCGGTTGAAGCCCAGGACCTGTAAATCGGCCCTGGCCACCAATTGCGGTGACAGTCGGTGACAATCAGAGCCCCAGCACGATCCAGGGAAACATGTGAGCCAGGCATTTTCGTTGTGCGTCTATTGCGGATCGCGTGGTCCAGCGCAGTTTGAGGGCGTTGCGCGCCAGGTGGGCACCTGGATCGGGCAAAGCGGTGGGCAGCTGGTGTACGGCGGGGGCAACGGTGGCCTGATGGGCATCCTCGCGGACGCAACTCTCGCGTCGGGTGGACGTGTTGTCGGCGTGATTCCCCGAGCGCTTGTCGAAAAAGAACACGCCAAGCGCGATTGCACCGAACTGCATGTGGTGGAGAACATGCACGACAGAAAACGCATGATGGCCGAGCGTGCCGATGCGTTCCTTGCGCTGCCGGGCGGCATTGGAACGCTGGAAGAATTTTTTGAGGTCTGGACCTGGCGGCAGCTGGGCTACCACGACAAGCCGATCGGCCTGCTCGATTGGGGTGGCTACTACGCTCACCTGCGGGCCTTCCTGCGTACAGGTGTCGAGGAAGAATTCATGGGTGACTGGTTGATGGACCTCATCCGTGTAGAGAGCGACCCCGATGTTCTGTTGCCGGCACTGCTCGAGGCCAGCAAGCTCGCGGTCCGCCACAGCGCGTTGTCGCAAATCTGAGGCAGATATTTCATGCTGGCGGCTGAACGAATCAAACGCCTCAACCGCCTTTATGCCGTGGCCAGCGGTATCAATGAAGCCATCATCCGGATTCCCGGCGAACAGCAGTTGTACCTGGAAGCATGCCGAATTGCCGTCGAGCGCGGCGGGTTCATGATGGCCTGGGTAGGCCGCAACGACCCGGTGACTCATCAGCTGCTGCCGGTGGCCCGGTGGGGCAAGGATGTGGGCTATATCGACTCCGTCCGCATCCTGACAGATACATCTTCGCCCGCCGGCCTGGGCCCCGGCGGCATGGCATTCCGGACTGGCGAAGCTTCGGTATGCAACGACATCGAGGCTGACTCCGGATCATTTGCGTTTCGCAAGGAGGCACTCAAGCACGGTTACCGGAGTTGCGCGGCGTTTCCGCTCAAGCAGGACGGACGTTCCGTTGCCGTGTTCTTCATCTATGCGGCAGAGCCGCTTTATTTCGACGAACAGGAACTGACTCTTTTCACTTCGCTCGCAGACAACTTTTCGTTTGCGATCGAGGCGCGCGAACGTGAGGCCGAGCGCCGGCAGATGGATGCTGCCTTGCGTGCCAGCGAAGCGCGGATGCGCTCGGTGATCGACAACCAGCCTGAGTGCGTGAAGATCCTGGCACCGGACGCCCGGATACGGGAAATCAATCCGGCAGGAATGCGCCTTCTACAGGCTGACTCTGCCGATGAGCTCATCGGTCGTGGTGTGCTGGAATTCGTGCATGAAGAAGACAGGGACAAGTACGTCGCCATGCACGAGCAGGTCTTGCTCGGAGAAAGCCAGCGCCTGCAGGCACGTGCAATCGGCCTCAAAGGTCGAATCATGTGGATCGAGACGCACGCTGTCGCCCTGCGCTTGGACGCAGGTGGAGTCGATGGCGTGCTTTGCGTCACCCAGGACGTCACCGAGTCGAGGGCGCACCAGCAGGAAATCCTGAGCCTCAATGCCGAACTCGAGCAGCGCGTTCGCCATCGCACCGCCCAGCTCGAAACTGCCAATCACGAGTTGCAGGCCTTCTCTTATTCGGTAGCCCACGACCTGCGCGCACCGTTGACCGCCATCGGCGGCTTTAGCCAGGCGCTGGAGGCACTCTTGTCACCCACGGCAGACCCCAAGGCCCTGCACTACCTCGCGCGAATGCATGAAGGCGTGCAGCAAACTTCGGAAATGATCGACGCGCTGCTTTCGCTCGCCACCGTGACACGCACCGAGCTCCTCTGGGAGACGGTGGACTTTAGCGCGATGGCCCACCGCGCATTCGAAAATTGCGAACGTCAATATCCGGGGCGCAATCTCAGCGCAAAGATCCAGCCGGGCCTGATGGCGCAGGGCGATCCGCGACTGTTGCAGCTTGTGATGGATAACCTCCTGGGCAACGCCTGCAAGTTCAGCGACACAGGAAAGGTTGCCCAGGTCGAGATCAGCTCACTGATTGGACCCGAAGGCGAAGTGGTCTATGAAGTTCGCGACAACGGCGTCGGCTTCGACATGGCCTATTCAGCGAACCTGTTCGGCGTGTTCCAGCGATTGCACAAGCAGGCGGAATTTCCGGGGACCGGCATTGGTCTGGCAAATGTCCGCCGCATTGTGGCGCGGCACTCGGGTCGTATTTGGGCGGTTGCAAAGCCGAACCAGGGCGCCTCGTTCTACTTCACCCTGGGTAAAGAAGCAGCCTGAGGGCTGGGAAGCAGCCTGAGGGCTGGGAAGCAGCCTGCAGACCGGGAGTGGTCCGCGCCGACGTCAGACAGCGGATTCGTCCGTTTCGCCGGTACGGATCCGAACAACGCGCTCGACGCTGGTGACAAAAATCTTGCCGTCGCCGATCTTGCCTGTACGGGCGGATTTGACGATCGCGTCTACGCAGCGATCTGCGTCGTCATCCTTGACGACCACTTCCACTTTCACCTTGGGCAGGAAATCGACCACGTACTCGGCCCCCCGATAAAGCTCGGTGTGGCCTTTCTGACGGCCGAAGCCCTTGACTTCGGTGACGGTGAGACCGGTGACGCCGCAATCGGCCAATGCTTCGCGGACCTCTTCGAGCTTGAATGGCTTCACGATGGCAGTGATCTGTTTCATGGGTCTCCTCGGGGACTTGCTGGGTGGTCGACGGATTCGCGGGATCGCAACCGGATTTGCTCAGGCGCGAAACTTTCCGGTAATAGGATAGCGCCAATCCTTGCCGAAGCTGCGATGGCTGACCCGAATGCCCACAGGAGATTGCCTGCGCTTGTACTCGTTGATGCGAATCAGCCTGGCGACGCGTTCAACCACCGCCCGATCGAAGCCGGCCGCAATGATCTCTTCGACGCCCTGGTCGTTTTCCATGTAGCGCTCCAGGATCGCATCCAGGATGTCATAGGGCGGCAGGCTGTCCTGGTCCGTCTGGTCGGGGCGCAGCTCCGCACTGGGAGGCCGGGTGATGATGCGCTGGGGAATCGGATCGATTCCCGTGCCATACGGATCGTGGATGTTTCGCCAGCGCGCCAGATCGAAAACCTGCGTCTTGAGCAGGTCCTTGATCACCGCGAACCCGCCCGCCATGTCGCCGTAGAGGGTGCAGTAGCCGGTTGCCATCTCGCTCTTGTTGCCCGTGGTCAAGACGATGCTGCCGAATTTGTTGGACAGTGCCATCAGGAAAACGCCGCGAATGCGTGCCTGGATGTTCTCTTCGGTCGTGTCTTCGGGCAGGCCCTTGAACTCGCCGGCCAGGGACGCCTTGAACGCCTCGAACTGGGGTGTGATCGAAATCTCGTCGTAGCGCACGCCCATGCGGGCTGCCATGTCGCGCGCATCGATCCACGAAATATCGGCCGTGTAGGGCGAGGGCATCATCACGGCGCGCACCCTGCCCTTGCCCAGGGCATCAACGGCGACTGCCAGCACCAGCGCCGAGTCGATGCCACCCGACAAACCCAGCAACACGCCAGGGAACCCGTTTTTGCCGATGTAGTCGCGCACGCCCAGCACCAGAGCGTCCCAGAGGTCCGCCTCGGGTGCTCGCTCGGGTACCAGCTTGCCAGTGAGGGCCAGTCCTGCGGGTTTGCCTTCGTCACGCGCCGCTTCGAGATAAAACAGATCCTCCTGGAAAGCCGGTGCCCGGGCGACGAGTTCACCGGCAGCATCGACGGCAAAAGACCCGCCGTCGAACACGACTTCATCCTGGCCGCCCACCAGGTGCGCATAGATAACCGGCGCATCCAGGAACCGGGCTCTATCAGCCATGCGCGAAACCCGCTCGACACCCTTGCCCACATGAAATGGCGAGGCGTTGAGCACCGCGATCAATTCGGCACCTGAATTGCGCGCCAGCAGCCCCGGTTCGTCGAACCATGCGTCTTCGCAGATGAGCAGGCCAACATTGATGCCTTCGACCTGGAACACGCAGGCGCCCTGCCCCGGCGTGAAATAGCGCCGCTCATCGAAGACCTGGTAGTTGGGCAGTTCGCGCTTGGCGTATGTTTCGAGCACACGGCCCTCGCTCAGCACGCTGGCCGCGTTATACCGGCGCTGGACAGCGACGGACTTGCTGCGCACATCGCCGCCTGTCGGATGCCCGACAACGACATGCAGGCCCTTTAACCCGGCAAGTTCGCGGGCAACCATTTTCACGGCATCATCACACGACGCGATGAAGGCAGGACGCAGGAACAAATCCTCGGCGGCATAACCGCAAATGGACAGCTCCGGCGTGAGGACAAGCCTCGCACCCTGCGCGTAGGCCCCGTGTGCGGCCGCAATGATTTTTTGCGCATTGCCGACCGTGTCACCCACGAGAAAGTTCAGTTGGGCAATGCAGATTTTGAGAGCCATGGCAGCAGTGAAAGAAGACTCGAACGATTATGTCATCCGGGTGCATGGCTCGCCGCTGGAGGTCGATGCCCGGCAATGGAACGGCCTGCTTGCAATGCAGGCCGAGCCCAGCCCGTTCATGCGCCACGAATACTTTTGCGCGCTGCACGAAAGCGCTAGCGCCAGTGCGAAATCGGGCTGGAAACCCCGGTTCATCACGTTGTGGCTCGGCGGCGATCTTCAGGCAGCCTGTCCCCTCTATCTGAAGAGCCACTCCTACGGCGAGTATGTTTTCGACTGGGCCTGGGCGAGCGCCTACGAGCAGCATGGCCTGGCCTACTACCCCAAGGCGGTGATCGCGGTGCCATTCACGCCGGTGCCTGGCACCCGCGTCATGGCAGTCGATGACGATGCCCGACGCCTGCTCATCCAGGCTGCGGTGGCGTGGTGTCAACAGGAGGAAGTCTCGTCACTTCACCTGCTGTTCGGCGGGCAAGCCGACATGGCAGCTTGCGCAGCAGAGGGCCTGATGCTGCGCCACACCGTGCAGTTCCACTGGACGAACGAGGGCTGGACAGGCTTCGATGCTTTTCTGGCAAGCCTCGCGCAGGAAAAGCGAAAGAAGATCCGGCAGGAGCGGCGCAAGGTGGCTGAGGCCGGCGTCGCCTTCAGATGGTCCCGCGGAAAAGAAATTAGCGGGGACGACTGGGATTTTTTCTACAGCTGTTACGAGCGCACCTACTACGAACACGGCAACGCGCCCTATCTCAGCCGCGACTTCTTCACTCACATGGCTGACACGATGCCGGAAAACTGGTTGCTCTTTATCGGAGAGCGTGCAGATGAAGACGGCGCGCGTCGTCCGATTGCCTGCAGCCTGATTGCGGTTGACGACAGCGGTCCTGCCAAGGTGGCCTATGGCCGCTACTGGGGCGCGATCGAGCGCGTCGATTGCCTGCACTTCGACGCTTGCTATTACCAGCCTCTGCAGTGGTGCATCGAGCATGGCTTCGATCGCTTTGAAGGCGGTGCGCAGGGTGAGCACAAGATGGCGCGTGCGTTGATGCCGGTCAAGACAACCAGCGCGCACTGGCTCGCGCAGCCGGCGTTTGCGGATGCCGTCGAACGGTTTCTTGAGCGCGAAGGCGCGGGAATCGACAACTATCTGGGCAGCCTGGAGCAGCGCACGCCGTTTCGCAATCGCACGGACTAACACTCTCTGAACCTGACCCGGGGTCCGGGTATCACCCTGTACTCGCGTGCCTGCCGCCCGGTTAATGTCTTGCGCGAGGAGACCCCATGAAATCACTGAGCGGCCTGGACGCCACGTTCCTGTATCTGGAAACGCCCGAAACCCCGATGCACGTGGGGTCGCTCAATCTCTATGAGCTGCCAGTGGATTTCAAGGGCAGCTTTCACCAGGTCGTCAGCCAGCACATCGCCAGCCGCATGCATCTGGCGCCGATCTTCGGCAGACGGCTGGCCTTCATGCCGCTCAACCTGGGGCACCCGACGTGGGTCGATGCCGAGTCGGTAGACCTCACCTTTCATATCCGCAAGGTCCCGGGAAGAACCATCACCGTGCGGCAGGCCGAGGCCATGGCGGCAAAGCTCCATGGCCAGCTGATCGATCGCGAACGTCCGCTCTGGGAGTTCCATATCTTCGACAGCATCAAACCCGATGCAGGCATGAAGATCAGCGGCAAGCTCGTCGGCTTCTATTCCAAGATCCACCACGCCGCACTCGACGGCAAAGGCGGTACCGTCCTGGCCAACGCCATTCTTGACATCAGCCCCACACCCCGCGAGGTTCCACCCGCAGATCCGTCCCGCAGAAAGCGCACAGCAGGCGACCTGAAGGTCGGCAAGATGATCGGCGCGGTGTTCTCCAATTCCCTTGCGCAATACGCAAAGCTGGCGCGTGCGCTGCCAGGCGCGGCCAGTTCGGTCAGCGCGGCCGTGATCCGCCGATCAGTCGGGAGCGACGCCAGCAGTGTCGGCAGCCTTCGGCCGAAATCGCCGCTCGGTCTCGCGCCGCACACGCCCTTCAATGTCGGCATCACGCCTAAGCGCGTCTTCGCGACGGCAAGCCTTCCCTTCGCAGAATCAAAGGCCATGGCGAAAGCAGTTGGCGGCTCTTTCAACGACATCGTGCTGTGGGTCTGCTCGACCGCATTGCGCAGCTACCTGTCAAGACACGCGACGATTCCGAAGAAGCCGCTGATTGCAGCCATGCCCGTAAGCCTGCGCGAGGAGAGCAACAAGGAATTGAACAATCAGGCGTCCATGACGCTTGTCGATCTCGGCACGCATCTGGCAAACCCGATGAAGCGCATGAATGCGATCATGGCTTCGACCGGCAAGGTGAAACAGGCGCTGGTGAGCCTGAAGTCGGTGCTGCCCACCGACTACCCCGGCCTGCTCGCGCCGTGGGTTGTGGGCGGCGCCGCCAAAGCCCTCTTCAAAGGGTACGGCAAGGAAGGTGTGGCCGACCGGCTGCCGTCGATTGCCAACCTCGTTATCAGCAATGTGCCCGGGCCGCAACTGCCGCTCTACCTGGCCGGTGCGCGCATGGTCACATTCCACCCGCTTTCTATCGTGATACACGGGCTGGCACTGAACATCACCATCCAGACTTACGCGGGCCGGGTTGACTTCGGAATCATTGCGGACAAGAAGGCTGCGCCGCATGTGCAGGATCTGGCGGATGCGGTGCAGGAGGCGTTCGAAGAAGCGCGCGCGCTGTTCTCCGCGCCCGCTTCGCCGTCTTCGCCACCCCCCGTCGCAACACCAGCAAATCCCGCAACACCCGCAAGAAAGAGGCCTGCGCCCCGAAATACAGGCGTCACACGCCGCATGACTGCAACAGGGAAGTAACCCGATCTCATGGCAACCAGGACTCACAACACCGAAAACCTGCGGGCACCCAGCCTCGCATTGCTGGCGATGGAATTTCGCGCGCCGCTCGAATTCGGTGCCGTGCTTCCTGCCTGGCCCGCACTGTCACGTGCCCCACGCGGCGACGGACACGCCGTGCTCGTGTTCCCGGGCCTCTCCGCCAGTGACGCCAGCACCATTCCGCTGCGCACCTATTTGCGCTCGCTCGGCTACCAGACCGAGGGCTGGGCCCAGGGTTTCAACTTCGGTCCGCGCGCGGGCGTTTTGCGGCAAGCCCGGCGCAGCCTGACCGAGGCATTCGAGCTGTCCGGGCGCAAGTTGAGCCTGGTCGGCTGGAGCCTGGGCGGTGTCTACGCGCGCGAACTCGCCAAGGAACTGCCGGACATGGTGCGCGGCGTGATCACGCTCGGCACACCGTTTGCCGGACCCGCGAAGTCAACGAATGCCTGGCGCATCTACGAACTCACCAGCGGGCGCAGAATCAACAGGGAGCTTGAGCATTTCGACCTTGCTCAGGCACCTCCGGTGCCGACAACCAGCATTTACTCGCGAACCGACGGCATCGTGGCCTGGCAAGGCAGCTTCCAGAGGCCTTCCGATCTGCACGGCGATGTCGAAAACATCGAAGTCGTCGCGAGCCACATCGGGCTGGGCGTCAATCCGAGTGCGTGGTGGGCAGTTGCCGATCGATTGGCCCAGGCCGACGGCAAATGGCGACCTTTCGACCGCACCGGGTTTTACGGACTCAAGAGCTTCATCTATCCCGATCCGCACCGTGGCTGAGCAGAGCCCCCTCTGTGGCGCGCAACTAGAATCACAGCCTATGCTGTACCCCGACCAAATCACGCGCGCGCGCCAACGTCTGGTGCGCATGCATTTCGAAAGCGGAGTCGGACATCTCGGTGGAAACCTCTCGTCCCTGGACGCGATGCTGGTCGCCTTCCATGCGTTTCTGAAGCCGGGCGATCCGTTCATTTTGTCCAAGGGCCACAGCGCCGGCGCCCTGTATGTCGCGCTCTGGAGCGCCGGTCGCCTGACCGATGAGGACCTCACCACGTTTCACAAGGATGGGACGCTGCTGGCAGGTCATCCGCCGTCCCGCGGCATCGATGACATCCACTTTGCTACCGGCAGCCTCGGTCACGGGTTGTCGTTGGCCGCAGGCACCGCGCTCGCATTCAAACTCAAGGGCAGCAGTCAGCGCGTTGTCTGCCTGACCTCCGATGGCGAATGGCAGGAAGGCTCGACCTTCGAAGCCCTGGTTTTTGCATGTCACCACCGCCTGGACAACCTGTCGGTCCTGGTCGACCACAACGACCTTCAGGGTTTTGGCAGCACGGCAGAGATCGCGTCGATGTCGCCCCTGTGGGAGCGCCTGAAGGGCTTCGACGCAGACATCCAGGTCATCGAAGGTCATGACCCCGAGGCGATCCTCGCGGCCCTGAACAAGCAGGGTGAGCGCCTGAACATCATCATCATGAAGACCGTCAAGGGCCACGGTGTCTCGTTCATGGAGCGCCGCATGGACTCGCACTATCTGCCCCTGTCGAAGGCCCAGTTCGATCAGGCCACGCTGGACATCGCTTCGCTGTGAGGAAACAACTTTGCGATTGCCTCGTTGCGCGGGCGGCAAATCCTGAACTTGTCTTCCTGACCGGCGACCTGGGGTTCATGGCCCTCGAGCCTTTGCAGGCCGCCTTGGGCCCGCGCTTCATCAACGCAGGCGTAGCCGAGCAGAACATGGTTTCCGTTGCCGCCGCGATGGCGCGGCAGGGGCTGCAAGCGTGGGTCTACAGCATTGCGCCGTTTTGCTACGCGAGGCCCTTCGAGCAGATCCGCAACGACATTGCATTTCACGACCTGCCAGTCAAGCTGATCGGTAACGGCGGCGGCTACGGGTACGGCGTCATGGGTCCGACTCATCACGCCATCGAAGACTATGGCGTGCTGCTGACACTGCCCGGCTTTCGCGTGTTCGTGCCAGTGTTCGACGACGACATCGCGGCGGTCATTGATCGCATGGGCGATTGCGCGAATCCCTCCTATCTCCGGCTGGGTCGTGGCGAACAACCGGCAGACTTCACGGTGCCGGCGTATGCCCCGTGGCGTCAGTTGACCTGGGGCGGTGGGCCGGTCGTGATTGCTGTCGGGCCCTTGGCCACCACCTATATCGCGGCCCTCCTGCAGCTACCCGAAGCTGCCCGTCCCAATCTGTGGGCGCTTGCCGAGTTGCCGCTTCAATCCACACCGATGCCCGCTGAACTCATCGCGCAGATCGAATCTGCCGACGTGATTCATGTGGCCGAAGAACACGTGCAGCGCGGCAGCTTCGGCGCAGAACTTGCCCTGCACCTGCTGACCGATTCACCCGTGAAAGTGCGAATGGTCCACCACTACGCGCGCGCCCACCGGTTCGAACGCTACGGCTCGCAGAATTACCTGCGCAAGTGTTCGGCGCTCGATGCGGCGAGCGTCCTTGCCGCGATACGAGGTTCCTGACATGCAAGCGCTCGAAGCGAACCTGCGCGCACTGCGCGGACCCATCCTGGTAACTGGTGCCTCCGGTTTCATTGGTGCCAATCTGGTCAAGATGATTGCGGCCGTGCGATCCGACGTCTATGCCGTTGTCCTGCACGAAAAGAACTGGCGCCTGGCGGAACTGACCGACGAACAGGTGATTGCGTGCGACCTCAACGATGTGTCGGCGGCGAAGAACCTGGTCGAAAGCGTCGCGCCGCAGACTGTCTTTGATTGCGTGGCGTACGGCGCGTACTCGTTCGAGGAAGACCCGGGTCTGATTCACCTGACCAACTACCAGTCGATCGTCAATCTGGTGAACCTGCTCGCGCAGCGACCGTTCGCTGCGTTCATCCACGCGGGAAGCTCCTCGGAGTACGGCGAGAACTGCACCGCGCCCGCTGAAGACAGCGTGTGCGAGCCCAACAGCCACTACGCAGCTTCGAAGGTGGCAGCGGCCGGGTTCCTGCGCTACATGGGCAAGAAGCGCGGTTTTCCGTGTGCCAACCTGCGCCTGTATTCGGTGTACGGCCCGCTCGAAGACACATCGCGCCTTGTCCCCAACCTGCTGCGTCAAGCGCTCAAGGGCAACTTTCCGCCCTTCGTCGATGGTCGCACCTCGCGCGACTTCGTTCATGTGAACGACGTCTGCGCCGCCTTCATCATGGCGGCAGTGAAGATGCACCCGCAGATCTACGGTGAAGACTTCAATATCGGCACGGGCATCAAAACCACTATTGCCGATCTGGCCGAGAAGACGCGTGAGCTGTTCTCCATTGAGGAAAAGCCGCAGTTCGGCACGATGGAAGGCCGCGCCTGGGACCTGGCCGACTGGTACGCGGACCCAAACAAGGCCGAGCAAACACTGGGCTGGCGCGCAACGACGCCCCTGGCCCAGGGGCTCAAATCCATGTCGGACTGGGTGGCACAACTGAGCGACGCCGACTTCTCTTCCAACAGCAAGAAGGAGCCTGCTTCGCGCCGGCGCAGCATCTCCGCCATCATCGCCTGCTACAAGGACGCGCAGGCGATTCCGGTGATGCATCAGCGCCTGACCGATGTGTTTCGCAAGATCGGCGTCGACTACGAAATCATCTTCGTCAACGATGGCAGCCCCGATGCCAGCGCGCAGGTGATTCGAGAACTGAGCGCGACCGACCCGCGCGTCATCGGCATTTCGCACTCGCGCAACTTCGGCTCGCAGATGGCGTTCAGAAGCGGCATGGAACTGTCGACCAAGCAGGCCGTGGTGCTGCTGGACGGCGACCTGCAAGACCCGCCCGAGCTGATCGAGCAGTTTCACGAACAATGGCGGCGCGGCTACGACGTGGTGTACGGACGCCGGGTCAAGCGCGAGATGTCGTGGCGCTGGGGTGTCATGTACAAAGCCTTCTATCGCGTTTTCGCCGCCTTCAGCTACGTGAACATTCCCCTGGACGCGGGCGACTTTTCCCTGATGGACCGTCGCGTGGTCGGCTGGCTGCTCAACTGCCCCGAGCGCGATCTGTTCGTGCGCGGGCTTCGTGCCTATGTGGGCTTTCGCCAGACCGGCGTGGACTATGTGCGACCCGAGCGAATGTTCGGCACCTCGACCAACAGCCTGCTGCGCAACATCGACTGGGCCAAGAAGGGCATCTTCTCGTTCAGCAATACCCCGCTCACCCTGCTTACGGCGACGGGCGTTGTGTTGCTCGGCCTCTCCGTGCTTGCGGCTGTGGTCGTCGCGTTGCTTCGAATCCTGATCCCCGACATCGCACCGCGCGGCATCACCACCATGTTGATCACGACGCTGCTCTTCGGATCGCTCAACCTCTTTGCAATCGGACTCGTGGGCGAATACGTCGCCAAGATCATGATCGAAGTAAAAGGCAGGCCGCGCCTGATCCGCGCAGCGATGATCCGCAACGGCAAATCGACTGAGTTGCTGCCCGACGGAAAAGCCCGCTGAAGACTTCGAACAAGCGACGATGAAAGTGTTTCATGGGTGAGAAGCTTCCAGCGCTGCTGGCCTATGCCGTTATCGGCCTGCTGCTGGCGCTTTGGCCGCTCTCACTGCGCTGGCAGCGTGCGGCCAACACGGATTTGCATCCTGCATCGCGCGCCACCCTGGGCAACCCTTTAGTCGTGGCGCTCGGCGTTTTCGCCGGATTGCTGGTATCAACGGTACTTCCCTGGTGGCGGCACGACGGCGGATGGGCGTTCACAATTTCCTGGGGCGAGCTTGCCGCCTTTGTTGCGATCGCTGCTGTGCCACTTTATGTACTCGCCCAACGGCCGGGTGACCAGGCCGTGGCCCTGCCGGCATGGTGGAAAGCGTTCCTGGTCGGCCTGTTCGCGATCATTGCCGTAGCGCTCAGCTTCAGCACCTTCACCCACTTCACCACCGATGTCGCATGGCACCACTGGGGCGCCTACATCGGTCCCGCCGAAGTCCTCCTCACAGGCATCCGCGCGTTTCGCGACTTTCCGCTGCAGTACGGGCTCGGACCCACGGCGCTGATTGCTGCGGCCTGCGGTGAAACCTGCTGGACCGGCGCGTATTACCTGATCGGGCTGACCTCGCTGTTGTATGCGGGTCTTGTCGCCCGGCTCGCGTTGCGCGTGTCCGGAGCGCACAGCCCCGCGCAGTGGGCTTGCGTACTGGCGTTGTGCATCGCGTGCTGTTTTTTCTGGACCTCGTACCCGCCGACCCTGACGCTGGTGTCCGGCACGCCGTCGGTCTCGGGTATGCGATTCCTGCCTGCGCTGATGCTGGCCGCGTTCGTGATCCGCGCCGACCAGGAGGGGAGCGAATTTCCCTACGCCCTCGGACACGTAGCATGGGGCCTGGCCGCGCTGTGGTCGATGGAGTCTGCGTTCTATGCGACATGCATCTGGTGGCCGACATACATCCTGATGCAGCAGGCGCGTGCCGCCGAAATTGCGACGCCTTCCCCGGTCCTTGCAACGCTCTTGCGCAGCGTAGGGATGCTCGCGCTGGTGCTCGCCATCTGGGTGCTGCTGTTCCTGGCCGGCTACTGGCTGATCTACCGCACCACGCCGACAGTCCTCGGACTTTTTGCCTATGCGCTGATGCCTCCCGGTGTGCTGCCGATCAACTGGCACGGAACGATCGGATTCTTTGGCGCGACCGTGGCTGTAGGCGCATGGACCAACTGGCGCGCATTCCGTACTGATGGCAATGTCGCCACGTCGCGCCACGGCCTCGTGCTCCTGCTGCTGGCATGGACGACGTTTTCGTATTTCCTGGGCCGAAGCCACGACAACAACATCCTGAACCTGTTGCCGATGCTGCTGCTGGTGCTGCTGTATCTGTGGTCGCGTTCGCAAGGCTTTCCGCGTGGGCTGGCGATGGGCTTGCTGGTCTGCCTCGTGGGCTGGGCCAGTGTCTTTGGATGGGACACCTGGCGCGCAGGCGTTTCGTCGAGCCCGCAAACCTGGTTCAATCCGCACTGGATCGACTCGGTGCTGCCTGCCGACCCGGCCGCTCCCGGTGGTCGCCTGCCTCGTGAAGCGCGCGAGGCAATGGTCATGGCAAAAGCCCGTCGTCCCGACCCGGTGATGTTGCTGGGCCCGTATAGCAACCTTCCAACCCCCAACGCGCGCGAACTCTGGACCACCATTCATGCACCAGCCAACTACTACACGTTCCCGGTGGAAGTCCGCATGCGGTTCCTGAAGATGGGGGCCGATGCGCTGCGCCGAAGCGGCTGGCTGATCGTCCAGAAGTCGCAAGCCGAAGCATTCGGCGCGATCGAAGGCTTCGACGCCGTGTTCACCCGAACGCAAACCTTCGAGCATTCGGGTTTCGTTGCGATCCACTACGTTCGGCGACAGCCATGAACAATGAGCTGCGACCCTGTCCCGTCTGCCACGCCGCTGCCAGGCATGCACGGCTCTTCCTGGAAAGCAGCATCGACGAGGCCAAGCTATCGGGATCGAGCTTTGCATCGCGCAAGCTGCCCGAGTACATGAGCCACCGGCTCGTCCAGTGCCAGGACTGCGACCTGGTGTACGTTGACGCACCGCCTGCCGCCGGAGAACTGGCTCGCGCCTATCACGAAGCGGATTACGACAGCTCTGAAGAGGCTGACGATGCAGCGACGGCTTACATCCGCGCCGCACAACCGACCCTGACCCAACTGGCAGGACGCAAGTCCGTCCTGGAGATCGGCACCGGCACTGCAACCTTTCTCGAACGCCTGAAGGCCGAGGGATTCGAAACCCTGGTCGGTGTCGAGCCCTCCACAGCCGCCATCCACGCCGCCCCTGTCCACCGGCGCGCGTGGATTCGCGAAGGCATCTTCGACGAGCGCGATTTCGAACCCGAGTCGTTCGACCTGATCTGCTGCTTCATGACGCTGGAACACGTGCCCGATCCCCGGGTCGTTGCGGCGGCAGCGCTGCGCCTTCTGCGTCCGGGCGGTGCGTTCATTGCCGTCACGCATGACTATCGCAGCCTGGTGAACCGCACGCTCGGAAAGCGGTCGCCCATCATCGATGTCGAGCACATGCAGCTTTTCTCGCAGGCCAGCGTGAGGCGACTGTTCGATGAGGCCGGGTACAAACAGGTCACCGTGAAGGCTTTCGTGAATCGCTACCGCGTCGGCTACTGGCTGCGGCTCGTTCCTATTCCCGCACCGCTCAAATCAGCTGCTTCTAGCGTGCTTGCCGCCACAAGGCTGAGCCGCATCCGGCTTGGCGCCAACGTTGGCAACCTCTTTACCGCCGGCTTCAAGAATGGCTGAACCCGCAAAGACCATGCTGGGCGCGGTCGGCAAGCTTTTGCATGAAAGCACGTTCCTGCGCTTCCTGGTGGCGGGCGGGGTCAACACGCTCTTCGGCTATGCGGTGTATAGCGTCGCGATCTTCGCCGATACACCGGTGTGGCTGGCCCTGTTCATCGGCATGCTGGCAGGCACAGTGTTCAACTTCTTCACCACCGGGGGTTACGCATTCCGGCAACTCGCCATCAGCCGTTACCCCCGTTTCGTGCTCTGCTACCTGTTTGTGTACGGCGTCAACCTCGTTCTTTTCGCAGGGCTCTCCAGATATATCGCAGACAAGCTGATCGTCCAGGGCTTGCTGCTGGTGCCGCTGGCTCTCTTGTCGTACTTCATCATGTCGCGGCTGGTGTTCGCGCCGCAGCCATGAGCGATGCGCCTGTGACCTCACCGACGCCACGTATCGGACTGGCAACGGCGGTGCTTGCATCCCTGGGCATCGCACTTGCAGTTGCAACCTTCGTGCGTTTGTGGAGCATGCTCGGCGTCGGGCTCGAACTGACCGACGAGGCGTACTACCTTATGGGCGCGCTGCATCCTGAAAGCATTCGCCTGTTCTTCACGGCGGCTCACTGGGTGACCGCGCCGCTCTGGAACGCAACCGGCAGCCTCTACGCCTTTCGCGCCTCGGGCCTGCTGCTGGTTGCCTTCTCAGGCGTGATGCTCGGCTGGGGCGTATTGCGAATTGCACCGCACGCGGGCATCGCAGTCCCCGTCAAACGCATCGGTCAGGCAGCAGTCATGGCCGCAGGGGCCAGCGGCGCCCTGCTCTTCGGCTCACTCCTGGGCTTCACGCCCTCGTACAACCTGATGGCGACGGTCTTCGTCGGTATCGGCATGGGTTTGGGGATGCTGTCCATTGGCAGCAATGGGCGCGGGCAACGATTTCTGGAAGCTGCTGCAGGCATGGTGCTTGGCCTCACGGTGTTGTGCAAGTTCTCTGCTGGCATCGGCATGGTCGGCTTGCTCGTGGTGTTGCAGGTCGCCTTTTGGTGGCGTCGCCCCGAACGACCGTGGGGGCCGTTGATCGTCATCGCGTTTGCGGCGCTCACGGTCATTGCGATGTCGGCCATCAACACCGGTCCGCAGGAAGGATGGCGACAGTTCCGGGCCGGGCTTGACGTCATCTGGGTCGCCCAGGGCGACAAGGGCATGGTGCCCCGGCTGGTGCGCAGCGCCGCAGACATGGGCGGCTTGTTCGCGAGCGCGGCCCTCACGTTCTGGGGGCCGCTCATCTGCTTTGCTGTCGCGATGTTCTGGCGTCCGCTGCTAGCGGGCAGCGTTGGAGTCGTGTGGCTTGCCGTGGTGCTCTTGATGGGGAACCATGGCAGCGCGGGCATGGCGCGTTACATGGTCCAGCCGCTTCCCTGGGCCGCCTTCCTGTGCATTGCAATCCTTTGCGTCGCGCGGCGCTGGGTGCTCAACCCGCGCGCAGTCCTGCTCGCCTTCGCACTGGCCGTGCTGCCGGTTGCCGCCGCGCTGGGCACGTCGAACCCACTGCAGGTCCAGATTCTTGGAACGATGGCACCGTGGGGCGTGCTGCTGGCTATGGCTGGGTACAGCTCGCGCCACGATGCCTTGCCCGCAGCGATCGCGAGCGTACTGTTTGGCGCGCTGGTATTGGCTCAGGTGATCGGGAACAGCGCTGAGCCGTATCGCATGCTGCCCCATTCGCAGCAGACCGAGGAGGTCGCAATCGACAGACTGGGAACGCTGAAAGTTGACGAACAGACCGCAACAATGATGCGCGATCTGCAAGCAGCCGCACGCAAGTGCAGCATTGCACCCGGTGCGCCATTCCTGGACTTCTACAACTTGCCCGGCGCAGGTGTCATCCTGGGCGCAGTGCCGATTGAAACGCCGTGGCTGCTGCACGCGACCTACGCGCAAGCCGCCCTGAAGGATGCTGATCCGGCCCTGCTGCGGCGGGCGGTCGTTGCGGTCGGTCTGAACGCAGCGGGTGAGCGGCCTGCACCGCCTTCGCAGCTCGCCACTTTTCCCCAGGGTTGGCAACTGTGCGGGCAAACGACCAGCCCCCTGGAAAAGCTACCTGTTCAGCTCTGGGCTCCCAACCCATAGGCACTGATTGTCGAGAGCAACCGGCCCGATTCATGGGGCTCCATCGCTTCAAGAGGCGAAGTGCTTTGCCGACGCGGTGAATCGAGCAAGCGACTGGAGAGTTCGGCCAGCGGGCCGAGGACGATCAATCGGGTGACCTGCGTCCGCGCCGAATTCAGCAGCGCGTGTAGCGTTTTGTCTTGCGCGGGATCAGCGTCAGGTGCCAGCGCGGCCCAGGCTTCCAGAAGGCCTGCCGTGGTGTTCACGGAAAGGTTGACCTGCCCTGGGGCGCTGTCGCCTACCCATTGAGCAAACATCTGCTCCAGCCTGCCACGCTGTCCGTCCGGCGTCTGATCGGCATGTAGCGCGTCAAGCGCCTGGAGGAACCTGAGGTTCTCCAGGCAGAACCGGGATGTCATCAGTGATTCCAGCTGGTGGCTGGCCTGCTCGTTTCCAAGGACGCTATGAAGATCGCCATAGCTGACTGCGTCAACCCGAAAAAATACGAGTTCGCGTTGACCGCCGATGCTGCCACGCCGGTTACCGCCGCTCATGTGACTTCCACTCATGAGGCTGCCGCTGGCACTTGCCCGCTTTTGCAATTCCCTGGGGAACACACGCTCATCGCTGAAACTGCTGCGCGCAGAGGGCGCAGGCGGCGTGCCTTGCGAACCCGTCCTGTGAATGACCACCGGTGCTCCCGCAGTGGCTGATCCAGCCGAAACGCTTGTTGGCGAAACATTCACCCGGGGCGCCATCGAAAAAACCTGCCTGGCGCGCCCGCAAAGCGCCGCGCAGCACCGGCTGAAAACCCCGGGCGTCGGCGTGCATCGTCTGGCGAAGTTGAGAGAGATCCATCGCGCGCGAATTCCAGTGAAGACTGGGGACGCGGCATCCTGGAATCGGGGGCGGGCAGCGCCGGGGCGCTCGATCAGTGCGTTAGGTTTCATGGATACTGTGTAACAGGCTCCATGGATGAGTTCCTAACCAAAAGGCGCAGCACCCACCGCACCCCCTGCACCCCTGCACCCCTGCACCGACCAGCTAGGCAGTCTGCTGGCGCTTGTAGTTCTCGATGCCGTCGAGCACTTCCTTCTTGGCCGCCTCCGGGCCTTCCCAGCCGAGGATCTTGACCCATTTGCCGGGCTCCAGATCCTTGTAGTGCTCAAAGAAATGCGCGATGGTGTTCAGGCGCAGCGGATTGAGGTCTTCCGGCTTTTGCCATTGCGTGTAGATCGACAGGATCTTGTCGACCGGCACGGCAAGCACCTTGCCGTCCTGCCCCGCTTCGTCTTCCATCTGCAGGATGCCTATGGCGCGGCAGGTGACCACCACGCCGGGGATGAGCGGCACCGGCGTGATCACCAGCACATCAACCGGGTCGCCATCGCCGCTGATGGTCTTGGGCACATAGCCGTAGTTGGTCGGGTAATGCATGGACGTGCTCATGAAGCGATCCACGAAGATGGCGCCAGTCTCTTTGTCCACTTCGTACTTCACCGGGTCCGCGTTCATCGGGATTTCGATGATCACGTTGAAAGCGTCGGGAACGTTCTTGCCTGGGGAGACTTGGTCGAGGGACATGATTTCTTTTCGCGAGGAGACGGGGAAACGGCCTTGGGATTAACCCTGATTTTACTTTCGCCAGCCTTGCTTTCCCGGCGATCACGGAAATCCGTCACAGGATTGCGCTTATATTCCTGCGGTTGGCCAATCGTCTCCGCCCCGGCTCCCGGGGTCTACGAGGAAGCAACGCAGCGGAGGCACCGCTCGCGTGGCGCCTCTAGCAACGTTACTCTTTTCGAATCTACGTAGGAGAAAATCAAAATGACAGGCAATTCGGCGCTGATACTCGCGCTCGTCTGCGGCTTTGCAGCTGTGGCATATGGCTTCTGGGCGCGAGGGTGGATCCTGGCCCAGGACCCGGGCAACGCCCGCATGCAGGAAATCGCGGCCGCCATTCAG
>JBKJKT010000140.1:0-12300 GCA_046597415.1 Ramlibacter sp.
CTGAATCGCAGACAGCCATCGGACAGGGCGTGAGTTCACGCAACAGCGAGGTCATTCATGCCGGCCTGTATTACGCGCCTGGGTCCGTCAAGGCGAGCGTCTGTGTGCGGGGCAAAAAGATGCTCTACGAGTTTTGCCAAAGTCGGGGCGTCAGCTACAGCAATTGCGGCAAGCTGGTCGTCGCTGCCAGCGAGTCGCAGATCGCTGCCTTGCGGACCTTGCAGGACCGCGCAGCAGCGAACGGCGTGCCGGTGCAGTGGCTCGATGCTGCACAAGTTCGGGCGATGGAGCCTGCGCTGTATTGCGTAGCGGCGCTGTCATCGCCCACGACCGGCATTGTCGATAGCCACGGCTTCATGCTGGCCCTTCAGGGCGATCTGGAGAATGCGGGCGGGATGGTCGCCTTGGGTTCACCCGTGGAGTCGGCGGTTCTGGGGGATGGCGGCAAGCCGCACGTGGTTCGCATGACTGACGGCAGCGAAATTGAAACCATGCTGCTGGTCAACTCCGCATCCTTGCATGCATGTGAACTTGCACGGCGATTCGAGGGGCTCGATTCAGCGCATATTCCGCGCGAAACTTTCGCCAAGGGCAGCTACTACTCCCTCGCAGGCCGGGCACCCTTTAGTCGGCTGATCTATCCTGCACCGGCCGATGCCTGGCTGGGCGTGCATCTCACGCTCGATCTGGGCGGGCAGGCGAAGTTCGGCCCTGATCTGGAGTGGCTGACCACCCGCGACCCAGATGCAATCGACCATGCGGTGGACATTCGCCGTGCCGATTCGTTCTATGCAGAGGTCCGGCGATATTGGCCGGGCCTGCCCGACGGCGCGCTGCAACCCAGTTACAGCGGCGTGCGGCCCAAGATCTACGGGCCCGGCGAGGCAGCGCCGGACTTCCGGATCGATGGACCTGCGGTCCACGGTGTCGTGGGACTGGTCAATCTCTTTGGAATCGAGTCGCCCGGCCTCACGAGTGCGCTCGCGATTGCGCAAGATGTGGCTGAGATGTTGAAGGTTACGGATTGAAGCGATGGACGGTGTTGGCCGGAACAATGTCGCTGGGCGGCGCGTGCTTGGTGCAGGCGCAGATTCAAACGTTGCCCCCGGCTACGCGTTCTGATCAGCTTGTCCCGGGCGGCAGGCGCAGCCGTTTGATCGCGCGCGCCGAGTCGCTGACGAGGTTCGGGCCCTTGTAGATGAGACCGGTGTAGATCTGCACGACGTCCGCGCCGGCGTGGATCTTGGACGCTGCATCCTGCGCGCTCATGATCCCGCCGACGCCAATGATGGGGAAGCCCTTGCCGAGAGCCGCTCGCAGCTGGCCGATCACCCGGTTGCTGGCCTCGAAAACGGGGGAGCCACTCAGCCCGCCGGCTTCTTCCGCGTTCGGCAAACCCTTCACGGCATCGCGGCTGATGGTGGTGTTGGTTGCGACCACGCCATCCATACCGTGCTTTTTCAGGGCAGCGGCGATGACTTCAACCTGCGCCTTGTCGAGGTCCGGCGCGATCTTCACGAAGATCGGCACACGGCGTCCATGCTCCTTCGTGAGCTTTGTCCGCTCTTTCGCCACAGCGCCCAGCAGGCCGTCGATCGCTTCATCGCCTTGCAGCGAGCGAAGGTTGCTCGTGTTCGGGCTCGAGATGTTGACGGTGACGTAATCGGCGTGCGGATAAACACCTGTAAGGCCGATCAGGTAATCGGAGGTGGCGTTTTCGATCGGCGTCGCCGCGTTCTTGCCGATGTTCAATCCCAGGATGCGACCCTTGGCGCGGAACGACGAGCGCTGCACGTTCGCAATGAAGGCATGGAGTCCGTCGTTGTTGAAGCCCAGACGGTTGATGAGCGCATTCGCGCGCGGCAACCGGAACATGCGCGGCTTCGGATTGCCCGGCTGCGGCTTGGGCGTCACGGTACCGACTTCAACGAAGCCGAATCCCATGGCGCCCAGGGCGTCGATGCAGCGCGCATTCTTGTCCAGCCCTGCAGCCAGCCCGACCCGATTGGGAAACTTCAGGCCCGCCAGCGTGACCGGGTCATCGACCATTCCATTGGAGAACGCGAGTTGCAGTGGTGTGCCGTGCAGCCGCGCCAGCGAGTGCAGGGTCAGCTCGTGAGCGGTTTCAGCGTCGAGTCCGAAAAGGAAAGGGCGGGCAAGCGAGTAGGGCAGCAACGACATGGATAATTCCGGTGGAACAGCCCCCATTTTCCCTCATGACCCAAGATGAACTCAAAGCCCTGGTTGGCCAGGCAGCCCTGAAATATGTCGTTCCCGGCGAAATCGTGGGGGTCGGTACCGGGTCTACCGTCAACAAGTTCATCGATGCTCTCGCGTCGATGAAAGGCAGCATCCGGGGCGCGGTGTCCAGTTCAACTTCGTCGACCGCCCGGCTTGCTGCGCTGGGTATCCCGGTTTTCGATTCCAATGACGTCGACAAGATTTCCGTGTACATCGACGGTGCGGACGAGATCGACCACGCGGGTCACATGATCAAGGGTGGGGGTGCGGCCCTCACGCGGGAGAAGATCGTTGCGGCACAGTCCGCCCGATTCATCTGCATCGCCGATGAATCCAAACTGGTCAATGCACTGGGTGCTTTCCCGGTTCCTGTCGAAGTGATCCCGATGGCGGCTCGACGCATACAGAACCAGTTCGCGACACTGGGAGGCTCGGCGCGAGTTCGCATGAAAGACGGTGCACCGCTCGTCACTGACAACGGCCAGCACATCCTCGATGTTTCAGGGCTGCAGATCACGGACCCGCTGCGTTTCGAAAGCGATGTGAATCAATGGCCGGGCGTCGTCACTGTCGGCGTGTTCGCCCACCAGAAGGCGGCGGTGTGCCTGCTTGGCACAGCCGCCGGTGTCAGGACGCTGGAGTTCTAGCAGCTAGAACCGGATTCCCGCAGGGTTCGGCTCTGGGGGTGCCGGAGGCGGGGAAGATGCGTTGGCTTGACCGGCAGGCGCCGCAGATGCTGTTGGATTCGCGGGGGTCCCTTGCACCGCAACCAGAGGCGCCGCGGGAGCCGGCTTGTAGCTCGATGGAAGCAGGGAAGTTTTCGGATAGCCGGCAGCATCCAGGTATTGCCCCCACTCGAAGTCGGAGTAGCCCTTGATCTGCTGGCCGCCGATGGTCAGGAATGGCAGTGTGTTCGCGCCGCCCAGACGCCTGTACGCCTCGATGTCCTCTGGCGTAGTCACGCTTCGCTCAGTGAACGGAATGCCGCGCCCGAGCAGCATTGCGCGTCCGCTGGCGCAGGGTGCGCAATTGATGCCCGTGTAAAGGACCACAGGGTAGCGACTCACGACCTGCCGCAGCTCGAAGGGCAGGGGTGCTGCTGCGTCCGTAACCGCCGCAGTAGTCATGGTCCGGCCGCCCATCGATGTTGAGGGAGCCGCTTTTGCGCTGCTCTGCGGTGGCGCCTGGTCGGAAAAGGTAACGCGGCCATCCGGCCCGACGATTCGATAAATCTGTTGCGCGTTGGCATCGCCGGCCAACATTGCGCACGCCCCGAACAGGCCGGCAAGGCCGACGACGGCAATGGTAGCGACTCGGGCGAAGATGGCCATTGATCGGTACTCCAGAATTGATGACATCAAATTTTCAGGCCATGCCCTGGTGCCGCAACAGGGCGTCAAGCGTGGGTTCGCGCCCGCGAAAAGCCTTGAACGACTCCATTGCGGGCCTGCTGCCGCCAGCTTCAAGGATGGCCTCTCTGTATTTTCTCCCGGTTTCAACACTGGGCAAGCCGTCTTTACCCGCCGTCTCTTCGAACGCGGCGTAGGCATCGGCGCTCAGCACTTCGGCCCATTTGTAGCTGTAGTAGCCGGCTGCGTAACCACCTGCAAAAATATGGCTGAAAGTGTGTGCGGTGCGGCTGAAGGTGGGCGGCTTGATGACGGCGATCTCGTCCCGGACGTGATTGAGCAGCGGCATGATGTCGTGCGACGGGTCATGGTCGGTGTGCAGCAGCATGTCGAAGAGGGCGAATTCGATCTGGCGCAGCGTTCCAAGGCCGCTCTGGAAATTCTTCGCCGCCAACATCTTGTCGAACAGCTCGCGGGGCAAGGCAGCGCCCGTGTCCACATGGGCGGTCATGTGCTTGAGGACGTCCCATTCCCAGCAGAAGTTTTCCATGAACTGACTCGGTAGCTCCACCGCATCCCATTCGACGCCGCTGATGCCGGACACGTCGCGCTCGTTGACCTGCGTGAGCATGTGGTGCAGGCCGTGACCGCACTCGTGGAACAGGGTGATCACGTCATCGTGCGTCAGCAAGGCAGGCTTGCCCTCGACGCCTTCTGCGAAGTTGCAGACGAGGTGCGCCACGGGGGTTTGCAGCTTGCCATCGTCGGGACGCAGCCAACGCGCGCGGACGTCGTCCATCCAGGCGCCACCGCGTTTGCCGGTGCGTGCCGCAGGGTCCAGATAGAACTGACCCACCAGCTGGGTCGAGACGCGGTCGCCATCGCGGCGCTCACGTTCGATCCGGTAGAACTCGACACCGGGATTCCAGACGGGCGCGACATCGCGGCGCAGCGTCACTTCAAACAGAGTCTCGACGATCTTGAACAGGCCGGCCAGTACCTTGGGTGCGGTGAAATACTGTTTGACCTCCTGCTCGCTGAACGAGTAACGCGCTTCCTTGAGTTTTTCGCCGATGTAGGGCCAGTCCCAGGCCTGTGGATCGGCGATGTCGAGTTTTTCAGCAGCAAAGGCGCGCATGTCCGCGACATCTTTTTCGGCGTAGGGCTTTGCACGTCCGGCCAGGTCGCGCAGGAATTCAGTCACCTGCTTTGGCGAATCGGCCATCTTGGGAACGACGGACACCTCGCCGAAGTTGCTGTACCCGAGCAACCTTGCTTCTTCCTGGCGTAGGGCAAGAATCTCGGCGATGTTGGCGCTGTTGTCGAACTTTGCATCGCCCTGGTCGCTGGCGCGCGTGACGTAAGCGCGGTACAGGCGCTCACGCAACGCGCCGTTGTGTGCGAACTGCATCACCGGAAGGTACACCGGCATTTTCAGGGTCAGTTTGTAGCCGGGCTTGCCGTCCGCTTCGGCGGTCGCGCGCGCACCTTGCACCACGTCCTGCGGCACACCTGCAAGTTCATCCGGCGTCGCGTAGTAAGCGTAGGCGTCGGTGGCGTCCAGCGCGTTTTCGCTGAACTTCTGGCTCAGTTCGGCCTGCCGCTCCTGGATGGCTGCGAAGCGTTCTTTTGCAGCACCTGTGAGTTCGGCGCCGCCGAGCACGAAGTTGCGCACCGCGTTCTTGTGGGCCTGTCGCTGCTCGACGTTGAGCGACTGAGGATCGATTGCCTTGTACTTGGCGTAGAGACGCTCATCGGAGCCCAGGCGGGTCCAGAACTCGGTGACCTTGGTCAGAGCCTCGTTGTAGGCGGCGCGCAGCTCAGAAGTGTCTGCAACGCCATTCAGATGGCCCACCACGCCCCAGGCGCGACCCAGTCGTTCGGTCGAGACATCCAGCACTTTGGCGATCGCGGTCCAATCGCTGGGGAATTGGGGCTGGGTGACGGTTTCGAGCGCCGTGTTGGCGTCAGCCAGCAGCGAGTCGATGGCGGGAGTGATGTGTTCCGGCTGAACCTGGTCGAACAGCGGAAGGTCGGTGAAGTCGAGAAGGGGATTGCTCATGACGCTCATTTTGCGTCATCACAACGCCTTTTCAATGGGCCGGGGTTGGCCGCTCAGCCGCTTCGAGCGTGTTCACCAGCAGCATGGCACGCGTCATGGGTCCGACCCCGCCGGGGACCGGTGTGATCCAGCCGGCAACCTGGCTCACGCCGACGAAATCAACATCGCCGCAGAGCTTGCCTGCATCGTTGGTGTTCATGCCGACGTCAATCACCACGGCGCCGGGCTTGATCATGTCCGCCGTCAGGATATGCCGCTTGCCGACGGCCGCGATCACGACATCGGCATTGAGCGTGTACGACTTGAGGTCCCGGGTTGCGCTATGACAGATGGTGACGGTAGCGTTCTTTGCCAGCAGCATCATCGCCATCGGCTTGCCGACGATGTTGCTGCGCCCGATGACCACCGCGTTCTTGCCACGCAGGTCGTAGCCGATGGATTCGAGCATCTTCATGCAGCCGTGCGGTGTGCAGGGCCAGAAACCCGGCCGCCCGACCATCAGGGCACCGGCGTTCGCCACATGGAAGCCATCGACATCTTTGGCCGGTGAAATGGTCTCGATCACTTTCTGCGAATCGAGGTGTCTGGGCAAAGGCAACTGTACGAGGATGCCGTGTACGGCGGGGTCCTGGTTGAGTTCGCGAATGCGGGCCAGCAACGCCTCTTCGGTCATATCGGCAGGGTAGCGCTCGAGCGTGGCCGCAAGGCCTGTCTCTGCGCTGTCGTTGACCTTGTGCTTCGTGTAGACCTGTGACGCAGGGTCCTCACCGACCAGGATGATGGACAGTGCCGGTTGGACACCCCGGGCCTTGAGCGCGGCCGTGCGGCCTGAGACCTCGGAACGGATTTGCGCGGCGAGAGCCTTGCCGTCGATGATGTGAGCTGTCATGGGTCGTCGGGCGGGCGTTTGCCCACCGGGGTTCGCGAAAGAGCCAGTGAGTCGTCAGGCCCTGGGCGCGTTTTGTCCGAGGGCAATCTTGAGCAGGTCAGCAACGGTGTTGGCGTTGAGTTTTTCCATGATGTTGGCGCGGTGCGCCTCCACTGTCTTGATGCTGATTCCCAGGTCGTCGGCGATCTGCTTGTTCAGGCGGCCTGCGACGATCCGTTCGAGCACCTGTGCTTCACGGGATGTGAGCTTGGACAGCAATGCGTCACGGCTTGCCGCACTCTGGTATTCGGCAAACGCGCCCTTGGCATGTTCGAGCATTCGCTCGACCAGGGACACCAGGTCGTCTTCCTTGAAGGGCTTCTGGATGAAATCCATTGCACCCTTTTTCATGGTGTTCACTGCCATCGGTACATCGCCGTGGCCGGTAATGAAAACGATGGGCAGGGGCGACTTGCGCTCGAGAAGGCGGTCTTGCAATTCCAGCCCGGTCATGCCGCCCATGCGGATATCGACGATCAGGCAGGCGACTTCACGCGGGTCGTAGCGGGACAGGAATGACTCTGCGGAGTCGAAGCAGCGAACGCGGTAGTCCTTGCCTTCGAGCAGCCACTGCAGCGAGTCGCGAACCGCTTCGTCGTCATCGACAACGTAAACGGTGCCCTTCTTCGGAATCAAACTCATTCGAAATCCTCCGCGCAGATTGCGCTTTCGGTGCTGTTCAACTCGGGCGGCCCAGCGTCTTTCACGCGAACCCAGCGTCTTTCACGCTGCAACCCCAGCGTCTTTGTTAGCTATGCTATTTGTAGCGCCAGAGAGCGGTATCCAGAAGGAGAAACGGCACCCGGCAACTTCGGTTCCATTGTAGATGTTCTCCGCCTGCATTCGCCCCTGGTGCGACTCCACAATGGTGCGGCACAAATTCAGGCCAATGCCCATCCCCTCGACCTTGGTGGAGAAGAACGCTTCGTAGAGTCGATCCAGCACTTCGGGTGCGAGGCCTGCGCCTGAATCGAGCACCGAAAACTCGACCACGCCCTGGTTTTCGACCTGCTTCGGAACAACGCGCAGTTCAACGCTGCGACGCGACACCGGCCGCTGCGCGTTTTCGATTGACTCGGCCGCGTTCTTCAGAAGGTTGACCAGCACCTGCTCGATCAAAATCGGATCGACCAGCAGCCTGGGCAGTCGCGCGGCCACGTAGTGCGAGAGCCGCACGTTGCGTCGCCTTAACTCGATCTCGGCCAGCTCGACTGCTTCGCTCACCATCGTGGTCACATCCGACAGGGTGCGATTGGGCTCGCTGCGTTTCACGAACGACCGGATCCGCTGGATGATCTGGCCGGCACGCTGCGCCTGCCTGGCAGTCTTCTCAAGCGCGGCAAGCAGGTCTTCTTCGTTGATCTGCTTGCCCTTGATGCGCGACACCAGCCCGTTGCAATAGTTGTTGATCGCGGTGAGCGGCTGGTTCAGTTCGTGCGCGACGCTGGACGCCATTTCGCCCATCGTGATGAGGCGACTGGCCGATTGCGCACGCTCGGCCTGCGCTGCGGATTGTTCCTCGGCATGGCGGCGGGGCGTGATGTCGGTCGCAATCACCATCTGCGCAAGGCGACCGTCCACCCAGTTCAGATAGCGCGACCGCACTTCGAGCCACTTGCCCAGTTCGGGCACGAAGATTTCGGCGTTTTCAGATTGAGCTGTGGTCAGGGCGCCGGTCGGCAGACCGACGAACGAGTCCACCTCGTCTGCAGACTCGTTGGTACGCGGATGCTCCGGCACTCCGGCCTGCGCCACCATCTGCAGGTGGCCGCCGGTTTGCACCCCAAACCACAAGCGGTACAGCTTGTTGGCAAAGAGCAGCTCTTCGCTTCCCAGCGGTGCCACCGACACCGATGCATCGAGTGCTTCCAGCACGGTCGTGAAGCGCTCGTAAGAGGCCGATAGCTGCTCTCGAATCCGGTTGGGTTCGGTGATGTCGGTCATCGACGTCATCCAGCCCGTCTGGTGACCCTTTGCGTCGATGAGTGGAGACACGTACAGGCGAGCATCGAAGACCGAGTCGTCCTTGCGCTTCACGCGGACCTGAAAGCCGCCCGGTGTCGTGCGGCCATGAATCTCGTCGTCCAGGCGCGCCGCAAGCTGTTCGCGATCGGCATCGGGCCAGTACGGAAAGGGCGGTGTACGGCCCACGAGTTCACCTTCGCTCCAGCCGGTCATCTGGCAGAACGCGGCGTTCACGTAGGTAATCCGGCCCTGCATGTCGAGCGCGCGCATGCCGGTGAGCATGGAGTTTTCCATCGCGCGCCGGAAGTTGGTTTCAGCAACAAGAGCCTGTTGCGCCTGCATGCGTCTTCGGGTGTGACGCCAGTTGCCGATCAGCATCCACGCGGTCATCACGCTCAGGGCGCCGACCAGCCAGAAAAGACCGCTGCCGATGACCCCCAGCGAAGTGCGATAGGCCTGCGCCCGAATGATGAGTCCGTTGCCCACGGGCGAAACGGGCACTTCGTATTCGTTTTGCTGAGCGGCCCAGGGCAGCAGCTGTGTCGCCGGGTTGCGTGGTGGAACCGAGCTACCCGCAAGCACACGGTTCTTGTCATCCAGCAACGCAACCGCGTACTTGGAGGACACGTCAGCCGGCACGCCGAATCTCAGCAGGCCATCAATCGAATATTCGCCGAGGATCACTCCGCCAAACTTGTCCTGGTCGGGCAACGGGATATGCAGTTGCAACAGCCCTGTGCTGTCGGTTCCGGCTGCCGGCTGCGAATAAACCGGCTGTCGCAGGTCACGGGCGAGGCTGTAGGTGCTCTCGGTTTCGCCGGCGCGAAGTACGTCGCCCGCGTTGCGAACGTGCGCGCTCGGAACGCTCGGCGCCGCATAGCCAGCCTTGACGCGCCGCCGTCCGTCGATCCAGGTCAGCGCCTGCAATTCGGGGTATTGCAGCACCATCGACTCGGCGCGCCGAATGAACTCTTCGGCGTCAACTTCCTTGTTGGAGATGTCGCGTGCAATTCGCATCATCTGTTCCTGCCGCTCAAGAAGTCGAAGGCGCACGCGTTGCTGTGCGTATTCAACGTCGCGCTTGACTGCTTCCTGCTCGCGGTCCATTTCTTCGAGGCGCAGATAGCCGAACGCGGAGACGATTGCCGCCAGAAACAGCAGCACAGCGGCAAGCGGCGCGAGCATGGCGAAGCGATCCTGGTGCACCGGAGTCTGGCGTCGCCACCATTGGCGCCACCATTTGGTCGGCTGCGCGACCGGGTCGTTGACGTTGGCGGGCAGGGGTTCATCCATGGAGTTCAGAGTGTAGGGCTTGGGCTTCGAAGGCTGTAATTGCGGCGTCCATTCCATTCTTGATCCGCGCACTCCACGGCGACCCGGTAGCAGCTCTGTTCGTGCGCCCATGGATACCGTGTCAAGCCCGGTATGGCGGACGAAAAAACAATATCGTAATATGAAATCACCACGCGCCATTTGAAATCTCAGAAAAACTATGCCACACTTCAGCCAAGGTACAGGGGCGCTGTACTAAATTGCGAACAACGACAAGGAGACAAAACACATGTCAGCCCAACCAGACAATCTGTTCGGTGCAGCCGCAAACGATGCTGATACGCAGGAAACCCGTGAGTGGATAGACGCGCTCTCAGCCGTCATCGCCTCGGAAGGTCGGGAACGCGGCCACTTTCTGCTGGAGCAACTTCTCGAGCAGGCGCGGCAAGAGGGCATCGACATGCCGTTCTCTGCGAACACCGGTTACGTCAACACCATCGAGACCGACGACGAAGAGCGCTGTCCCGGCAACCTCGACATTGAAGAGCGCCTTCGTGCCTACATGCGCTGGAACGCGATGGCCATGGTGGTCAAGGCCAATCGTCTGCATCCGGCCGATGGTGGCGATCTCGGTGGTCACATCAGTTCGTTCGCATCGGTGGCAACGATGTTCGGCGCGGGCTTCAACCATTTTTGGCACGCCGAGAGCGAGAATCACGGCGGCGACTGCCTCTTCATCCAGGGTCACAGCTCGCCTGGGGTCTATGCCCGCGCTTACCTCGAAGGGCGCCTGACCGAAGAGCAGCTGCTGAACTTCCGCCAGGAAGTCGACGGCAAGGGCATTTCCAGCTATCCGCACCCCAAGCTCATGCCCGAGTTCTGGCAGTTTCCTACGGTGTCGATGGGCCTTGGCCCACTGATGGCAATCTACCAGGCACGTTTTCTGAAGTACCTGCACGCACGTGGCATTGCCAACACGGAAAACCGCAAAGTCTGGGTGTTTTGCGGCGACGGCGAAATGGACGAGGTCGAATCGCTGGGCGCCATCGGCGTGGCCGCACGCGAGGGTCTGGACAATTTGATCTTCATCGTCAACTGCAACCTGCAGCGCCTGGACGGCCCGGTGCGCGGCAACGGCAAGATCATCCAGGAACTCGAAGGCGAATTCCGCGGCGCCGGCTGGAACGTCATCAAGCTGATCTGGGGCAGCTACTGGGACCCGCTGCTGGCGCGGGACAAGGATGGGGCGCTGCGCAAGATCATGATGGACACGCTGGATGGCGACTACCAGGCCATGAAGGCCAACGACGGCGCGTTCGTGCGCAAGAATTTCTTCGGCCGCCATCCCAAGGCGCTGGAGATGGTCGCCAAGATGAGCGACGAGGATATCTGGCGGCTGCAGCGGGGCGGCCATGACCCGCAGAAGGTGTACGCGGCCTATCACAAGGCCGTCAACACGAAGGGCCAGCCCACGGTGATGCTGATCAAGACCGTGAAGGGCTTCGGCATGGGCAAGAGCGGGGAGGGCAAGAACACCGCCCATCAGACCAAGAAACTCACCGATGACGATATCCGCGCCTTCCGTGACCGCTTCAACATACCGGTGCCCGACGAGCAGCTGGCCGAAGTGCCGTTCTACAAGCCCGCCGAGCACACGCCCGAGATGAAGTATCTGCACGAGCGGCGCAAGGCACTCGGTGGCTATCTGCCGCATCGCCGGGTCAAGGCGGACGAGCAATTCACCGTGCCTTCGCTGGAAACCTTTAAAGCCGTGCTCGACCCGACCGCTGAAGGGCGCGAGATATCGACTACGCAGGCTTATGTGCGCTTCTTGACCACGCTCTTGCGTGACCAGGCGCTGGGTCCCCGCGTCGTGCCAATTCTGGTGGACGAAGCCCGTACCTTCGGCATGGAAGGCCTGTTTCGCCAGATCGGCATCTACAACCCCGCAGGCCAGCAGTACACCCCGGTCGATAAAGACCAGGTGATGTATTACAAGGAAGACGTCAAGGGCCAGATACTGCAGGAAGGCATCAACGAAGCCGGCGGCATGAGCAGCTGGATTGCGGCCGCCACCTCGTACAGCACGAACAACCGCATCATGGTGCCGTTTTACGTGTACTACTCGATGTTTGGCTTCCAGCGCATCGGCGACCTGGCCTGGGCCGCCGGCGACATGCAGGCTCGCGGGTTCCTGCTGGGCGGCACTTCGGGCCGCACCACGCTGAACGGCGAAGGCCTGCAGCACGAAGACGGTCACAGCCACATCCTGGCGGGCACCATTCCCAACTGCATCAGCTACGACCCGACCTTCGCTCACGAGGTCGGCGTGATCCTGCACCACGGCTTGAAGCGCATGGTCGAGAACCAGGACAACGTCTACTTCTACCTGACGCTGCTCAACGAAAACTACCCCATGCCCGGCCTCACCGAAGGCACGGAAGAACAGATCATCAAGGGCATGTATCTTTGCAGGACCGGTG
>JBKJKT010000213.1:0-8649 GCA_046597415.1 Ramlibacter sp.
TCGGCCAGAGCGAGACTGCCGTGGCACGCATGACCGACATGTTCGTCCTGATGCAATTGCCCAACGCCGGCGACGACCTGCAGGCGATCAAGAAGGGCGTGATGGAGATTGCTGACCTCGTCGTGATCAACAAGGCCGATCTGGATGAAGATGCGGCTACGCGGGCGAGGGCGCAGATCACGAGTGCAATGCGAATTTATTCGCAGCAAGGGCGCGAGCAATCGTGGTCCCCAACCGTCCTGCAGCTCAGCGCCCTCCACGGAACTGGCATCGACACCTTCTGGGCCGAAGTTACACGCTTTCGCCAATCGCAAACCGCCAGCGGTCGCCTGGTCAACCGGCGCCGCCACCAATCCGTGGCCTGGATGTGGCAGCGCATCGACGCGGGCCTGAAGCAATCGTTCCGGCAGGCACCCCAAGTGCAGGCCATTCTCGCCACCATGACACGCGAGGTTGACGAAGGGCGACTTGCTCCGTCGACTGCAGCGCGCCGCCTGCTCAACGCTTTTCACGGAGAACCACCCGATGCATGACATCCTCGAACAACTTGAAAAAAAGCGTGAGGCGGCGCGCCAGGGCGGAGGCCCCAGGCGCATCGACGCACAACACAAAAAGGGCAAGCTCACTGCGCGCGAGCGGCTTGAACTGCTGCTCGACGAGGGCACCTTCGAAGAGTGGGACATGTTCGTCGAGCATCGCTGTACCGACTTCGGCATGGAGAACAGCAAGATTCCTGGGGATGGCGTCGTCACTGGCTACGGAATGATCAACGGCCGCCTCGTCTTTGTATTCAGCCAGGACTTCACCGTGTTCGGCGGCGCGTTGTCCGAAGCGCACGCAGAGAAAATCTGCAAGGTGATGGACCAGGCGATGAAGGTCGGCGCGCCGGTGATCGGGCTGAACGATTCGGGCGGCGCTCGTATCCAGGAAGGTGTGGCGTCGCTCGGTGGATACGCCGATGTGTTCCAGAGGAACGTGCTGGCTTCAGGTGTCGTTCCGCAGATCAGCATGGTGATGGGGCCGTGCGCAGGCGGCGCTGTGTATTCGCCTGCAATGACTGATTTCATCTTCATGGTCAAGGACAGCTCGTACATGTTTGTGACCGGACCCGAAGTGGTCAAAACGGTGACACATGAAGAAGTGACGGCCGAAGAACTCGGCGGCGCGGTGACGCACACCACGCGCAGTGGCGTGGCCGATCTCGCGTTCGAAAACGACGTCGAGGCACTCTTGATGCTGCGCCGTCTCTATAACTACCTGCCGCTCAACAATCGCGAGAAGGCGCCCGTCCGTCCCAGCAACGATCCGGCGGACCGCATGGACATGTCGCTCGACACGCTCGTGCCCGACAACCCGAACAAGCCATACGACATCAAGGAGCTCATCACCAAGACGGTGGATGACGGTGATTTCTTCGAGCTGCAGCCGGAGTACGCGAAGAACATCGTTATTGGCTTCGCACGCATGGAGGGCCAGACAGTCGGCATCGTCGCGAACCAGCCGCTTGTGCTTGCGGGTTGCCTGGATATCAAGAGCTCGATCAAGGCAGCGCGTTTTGTACGGTTTTGCGATGCGTTCAATATTCCTGTTATTACCTTTGTCGATGTGCCGGGCTTCATGCCCGGGACGAGCCAGGAGTACGGCGGCATCATCAAGCACGGTGCGAAGCTGCTCTATGCGTATGCCGAGTGCACGGTGCCCAAGATCACGGTGATCACCCGCAAGGCCTACGGCGGAGCGTACGACGTGATGAGTTCCAAGCACTTGCGTGGCGACGTGAATTTCGCCTGGCCGCAAGCCGAGATTGCCGTGATGGGTGCGAAGGGCGCGGTGGAGATCATCTTTCGCGAAGACAAGGGCGATCCGGCAAAGCTCACTGCGCGCGAGGCGGAATACAAGGCGCGCTTTGCCAATCCGTTCATCGCAGGTGCACGCGGCTTCATCGACGACGTGATCCTGCCCCATGAAACGCGCCGGCGCATCTGCCGATCGCTCATCATGCTTCGCGAGAAAAAGCTGGAGAACCCGTGGCGCAAGCACGGAAACATCCCGCTGTAGGAAACCAGATCATGTTCACAAAAATCCTTATCGCCAACCGGGGCGAAATCGCATGCCGAGTTATCGTGACTGCGCGCAAGATGGGCATCAAGACCGTGGCGGTTTATTCCGATGCGGACCGGGACGCGCGCCATGTCGAGCTGGCCGACGAAGCCGTCCACATCGGACCCGCAGCAAGCCGCGACAGCTACCTCAGAGCTGACAAGATCATTGCCGCGTGTAAACAGACCGGCGCGCAGGCGGTGCATCCCGGCTACGGCTTTCTCTCCGAAAACGAAGCGTTCGCGCGGCAGGTGGAAGAAGAGGGCATCACCTTCATCGGGCCCAAGCACTATTCCATCGCGGCGATGGGCGACAAGATCGCGTCCAAGAAGCTTGCCGACGACGCAAAGGTCAACACAATCCCCGGCTACAACGCAGCCATCGGTTCGGCCGAGCAGGCTGTCGAAATTGCCAAGGGAATCGGCTATCCCGTGATGATCAAGGCCTCAGCCGGCGGCGGCGGCAAAGGCTTGCGCGTTGCATACAACGACAAGGAAGCCTTCGAAGGCTTCACATCGTGCAGCAACGAGGCGCGAAACAGCTTCGGTGATGACCGCGTCTTCATCGAGAAATTTGTCGAGGAGCCGCGTCATATCGAAATCCAGGTGCTGGGTGACAGTCATGGCAACGTGATCTATCTCAACGAGCGCGAGTGCTCGATCCAGCGGCGTCACCAGAAGGTGATCGAGGAAGCACCGTCGCCTTTTATCAGTGAGGCCACACGCAAGGCAATGGGCGAGCAGGCGGTGCAACTCGCAAAGGCGGTGAAGTACGAGAGTGCAGGCACCGTGGAATTCGTGGTCGGCAAGGACCAGAGCTTTTATTTCCTGGAGATGAACACGCGGCTGCAGGTGGAGCATCCGGTGACCGAATGCATCACGGGCCTCGATCTGGTCGAGTTGATGATTCGCGTCGCTGCGGGTGAGCCGCTGCCGATCACGCAGGCCGATGTGAAGTGCGATGGCTGGGCGATGGAGTGCCGGATCAACGCCGAGGATCCGTTCCGCAATTTCCTGCCGAGTACGGGCAGGCTGGTGAGATTCCAGACGCCGAAGCAGACGATGTGGGCGGGGCAGGGGGGCAGGGACGGCGTCCGGGTGGACACCGGCGTCCAGGACGGTGGCGAAATTCCGATGTTCTACGACTCGATGATCGCCAAGCTCATCGTGCACGGCACCGACCGCAATGACGCCATCGCAAAGATGCGCGAGGCGCTGAATTCATTCGTGATCCGCGGCATCTCCAGCAACATCCCCTTCCAGGCGGCGCTTCTCGCCCACCCGAAATTCATTGCAGGCGACTTCAACACCGGCTTCATCGCACAGAACTACGCGCATGGTTTTCACGCGCAAGACGTGACACACGACGACCCTGATTTCCTCGCGGCGCTTGCTGCATTCGTCAACCGACGCAATCTGCAACGTGCGGCCGGTATCAGCGGTCAGATGCCGGGCCACGGCATCACCGTGGGCGAAGAGTTCGTGGTGGTACAGCTCAATGACGAAGGCAAGCACAGCCGCCAGGCCGCGAAGGTCAGCGACTTCCAGGCGACGTCTGGCTCCAGCGTGGTCGAAACCAACGGCAAGCGCTACGAGTTGTGCAGCAACTGGCACCTGGGCGGCGCGCGCATTCGCGGCACGTCAAATGGCAAGCCTTTCGCTGCGCAGGTGGAGCGGGGCGTGGGCAAGAACCCGCTGGCTATCCGCATCTCGCACAATGGCGCCCGGCTCGACGCACTCGTGCTCACGCCGCGCGCAGCGCAGTTGTACGCGCTGATGCCGTTCAAGGCACCGCCCGACATGAGCCGCTATGTGCTCTCGCCCATGCCAGGTTTGCTCGTCGATGTCGCAGTCCAGGTCGGGCAAAAGGTTCAAGCGGGTGAACGCGTGGCTGTCATCGAGGCCATGAAGATGGAGAATGTTCTTTTTGCGGCGGCGGACGGTGTCGTGGGCAAGGTGCTCGCGGCCAAGGGCGAGAGCCTGACCGTCGATCAGCCGATCGTCGAGTTCATCTGAGGAACGTTTGCGATGCAGAGACGTGATGTTCTCGGACTGGCTGCGTTGGGCCTTGGCGGCTGCGCCGCGCCGCAGTCGCCACTGATCGGGCCGCCTGCGTGGCCGGCATCTGCAAGCCGCGTTTCGTTTGGTTCGTGCGCGCACCAGTCGCGGGCCCAACCGATCTGGGACACCCTAGCGGCCGCCAAGCCTGACCTGCATATCTTTGGTGGCGACAACGTCTATTACAACCATCCTCAGTGGTCGGTTGAAGAGCTGCGCAAGGCGTACGCCCTGCAAGCTGCCGAGCCACACTTCGCGCGGTTTCGCCGGTCGGTTCCGCATATGGCAGTGTGGGACGACAACGACTACGGCGCAAATGACGGTGGCATGGAATTCAGGTTCAGGAATGAATCGAAGGCCGCGTTCCTGGAGTTCTTCCATGCACCTGCTGATGACGTACGTCGTTCGCGTGGCGGCATCTACGACTCGCGCGTTTTTGGCGAAGCGGGCCGCCGCCTGCAGGTCATCGTTCCTGACCCGCGCTGGTTCCGGTCGCCCTTGAAGGTCACAGACCAGCGCGGAGCGCCTGGCAAGGAGCGTTATGTTCCCGACGCCGACCCGGCCAAGACGATGCTGGGCGATGTGCAATGGGCATGGCTTGAAGAGCAACTGCGCCAGCCCGCCGAAGTGCGCCTGATCTATTCGGGTATCCAGGTCATCGCCGAAGGCCACGGCTGGGAGCGGTGGGGCAACTTGCCAATGGAGCGCCAGCGGCTGTATCGGCTCATTGCAAGCACGCGAGCCAACGGCGTTATTTTCCTGTCAGGCGACAGGCACATCGGCGCGATGTACCGCGAGACGCAAGGCGCGCCTTATCCGCTGCATGAGGTGACCTCCAGCGGTCTTACCCACCCGTGGAAAGAGGCCCACGAGGCCGGGCCGAACCGCATCAGCGAACTATTCACAGAGCTGCATTACGGCATGGTGGAGGTCGATTGGTCGGCGCGCGCTGTTGATCTATCGCTGCGCGACATCAAGGGTGTTGCCCAGCGCATGAACCGTATCACGTTTGATGAAATGAAGGCCTCCGCATGATGCGTCCGTTCAAGGTCTTAGGCGTCCAGCAGATCGCCATCGGCGGTGTCGACAAGATGAAACTGCAGCACTTGTGGATCGACATGTTTGGCTTGCAGGTCACTGGCACTTTCAAGAGCGACCGCGAAAACGTCGATGAGGACATCTGCGCCATCGGCGTAGGGCCCTTGCGCGTGGAGGTCGATCTGATGCAACCGCTGGATCCCGACAAAAAGCCGGCAGTGCACCAGACCCCGCTTAACCATATTGGCCTGTGGATCGACGACCTGCCCAAGGCCGTCGAGTGGTTGACTGCACAGGGCGTGCGGTTTGCGCCTGGCGGTATTCGCACCGGCGGCTCCGGCTTCGATATCTGCTTCGTGCACCCCAAGGGAAACGAAGACAGCCCCATCGGCGGGGAGGGTGTGCTGATTGAACTGGTGCAGGCACCCCCAGAAGTCGTCAGCGCTTTTGCCCGACTCGCTGCCTCGACTCTTGCCTGAAGTCGCTACCGGTTGGCAATTGGGCCGGCACTAAAACTGAAGAGGGCGATCTGGGTAGCTCTAGACCTTGCGGTGACGGGTCGAAGCTTTGAGTTCTGTGTTCAGACCAAGGAGCGCGGCTTCAAGGATTTTGTGTCTGATATCCGTGAACATCTTTTGTACGCCCGCCAGAGTCGGCGCATATTCCAGAGACAACCCATGGATGCCGGGCGGCACCGGAGGGGACTTCAGGAAGCTCAGCGCCCTTGTTTGAACATGCATTTGCTCGTAGTCGAATTTCAAATATTCGGTCATGAAACGCTCGCCGTCCACCAGCTCTACGTCGATGATCCCGTTTTGCAGGTGGGCCAGAATTTCGTCGCAAACTCGGAGATCCTTCGATTTTTTGGGGCTATAGCCCGCAGCCATTAATCGCTCGACCTTGGACTTCCAGTCGCCGGTGTCGTTGTTCAGGTAGTCGTCCAAGGCCTTTTCGGCTTCCATCTGTGCATTTAGTCGAGCGGCTTCGTCGGCCGTCTTTTGGGACGAAGCCCGCGGCAGCGGCCCACCCTTGATGGCGTGCTTGATCTTGGTGGTCCAGGAGAAAGCTTCGCGCGCGACGTCGTCGTTGCGCCGGAGGCCCTCCTGGCCCAGGAGACTGGACTTGAGGCGGACAGTTCCCGCCAAAAAGTTCACTTGTTTTGCCAGTGCAGTGAACGTCTCGGACGCCGCCTTGAATCCAGCGTGGATTACCACCGTGTTATGGAGGTGATGGCTGGACCTGGACAGCACCCGCGCCTCCCGGTGCGTGAGGCAGGGCAGAACGTTATGGTGGATCACAACTTGCGGCACATCTTCCAGGGTGGGAGCCGATGTCAATGGCAGAGGTGGCTTTCGGCTGGCGTCCTCACGTTGCTGCCGATGGTGAGCAACGATTGCCAGGCACTGCTGCGCGTCTTCGCTCATGGGCGGAACCTTCATTTCTTCGGTGCCGGAGGGACGTATGCCGCCTTGCGAGGGACGCCGATTGGGATCGATAGAGCTCATGCTGCAATGCCTTGGATGAAAGTGAAGGGGATGATCACTTGGTAACGGGTGCCAGGCGTTCGTTCACGATGCGACTTGGGCGGTATACGGACGGCTTTTTCGGAATTTGACGACCCTTTCGAGGCGTGTTAACGTTAATACATTCATTAGGAGTAATGCTTTCATGTCTCCCAACCCCCAGCCTGTCGCCACCTTTTCTTCACGCGAGTTCGCGCACGACCTGGCTGGCGTCAAGCGCGCCGCCCAGGAAGGGCCGGTGTTCATCACCGACCGTGGGCGGCCCACCTACGCGCTGATGAAGATCGAGGACTTCCGGCAACTGGCCAACGGCGGTGCGCCCAGTCGTTCATTGCTGGACGTGATGGACAGCCTGCCAGCTACTGGCGACATCGACTTCGAGCCGCCGCGCGTTGGAGGCGTGGTGCACGGCGTCGAGCTGGACTGAAAGGGACATCGCGGCAATGCACCTGCTAGACACCAACGTGATTTCCGAGCTGCGCCCGGGCAAGCGCGAGCAGTCGCCCGAGGTGCGCGCGTGGGCGGCCGCGCAGGCCTTCGACACGCTGTACCTGTCCACCGTGGGCTTGCTCGAGCTACGCGTCGGCATGGAGCGCAAGGCCCGCACCGACGCGGCGCAGGGCAAGGTGCTCAAGGCCTGGATCGACGCGCTGGAGCAGCAGTTTGACGGGCGCATCCTCCCGTTCACCCTTCGCGGCGCCCGCATTTGCGCGCCTTTGCACGTGCCTGATCCGCGGTCTTGGCGCGACTCGCTTATTGCCGCGACGGCGAAAGAGCATGGCTTCACCCTGGTCACGCGCAATGTGGGAGATTTCAAGGGGATTCACGTGAGGTTGATGAACCCCTGGAAGCCCGCCGACCCAGGCAATATGTAGGGACGCGTGACGCGGTCTCGCCATCGCACGCTCGCCCGGCAGGAACCAAAGTCAGCAAGTTTCTCGTACCCATCGCGCACACAAGATCAGGCTATCGTCCGCGCTCATCCCGGCTAGCCTGTAACAGCAAGCCGCGCACCGGGGGATTGCCCTTAGAGCATTTTTTGGCTTGCGCGGCTAGGCTGGGTCGCCCGCGGGCACGTATTCGCCGGGCAAGGAGACAAAGCTTTGCAGCGCACCGATATCGCCGATCCGGCGTACTTCCACAAGGTCGTGGATTGCCAGTACGCCTGTCCGGCCCACACGCCGGTCCCCGAATACATCCGCATGATCGCGCAGGGCCGCTACAGCGACGCCTACATGATCAACTGGGTGTCCAACGTCTTCCCGGGCATCCTGGGTCGAACGTGCGACAGGCCTTGCGAGCCCGCCTGTCGCCGCGTCCGGGTCGAAGACGCAAACGCTGCCGCGCCCGAGCCTGTGGCGATTTGCCGGCTCAAACGCGTCACCGCCGACATGAAGGACGACGTGACAGGGCGGATGCCCAAGGTCGCGGCGAAGAACGGAAAGCGCATTGCGTGCATCGGTGCGGGACCCGCATCGCTGACTGTCGCGCGTGATCTGGCTCCGCTCGGCTATGACGTCACCGTGTTCGATAGCGATCCGCAAGCAGGTGGCTTCATCCGCACGCAGATTCCCAGGTTCCGTTTGCCCGAGTCGGTGATCGACGAAGAGACCGGCTACATCCTGAATCTGGGCGTGAACTTTCGTGGCGGGCAGCGCATCGGCTCGATGAAGGCGCTGATGGGTGAAGGCTTCGATGCGATCTTCGTCGGTTGCGGTGCGCCGCGCGGGCGCGACCTGGAGCTACCCGGCCGTACGGAGGCGGCGGCGCACATCCACATCGGGATTGACTGGCTCTCATCGGTGTCGTTCGGACACATCAGCAAGATCGGCAAGCGCGTCATCGTGCTGGGTGGCGGCAACACGGCGATGGACTGCTGCCGGTCAGCACGCCGGCTGGGCGGCGAAGACGTGAAAGTCATCGTGCGCAGC
>JBKJKT010000227.1:0-19526 GCA_046597415.1 Ramlibacter sp.
CTGGCGTAAGCCAGGTCTGCCCTGCATGGGACAATTCGCCCATGTTTGTATTGTTTGAAGAAGCCGGCAAATTTCAGGCCGGCAGGATCCTCTCCGAGGCTGATTCGTCTGCGCAGGTCGAGCTCGAAAGCGGCAAGCGCATCAAGGCCAAGGCGGCCAACATGCTGCTGAAGTTCGAAAAGCCCGCGCCTGCAGAGCTGGTACGGCAGGCACAGGCGCTGGCCGCCGAAATTGAACTGGAGATGGCCTGGGAATTCGCACCCGAAGAAGAATTCGGATTTGCCGACCTGGCACGCGACTATTTCAGCGACAAGGCTACGCTGGAGCAGCAAGCCGCCATGCTGTTTCGTCTTTTTGAAGCGCCCCATTACTTTCGCCGCGCGGGCAAGGGCCGCTTTCGCAAGGCCACCGCTGAAATCCTGCAGCAGGCCCTGGCCGCAATCGAGAAAAAAAGGCAGCTTCAGGCACAGATCGAGGCGTGGGCCGGCGAGCTTGCAGCAGGCACCTGCCCGCAGCCGATCCGGGAGCAGCTGTTCAAGATCCTGTTCAAGCCCGACAAGAACTCGCCCGAATACAAGGCGGTCGTCGATGCATCGCGCGCCACCCAGACCGCGCCGCTTGATTTGTTGCAACGCGCAGGCGCGATCGCGTCGCCGTATCAGTTCCACTGGAAGCGTTTTCTCTTCGAGAACTTTCCCAAGGGCACGGCCTTTCCGCCCTTGCAGGCGCCCGTCATCCAGGACGAGCTGCCGCTGGCCCAGGTGCAGGCGTTTTCCATCGATGACTCCAGCACGACCGAAATCGACGATGCACTTTCAGTGCAAGGGCTTGGCACCGGCACAGTGACCGTCGGCATTCACATCGCCGCGCCAGGGCTGGCGCTTCAACCCGCATCGGCCATCGATGCAGTTGCGCGCCATCGCCTGTCCACGGTTTACATGCCGGGTTACAAGATCACCATGTTGCCTGATGACGTGGTCACCGCCTACACGTTGCAGGAAGGTCGTGATTGCCCCGCCGTATCGCTGTACGTGAACTTTGACGAAGCCACGCTCGAATTCAAGGATTCGCAGACGAAGCTGGAGCGCGTGCCTATCGTCGCCAACCTGCGCCATGACCAGCTCGACGCCGTCGTCACCGAGGAATGGCTGCAGGACCCGGCGCCGCTCGCCGACCCGCGCCTGCCCGTGCCCGGTCTTCATCCGCCACTCGCTTTCCTGCACCGCCTTGCCTTGCACCTGAAGTCGCTGCGCGAAATCGTCCGTGGCAAGCCCGAAAACTTCAACCGTCCCGATTACAACTTCCGCCTGATCGGCAACGACGGGGCCGAGCCCGTGGGCGATGAACAGGTTCAGATCACACTGCGCAGGCGCGGCGCGCCGCTCGACCTCATCGTGGCAGAGGCCATGATCCTGGCCAACAGCACCTGGGGCAGCTGGCTGGGCGAGCTGGGCGTTCCGGCCATCTACCGCAGCCAGGCGAGTCTGGCTCCGGGCGTCAAGGTGCGCATGGGCACACGGGCGCTTCCGCATGCGGGCATCGGCGTCAAGAGCTACGCATGGAGCACCTCGCCCCTTCGCCGTTACACCGATCTTGTGAACCAGTGGCAGATCATTGCCGCTGCACGCCATGGCCGCACGGCAGCCCTGGCTGCACCGTTCAAACCCAAGGATGCTGAACTCTTTTCGATCATCTCCAGTTTCGACTCTGCATACACGGCATACAACGGCCATCAGGGCGGGATGGAACGCTTCTGGACGCTGAAGTACCTGCAGCAGCAAGGCATCACCGAAATCACTGGCAGCCTGTTTCGCGAAAACATGATTCGCGCTGACGACTTGCCCCTGGTGCTACCCGTGCTGGGCGCAACCGCACTGCCGCGCGGAGCGAGGGTTCGAGTAAAGCTCGGCGAGATCGACCCGATCACGCTGGACATCGGTGGAACTGTCGTCGAACACCTCGACGCCCAGCCGGGCGATAACGAGCCGTCGGAAGAAGACGACGGCGAAGAGGAATCGGTGGCAGGCCCGATTGCCATCGCCGTTGACGTGAACGACACTGGGGACTCGGACACAGTGACGGAGCCGGCGCCGGTGCCGGCTGCCTGACGGCTGGCACCAACACCAGCCGCCCGATGTTCCCGGCCAGTTAATGCATTTGTGAACCTTCGACAGTTCAGCACCCTCCAGCTAGCGATCGGCATCTCGGTCGCCATTCACGCCGTCATTCTCACGGCGCGCTTCGTGGACCCCGAAGGATTCAATCGCGTCTTCCAGGACACGCCCCTCGAAGTGACCCTGGTCAACGCCAGGACCAACGAAAAGCCGGAGAACGCGAAGGCGATTGCACAGACCTCTCTTGCAGGGGGCGGAGACGCAGACAAGGGCCGCTCGACCTCACCCCTGCCCCCGTCCGCGCTGACCGAGATGGGCGATGCAGCCGAGGACGCGCAGCGCAAGATCGACACCATGCAGGAGCAGCAGACGCTGCTGCTCGCGCAGGCCAGGAAAATGCTGGCCGCCTTGCCTCCTGCGGATCCCAAGCAACCCACCAACAACCCCGACGCCCTCGCTCGCGAAGAAAAGCGGCGCCAGCTCATCAAGCTGCTCGCTGAAATCGAAAAGCGGATCAACGAAGAGAACGCACGGCCCAAGAAGCGATATATCAGCCCTTCGACGCGCGAAGAGGTGTACGCGATCTACTACGACGGCCTGCGCCGGCGGATCGAGGACAAGGGCACGCAGAACTTTCCGGAGCTCATGGGACGCAAGCTTTATGGCGAGCTCACCATGGTCGTGACTATCAACTACGACGGGCGCGTGATCGATACTGACATCGTCCAAAGCTCGGGCAATGCCACGCTTGATCGCCGCGCCAAAGCCATCGCCCTCAGTGCAGCGCCGTTCGGCCGCTTCAGCGACGCGATGCGCCGCCGGGCCGATCAGATCGTGGTGGTTTCGCGCTTCAAGTTCACGCGCGATGAAACGCTGCAAACCCAACAACTCACTCGCTAACCGTTCCTGAACCGTTTATGTCCGATCTCTATTGCGTCATGGGCAACCCCGTCGAGCACAGCAAGTCACCGTGGATTCATGCGCGGTTTGCCGAGCTCACCGGGCAAGACATGCACTACGACAAACGACTGATTCCGCTGGATGGATTTGCTCGCAGCGTCGCGTTGTTTCGCGCCCAGGGCGGCAAGGGCTGCAACATCACCGTGCCCTTCAAGTTCGAAGCAGCGCCGATAGCGACCCGCCTGACAACACGCGCTGAACTGGCGGGTGCCTGCAATGTCCTGCGGTTCGACGGCGATGATGTTCTTGCCGACAACACCGACGGCGTCGGGCTGGTCAACGACATCACGCGCAATACGGGTGTTCGTCTCGCGGGGCGAGATGTGCTCCTGATAGGCGCGGGCGGCGCATCAGCAGGCGTGCTGGGGCCCCTGATCGAGGCAGGTCCCCGGCTCATCGTCGTTGCGAACCGTACCCAGGCGAAGGCGCAGCACCTGATCGACCGGCATGCATTGCTCGCGCAACAACACCGAGTGAAATTGCAGGCACCCGAACTGCTACAGGTCACAGAGGAGTTCGACGTCGTCATCAACGCAACCGCGACCAGCCTGTCCGGTGAAGCAGTGCCTGTCTCGCCTGCCGTCCTGCGCAGTGGCACGCTGGCTTGCGACCTGATGTACGGGCCTGCGGCGCAAGGTTTCATCCACTGGGCTAGTACCCACGGTGCTGTCGCACGCGACGGCCTCGGGATGCTGGTGGAACAGGCGGCAGAGGCGTTCCTGGTCTGGCGTGGCGTGCGCCCACCCTCAGGCCAGGTGCTGGAAGAACTGCGCGCCGCATTGCAATGACAGTCCGATGAAATCCCTCGCACGCTGGATCATGCTGGTGCTCGTAGGGGCGCTCGCGCTAGAGATTTTCTTTATTGTGCGGATCGCCATGGCCGCAACGGTTGATCCGCAATCCACGGCCTTCATGCGTTCCGAGGCGTGGCGCATCACCACGACCAAAGGCAAGCTTGCCTGGTCGCACCAGTGGACGCCCTACGCCAGGATCTCCGATAACCTCAAGCGCGCGGTGATCGCGTCGGAAGACGACAGCTTCAACGTCCACGATGGCTATGACTGGGAAGCGCTTGAAAAAGCGTGGCAGCGCAACGCCCAGGCCGAGGAACGCGCAGCCCGGCAAAAGCCCAAGGCAGCGCCCGCATCCAATACCGCCCCGGCGACTGCCCGTACGGTGCGCCCCCCCAAGGTCATTGGCGGCTCGACCATCACGCAACAGCTTGCCAAGAACATGTTGCTGTCGGGTGAACGCACGTTCCTGCGCAAAGGCCAGGAATTCGTGCTGACCTTCGCGCTCGAAAAAATGCTGTCCAAGCAGCGCATCCTGGAGATCTATCTGAACAGCGTCGAGTGGGGGGAGGGCGTTTTTGGCGCTGAAGCGGCCGCCCGCCACTACTTTCGCAAGAGCGCATCGCAGCTCACCGCCTATGAGGCCGCGCGCCTGGCAGTCATGCTGCCGCGTCCCAAATATTTCGAAAAAGTGCCGGGCTCTGGCTATCTCGCAAGCCGCGCCTCGACGATTGCTGCCCGCATGCGCGGGGCCGAGTTGCCCTGAAGCCAAGCCGATTCACCGCACCGCCTATCATCGCGCGCATGCTTGCCAAGCTCATGAGCCTTTTCTTGCTGGGGCTTGTGCGTGCCCTCACAGGCGCGCAGGCGCGCTGGTATGGATGCCCGCCCAAGGCCGAACAGCGCATCTACTTTGCCAATCACCAGAGCCACGCCGACCTCGTGATGATCTGGGCCGCCTTACCCGAAGAACTGCGCAGCATCACGCGTCCGATTGCAGCGAAAGACTACTGGACCAAGACGCCGTTCAGGCAATGGATCACAACATCGGTCTTCCATGCGATCTACGTGGACCGCGTTCGCACCGGTGAGCAGGACCCGCTCGAGCCCCTGATCGATGCGCTGGAAAGCGGCGACTCGATCATCATCTTCCCCGAGGGATCGCGCGGCCACGCCGATGAACCCCAACCCTTCAAGGCTGGCCTCTACAACCTGGCGCAGAAGTTTCCGGGCGTCGTGCTTGTGCCCGCCTGGATCGACAACATCCAGCGTGTGATGCCCAAAGGCGAAGTGGTGCCGGTGCCCATTCTTTGCTCGGTCACGTTCGGCGCGCCGATCCGGCTCCAAGAAGGCGAGGAGCGCCGGCCCTTTCTCGATCGTGCACGCGATGCAGTGGTTGCGCTAAGGGAGGTCTGATGGACGAATTCCTTCGCAGCCTCACGCCGACGCAGCAGATCACGGCCCTGTTTCTGATCGTGTTCGGCATCCTCATCGTCACCAGCGTGACGGCGTTCTTTTTCAGCTTCAGGACGAGCGCGACCGAACACGACGAGGCGTGGCACGCCGAACTGAAAAACTTCCGCCGCCTGCTGGCCACGTCGTGGTTCATGGTGCTGGTGTTCTGGATGGCGTGGGTCCTGGGAGACACGGTTGCGACGATGCTCTTCGCGTTGATTGCGTTCTTTGCGCTGCGCGAGTTCATCACGCTTTCGCCGACGCGGCGCGGCGACCACCGAAGCCTGATCCTGGCGTTCTTCGTGGTGCTGCCGGTTCAGTTCTGGCTGGTGGGCACCGAGCACTTCGACCTGTTCACCGTCTTCATTCCGGTGTACGTCTTTCTTGCAATTCCAGTCGTGAGCGCGCTCGCAGGCGACACTCACCGGTTCCTGGAGCGCAACGCGAAGCTGCAGTGGGGCATCATGGTTTGCGTCTATGGCATGAGCCACGTGCCCGCGTTGCTGCTGCTCGACTTCAAGGACTACCAGGGAAAAGGCGCATTCCTGGTTTTCTTTCTGGTGGCCGTGGTGCAGACCTGCATGCTGATGCAGCATTTGGTCACCCGCCGACTCAAGCGCCCACCCAGCGCGCCCGAAGTGAGCCGCAGTTTCAACTGGTACAGCTGGGGCGTCGGGATGATCGTCGGCAGCTTCGTCGGCGTTGTGTTGTCGTTCATTACGCCCTTCGAGCCGATACAGGCGCTCGCCATGGCATTCATTGCGTGCGTCGCCGGATCGATGGGTCACTTGGTCATGAAGGCGCTCAAGCGCGATCGCGGCGTGACGGCCTGGGGCAAACGCGATGTGTCGATCACCGGCGCGAACGGCCTGCTCGATCGCGTCGATGCGCTGTGCTTTGCCGCGCCGATCTTCTTTCATTCCGCTCGCTGGTACTTCGGCGCCTGACCGACAATCGGGCCATGCGAATCCTAGGTATCGACCCCGGCCTCCAGACTACCGGGTTTGGCGTGGTCGACGTGGCGGGGCAATCACTCACCTACGTGGCCAGCGGAACCATCAAAACCACCCATCTCGACCGGGGCAACCTGCCCGCGCGCCTGAAGGTGTTGTTCGATGGCATTGGCGAGGTGCAGGCGCGCTACCAGAGCGACGTTGCTGCCGTTGAAATCGTGTTCGTGAACGTCAACCCGCAGGCAACGTTGCTCCTTGGGCAGGCGCGCGGTGCCTGCCTGACTGCGCTTGTGTCCTGCAACCTCGATGTTGCGGAGTACACAGCGCTCCAGATGAAGCAGTCCGTGGCAGGTCACGGTAAGGCAGCCAAGGCGCAGGTGCAGGAAATGGTCAAGCGGCTGCTGAAGCTGCCAGGGCTTCCTGGCAAGGACGCGGCAGATGCCCTGGGGCTTGCCATCACCCATGCGCATGCGGCCACTTCGATGGGTCGGATCGCTGCGGCGACCGCAGTGACACGCACAACCAGTGCGATGTTTCGCGGTGGACGGACGCTCTGACCCGCATTTCCGGTAGCGCTTTCTCCGAGTTTGTAATCACTCGTAATTTTTGCAAGTTTATCGCCGTTTACAAGGCCGGATGGTTGTGACGTTTACACGCGGTTGACCTTCATCAAATTGTGATTAATTCCATTGCCTGAGCTATGGTCCGGACGCGACCGGTATCGATATATTTCCGCGCGTGAAAAACATCTCAGTCTCGCGATGAGGCTCAACCAGTACAGCCTTACAAAGTCAGCCAATTCCCTCTAGCCCTGTAAGACGTCTCCTACTACAGTCCGCCATCCCGAAGAGCTTTGGCTGGCTCATCGGCTCAACGAACCTCAAGAGCTGTAGTTACATGAAAAGACGTCTGTTTCTTCTTTCCGGAACTTCCTCGGCTGCCCTCGCCCTCACGGGCTGTGGCGGCGGCGGCGGTGATGCGGCGCTGGGCATGTCGGAGGTGACCGACGAGTCCCTGGGTCCCTTGGGGGCAAGACGCAGAACCACTGCGATTGCTCCCGCACCTGCCCCGGCACCTGCTCCGGCCCCGGCGCCATCGACTGCCCCGGTGGTGGCTGGAGTCGCGTATCCCTTCGGCGCGCGCCTGGTGCCCTACGTCGCCGGCATCAAGCCTGCACAGACCAACACAGCTATGGATACCGTACTGACGCGCCAGTACGACGCCTGGAAGGCCGCCCGCGTCATTTCGGCCGGATCGATCGTCTCTGGGGGCCTCGCCGTCAAGTTTTCCGACCCGACCTATATGGCGGTTTCGGAGGGCGCAGGGTACGGCATGCTGCTGGCGGTGCTCTTTGCCGGCCATGATGCCAACGCACGTACGCTGTTCGACGGCCTGTTTGCGGTGGTTCGCGCACGTCCGGCGTATGCGGTATCCCAATACGACCCCAACGGCAAGTATCTGCACGAGTGGCGGCTCAACGCCAACGGCACGAGCGCAGGTGACGGCTGGAACGCGATGGATGGCGACCTCGACATCGCCATGGCGCTGCTCATGGCCGACAAGCAGTGGGGCTCGACCACCGGCAAGTGGAACTACCTGCAGGAAGGTAGGAACACGATTGCTGCCATCAAGTCGTGGAACATGAACGCTGACGGCTCAACCCGCGGCCTGCCCAACGCCAACAACAACCGCACGTCCGACTACATGATCGGCCACTTCCGCGCATTCAAGGCAGCCACCGGCGACGCGCTCTGGGATCTGGCCGTGACCAAGGCCTACTCGTTGATCGACCGGATGCAGACCGTGTATTCGGCGGGTGTGGGCCTGATACCCGACTTCGTGATCAACACCAACACGGCCACGCCATCGCCGTCCACCGGCTACATCGGCGACGGCAATGACAAGGAAGGTCACTACTGGTGGAATGCCTGCCGCAACCCATGGCGCTACTCCTCCGACTTCCTGCTCTCGGGCGACGCACGGTTTTCACTCGTGACTGGCCGCATGATCGACTTCTTCAAGTCCCGCTCGGGCGGCGACCCGTACCAGATCGGCACCGGCTACGCTCTCAACGGTACGAAACTCACCGGCGGCAACAGTGCCGCGTACCACGGACCGATCTGCGCGGGTGCCTGCGTCGATGTGCGTTTCCAGTCCTTTCTGGATGCGATGTGGAACTGGAACGCCACCCACCTCACGACGGGTTACTACGACAGTGAGCTTCAACTCATGAGCATGGTCGTCGCTTCGGGCAACTGGTGGTCCACCGCCACTGCAGGCTCAGTGACGGCACCGGCTCCCGCCCCAGCCCCAGCTCCAGCTCCTGCACCTTCCGGCGTCAACTTGCTGACCAACGGCGAGTTCACGAGCGACCTCTCGGGATGGAGCAACTGGGGCAACTCGGTGGTCGCCTCGGGCATGCTGCAAGTCGGCACAGCAGCGGGCGGTGTGGGCCAGGACATCTACATGAAGCTCACACCCGGCAAGCAGTACACCATCACAGCGCGCGCCAACATCACCACAGCTGCAGAAGGCGTCTTTGTCGGCGTCTCGCTCAAGGACAGCGTGGGCACGGTGCTGGTCGATCAATCCAGGCTGGTCAACTCGCTCACCGCCACGAGCGTGACGATGACATTCACTGCGCCGCAAAACATGACAAGCGGCTATGTGTACGTATGGAAGAACGCCAACACCGCGATGGGACTCGTCGACAGCTTCACCTTGGTAGAGGGCTAACAAAATGCTGGCGGCGGCGGCCGCCGTCAGCTAGGGCCTGTTAACACGATTTCAGGCGATGCGTTCCAGTATCAGTACTGCGAAGAAGAGGAACGCTGCAACAAGCGTCCATCGCAGGATGCGAAGGCCGATCGTCTTGAAGCGAACCTGGCCCGTGCCTGCATAAAGGGCAAACGAGATCGCTGCGCCCAGCAGCAGGACAAGCACCAGCCAGCGGACAACGATCATCGCTCTACCAGGCCCTTGCCGGTTTGGCGAAGCCGACCGGAGCCTGCTTCTCGTCTTCGAAGGTGACCATCTCGTAGGCGCCCTGGGCGCGCAGTTCGCGCAGCAGGAGGTTGTTCATGGCGTGACCCGAGCGGAAGGCGCTATAGGCAGCCAGCAACGGATGACCGATGAGGTACAGGTCGCCCATTGCGTCGAGGATCTTGTGCTTGACGAACTCATCGTCGTATCGAAGGCCATCAGTGTTGAGCACCCGATAGTCGTCCATCACCACTGCGTTATCGAGACCGCCGCCCAGGCCCAGGCCGTTGGCGCGCATGGTCTCCAGATCCTTGGTAAAGCCGAAGGTGCGGGCACGCGCGATATCGCGGGCGTAGGAGCCGGTGCTCAGATCAAATTCGACGCTCTGCCCCGTTGAATCCACCACGCGATGCGCGAAGTCGATTTCAAAACGCAGCTTGTACCCGTGATACGGATCAAGACGCGCCCACTTGAGGTTGTCGCCTTCGCCCATGCGCACTTCCACAGGCCGCGTGACACGCATGAACCGCTTGGGCGCTTTTTGCAGCTCGATGCCCGCACTTTGCAGCAGGAACACGAACGACGCCGATGAGCCATCGAGGATGGGCACTTCTTCGGCGGTGATATCGACGTATAAATTGTCCAGACCGAGGCCCGCACAGGCTGACATCAGATGTTCGACGGTCTGCACCTTCGCCCCGCCGCGCGAGATGGTGGAGGCCATGCGTGTGTCGGTCACGGACTCGGCGCTGATCGGAATATCAACCGGATCGGGCAGATCTACCCTGCGAAACACGATGCCCGTATCAGGCTGGGCAGGACGAAACGTGAGTTCCACCCGCTGCCCGCTATGCAGTCCGACGCCCACCGCTTTGGTAAGTGACTTGAGCGTGCGCTGCTGGATCATCGTCAGATTTTAGTCGCGTCGAGATCGCCCGAAGCATCGCGCAGGACGATCCCCCTTGACCGAGAGCCGGCTTTGCCGGTCTCGGTCAACACTTCAAGAACCACACACAAAACGCGCAGCGCTTTTTTGTGTGAATCAATAAAAGGGGGTGGACCGCTTGCATCGGCCCACCCCTAACACTCCCCATGGAGAACACTCGTTGTAGTTCTTGATCAGTCAGCCTGGCGGCGCAGGAACGCCGGAATATCGAACTCGTCCACGCCACTGTTGGACAGTGCAGCAACCTTCACCGATGCGTTCGTGCGGCCGTTGCGCCAGACGCTGGGCACATCCATGTCGCTGTAGCCGGGAATTGCCGTGCCCGAACCCGCCTGGTCGCGCGTCACGATGGCGCCGGGACCCGAAATCGCGTTGTTCACCGTCGGAATGTTGTACGGCACGTTGTCGGTGCCCGTGCGCAGCACTTGCAACGCAGGCGCAGCACGGCGCTGGCCGTTACGCGACAAACCCGTTGCAACCACCGTCACACGCATTTCGTCGCCGAGCTGGTCGTCGTAGGCAGCACCGTAGATCACGTGTGCGTCCGGCGAAGCGTAGGCACGAATCGTGTTCATTGCGAGCTTGGACTCCGACAGCTTCAGGCTGCCCTTGGCTGCGGTGACGAGCACCAGCACACCCTTGGCGCCCGAGAGGTCGATGCCTTCCAGCAGCGGGCATGCAACAGCCTGCTCGGCTGCAATGCGCGCGCGGTCCGGCCCGTCGGCCACGGCCGTGCCCATCATCGCCTTGCCAGGCTCGCCCATCACGGTGCGCACGTCTTCGAAGTCAACGTTGACGTTGCCGTACTCGTTGATGATCTCGGCAATGCCCCCAACGGCGTTCTTGAGAACGTCGTTGGCGTGCGCGAACGCCTCGTCCTGCGTGATGTCATCGCCCAGCACATCGAGCAGCTTCTCGTTCAGGACGACGATCAGCGAATCGACATTGGCTTCCAGCTCGGCCAGTCCGTTGTCGGCGTTCGTCATGCGGCGACCGCCCTCCCAATCGAACGGCTTGGTCACCACGCCGACGGTGAGAATGCCCATCTCCTTGGCGATGCGCGCGATCACCGGCGCTGCACCCGTGCCGGTGCCGCCACCCATGCCCGCCGTGATGAACAGCATGTGCGCGCCGTCGATGGCCGAGCGGATTTCCTGCACGGCCGTCTCTGCCGCGTCACGGCCCTTTTCGGGTTTGCTGCCTGCGCCCAGACCGGAAACACCGAGCTGGATCGTCTTGTGCGCTGCGCTGCGTGCGAGTGCTTGCGCATCGGTGTTCGCGCAGATGAACTCCACGCCCTGCACCGACCGGCCGATCATGTGTTCGACCGCGTTGCCGCCACCACCTCCGACGCCGATCACCTTGATCTGCGTACCAGCGTGGAACTCTTCGACTTCAATCATTTCGATGCTCATGGTGTAACTCCTTCGTATCCTGCAGTTGCCAATGTGGGAAAACTATTTGTTTGGGACTTCATGAACTTTGTTCAGTGCGTCGGTGCACCGACATCGCTCCTTTCTCCAGGGTTTCGGCGGCCCTGCCGCGCTGACGGGTCTGATGAAGCGTTGTGTACAGATCATCAAAAGTTCCCTACGATGAAATCCTTGAAGCGGCCGAATGCCGTCTTCATGGAACCGTTCTTTTGCGCGACCTTCAGGCCGCGAATGCGTGCAAGCCTTGCCTCTTCGAGCAGGCCCATCACTGTCGATGCGCGCGCCTGCGCAACCATGTCCGAAAGCGAGCCGCGATACTTGGGCACGCCGCGCCGGACGGGCTTGAGGAAGATGTCCTCGCCCAGTTCGAGCATGCCGGGCATCACCGCGCTGCCTCCCGTGATCACAATGCCGGACGACAGCACTTCTTCATAGCCCGAATCGCGAATCACCTGCTGCACCAGCGAAAATATCTCTTCGATGCGCGGCTCGATGACGCCTGCCAGTGCCTGCTTGGACAGCATGCGGGGACCCCGGTCACCCAGACCCGGCACTTCGACCTGCTGCTCGGGGTCCGCCAGCAATTGCTTGGCGTAACCGCTCTCGACCTTGATGTCTTCGGCATCCTTGGTCGGCGTTCGAAGCGCCATCGCGATGTCGCTCGTGATCAGGTCACCTGCAATCGGAATGACGGCGGTATGGCGGATCGCGCCACTGGTGAAGATCGCCACGTCGGTTGTGCCCGCGCCGATATCCACCACCGCAACGCCAAGCTCGCGCTCGTCCTCGGTCAGGATCGCCTGGCTGGACGCCAGCGGATTGAGCAGCAGGTGATCGACTTCCAGGCCGCAGCGGCGCACGCACTTGATGATGTTTTCTGCTGCACTCTGCGCGCCGGTGACGATATGGACCTTGGCTTCCAGACGGATGCCGCTCATGCCGATGGGCTCTTTCACGTCCTGTCCGTCGATGACGAATTCCTGCGGCTCCACCAGCAGCAGGCGCTGGTCGGTCGAGATATTGATGGCGCGCGCTGTCTCAACGACGCGCGCGACATCGGCGGCAGTGACTTCCTTGTCCTTCACGGCCACCATGCCGCTGGAGTTGATGCCGCGAATGTGCGCGCCGGTGATGCCGGTGTACACGCGCGTGATCTTGCAGTCGGCCATCAGCTCCGCTTCTTTCAGCGCCTGCTGGATGCTCTGCACGGTCGCGTCGATGTTCACGACGACGCCACGCTTTAACCCGTTGGATGCGGCGATGCCGAACCCGGCGAGCTTGAGTTCGCCATTGGGCAGGATCTCGGCCACCACCGCCATCACTTTGGCGGTTCCGATGTCGAGGCCCACTACCAGGTCTTTGTATTCTTTTGCCATGTGCTTCCGCCTTACTTCTTCGCCTCGCCACTGGTAGTGACGACGCCCCTCAACTTCACCGCATAGCCATCTCCGTGCCTCAGGTCGGCAGACACCATCGCTTCGGGTCTGCGCCCGTAACGCGAGGTGACCTGCGTCAACGTCTGCGCGAATTGCTGTGTGCGCGCAGTCACTTCTTGTGTGGTTCCACGTCCCAACTCGATCACCGCCCCGGTGTCGAGCATCGCCTGCCAGCTGCCGCGCGGCGTGAGTGCGAGGCGTTCCACTGCAAGATCGAGCGGCTCGAAGATCGGTTTGATCGTGTGATACATCGCCAGCACCTGACCCGCCTGGTCGTCGGGACCTGAGAGACGGGGCAATTCCTCCTGATCGACATCGCCGACGTTTGCATCGAACACATCGCCGAAGTTATTCACCATGCGCGATTCGGTCTCTGCCCCCCAGAACGCGGCAGCGCGATGCTCCTGCAGCTGGACGCGAAGGCGGTTCGGGAACTCACGCCGCACGGTAGCCTGCCGTACCCAGGGAACAGCTTCGAATGCCTCGCGCGCCTTGGCGAGATCGACTGTGAAAAAGTTGCCGGCCAGGCGCGGCGCCACATTGGCACGCAGCGTCATCGCGCTGTTGTGAGCGACTTCACCGTGAACCGAGATACTCGAGATCGCAAAGAGCGGGTGCCGAACCGCCCACCAGGCCAGGGCCGCGACCAGCATCACGCCCAGCACCGTGAACAGCGCCGTCGCGGTCGCGTTCATCAGCTTGACGTCAAAAGGTTGCGGCATGTCGGCAGTCACTTCATGCCTCCATCACGTGCGGCCTGTTGCTGATCGAGTGCAGCAGACGCAAGCAGCTGGACACACAGGTCCTCGTAGCTGATGCCCGACGCACGCGCCGACATCGGCACCAGCGAATGCCCGGTCATGCCGGGCGAAGTGTTGATCTCGAGCAGGTAGGGCTTGCGCGTTGCGCGGTCGATCATCACGTCGATGCGGCCCCAGCCACGGCAATTCAGCACGCGGTAGGCGCGCAGGACAATTTCCTGGATCGCCTGCTCTTCGCCTTCGGGCAGGCCGCACGGCACCAGGTACTTGGTGTCGTCGGTAAAATACTTGTTCTGGTAGTCGTAGTTGCCTTCGGGCGCGACGATTCGAATCACTGGCAGTGCGATCGCGCTGTCACCCGTGCCCAGCACAGGACATGTCACTTCGTCGCCGCTGATGAACTGCTCGCACAGCACATCCGAATCGAGCGCGGCAGCTGCATCGACAGCAGCGGCCATTTCCGAATAGCCATTGACCTTGGCGACGCCGATCGACGAGCCTTCACGCGCGGGCTTGACGATCAGGGGCAGGCCCAGGTCGTCCGGCACCGTGCGAACAATCTCACGGGTGTAGGTGTCCTTGCGCAGCAGCTGATACCTTGGCGTGGGCAGGCCTTCGGCAAGCCACACGCGCTTGGTCATCACCTTGTCGATGGAAATGCTCGATGCCATCACGCCCGAGCCGGTGTACGGAATGCCCAGAAGTTCGAGCGCGCCCTGCACCGTGCCATCTTCACCGAACCGGCCATGCAGCGCGATGAAGCAGCGTTTGAAGCCCTTGCGCTTGAGTTCGGAGAGGTCGCGCTCAGCCGGGTCGAACGCGTGCGCGTCGATGCCCTTCGATTGCAATGCCTTGAGCACGCCGCTGCCTGACATGAGCGACACCTCACGCTCAGCGGAGTGCCCGCCCATGAGGACCGCGACCTTGCCCATGTCATGTGTGCTGGTTGAGGTCATGCGGTCCCTCCCATCTCCACCAGCTTCGCCGGCACGCCACCGATGGAACCCGCGCCCATGCAAAGCACCACATCGCCTTCGCGTGCGGTGTCCAGGATTGCATCGGGCATCGCGCGGATGTCATCGACAAAGATCGGTTCGACCTTGCCGGACACCCGCACAGCACGTGCGAGCGAGCGGCCGTCGGCTGCGACGATGGGCGATTCACCCGCCGAATAGACTTCGGACAGCAGCACCAGGTCGGCCTGGCCGAGCACCTTGACGAAGTCTTCGAAGCAATCACGCGTGCGGGTGTAGCGATGCGGCTGGAATGCCAGCACCAGGCGCCGACCCGGGAACGCACCGCGCGCGGCTGCGAGCGTGGCAGCAACTTCCACCGGGTGATGGCCGTAATCCTCGAACACCGAAAACTTGCCGCCGCCGTTCTCTGTTTTTACCGGCAAGTCGCCATAGCCCTGGAACCGGCGGCCTACGCCCTTGAACTCGGCCAGCGCCTTGAGCACGGCTTCGTCGGATACGTTCAGCTCCACCGCGACTGCAATGGCCGACAGTGCATTGAGCACGTTGTGATGGCCGGCCAGATTCAGCTCGACGTGCAGGTCGGGCAGCGTCATGCCGTTGCGGCGATGCACGGTGAAGTGCATTTGCGTTCCAACGGCGCGAATGTCCACGGCTCGCACCTGCGCGTCTTCGCTCACGCCGTAGCTCGTAACAGGGCACTGCACCTGGGTCGAAATTTCGCGGACCGCCGGATCATCCAGGCACAGGATGGCTGTGCCATAGAACGGCATGCGATGCAGGAATTCCAGGAATGCCGACTTCAGCTTGTTGAAGTCATGCCCATACGTCTCCATGTGGTCTTCGTCGATGTTGGTGACGACTGCCATCACAGGAAACAGGTTCAGGAACGAAGCGTCTGATTCATCGGCTTCCACCACGATGTAATCGCCGCCGCCCAGCTTGGCGTTGGCACCGGCGCTGTTCAGGCGTCCGCCGATGACGAATGTCGGATCGAGCCCGCCCTCGGCGAGGATGCTCGCGACCAGGCTCGTCGTCGTGGTCTTTCCGTGCGTGCCGGCAATCGCGATCCCCTGCTTGAGCCGCATCAGCTCGGCCAGCATCATGGCGCGCGGCACCACCGGAATCTTGCGCTTGCGGGCAGCAAGCACCTCGGGGTTGTCGGCCTGCACAGCCGTCGATGTGACCACGGCGTCAGCGCCCAGAACATGACTGGCCTCGTGACCAATGTAGGTGCGAATGCCCAATGCGTTGAGCCTGCTCAACGCGGCACTGTCGGCCAGATCAGAGCCGGAAATCAGGTAGCCCTGGTTTCGCAGCACTTCGGCGATGCCCGACATGCCGGCGCCGCCGATGCCAACGAAGTGAATATGCTTGATCGCGTGCTTCATCTGGCCAGCTCCTCGCAGGCTCTCACCACGTCTTGCGTGGCGCTTGTCTTGCGCATACGTTGTGCGGCGAGTGCCTTTTCGATCAACTCGCCGCGTGTTGTTTTTTGAATCAGTGCGGCCAGCGACTGCGCCGTCAGCTCGCTTTGCTGCAAGAGCCAGCCGCCGCCCGCGTTCACCAGGAACCTTGCGTTGGTCGTCTGGTGGTCATCGACTGCAAAGGGGAACGGCACGTACAGCGCCGCTGCGCCGACCGCTGCGATTTCAGTGACCGTGCTTGCGCCCGCACGGCAGACGATGAGGTCTGCATCGGCGAAGGCGCGCGCCGTATCGTCGATGAATGGGGTCAGCTCGGCATCGACGCCTGCTGCTGCGTAGTTGGCGCGCAACTCGTCGATTTGTTTGACGCCGCTTTGATGAACGACCGTTGGCCGCTCGCCGGAAGGGATCAACGCAATCGCTTTCGGCACTACGTCGTTGAGCGCTTTCGCGCCGAGGCTGCCACCGACCACCAGCACGCGCAGCGGACCGGTGCGGCCGGCCATGCGTTCCTGGGGGCCGGGCTGCGCGAGAAACCCGACGCGCAGCGGATTGCCTACCCAGATGGCCTTCTTCATCACGTTCGGGAACGCCGTAAACACCCGGTCGGCGACACCTGCAAGAATGCGATTGGTCATGCCGGCGACGGAGTTCTGTTCGTGCAGCACGAGGGGTCTGCCCAGCAGCACACTCATCAGTCCTGCGGGGAACGTGATGTAGCCACCCAGACCGATGACAACATCGGGCTTCACGCGGCGCACCACCTGAATGCTTTGCCAGAAGGCCTTCAACAGGCGCAAAGGCAGGAAGACGAGTGTCAGGGGTCCCTTGCCGCGCACGCCCGAGAACGCGATCGCCTCGAACGCGAAACCGCGCGGCGGCACGAGCTGACTTTCCATGCTGTCCGGCCCACCGAGCCAATGCACGCGCCATGATTGTTCGCGCAGCGCCTCAGCCACGGCCAGACCAGGGAAGATATGGCCGCCGGTTCCACCAGCCATGACCAGGGCGCATTTCACAGCAGTGCCCCCACGTTTGCCGCCAAGGCGGCTGCACTGCCCCCCGAGGGGGCGCGAGCTTGCTTGAAGCGGTTCGGCGCTGCGCTCATCGCCGGCCTCCGCGCATCATCACCTTGTTCTCGTAGTCGATCCGAAGCACCACGGAAATCGCAATCAGGTTCATCAGGATCGCCGAGCCGCCGTAACTCATGAGCGGCAGGGTCAGGCCCTTGGTCGGCAGCGCGCCAAGGTTCACGCCCATGTTGATGAAGGCCTGGAACCCGATCCAGATACCGACACCTTGTGCGACCAGTCCTGCGAACACGCGATCAAGCGCAATCGACTGGCGTCCGATGTGGATGATCCGGCGCGTCATCCACAGGAACGCACCGAGCACGATCACCACACCCACCAGGCCGAACTCTTCACCGATCACCGCGAGCAGGAAGTCGGTATGCGCTTCGGGCAACCAGTGCAGCTTCTCGACGCTGCCTCCCAGTCCAACACCGAACACCTCGCCACGACCGATGGCGATGAGCGAGTGCGACAGCTGGTAGCCCTTGCCCAGTGCGTGCTTCTCGCTCCACGGATCCAGGTACGCGAAGATGCGCTCGCGCCGCCACTCGGACATGGCAATCATCAAAATGAAGGCAACCACCATCACGGCGACGATCAGGAAGAACATGCGGGCATTCACGCCTCCCAGGAACAGGATGCCCATCGCGATCACGGCGATCACCATGAACGCGCCCATGTCGGGCTCGGCCAGCAGCAGCATGCCGACGACGGCAACCGCAGCGGCCATTGGCAGCACGGCGCGAAAGAACCTCTCTTTCACTTCCATCTTGCGCACCATGTAATCCGCCGCGTAGAGCAGCACCGCGAACTTGGCAAGCTCCGAAGGCTGAAAGCTCATGATGCCGAATCCGATCCAGCGGCGAGCGCCGTTCACACCCTTGCCGATGTGAGGAATGAGCACCACGATCAGCAGGATCAGCGATGCGATGAAGAGCCACGGCGCTACTTTTTCCCAGGTCGCCACCGGCACCTGGAATGCGAGCACCGCCGCGATGAAGGAAAGCGTGACGAAGGCCGCATGCCGGGCCAGGAAGTGCGAATGCGAATACCGCGCGAACTTCGGGTTGTCCGGCAACGCGACCGAAGCCGAATAGACCATGACGAGGCCGAACGCCAGCAGCGCGACTGTCACCCACACGAGCGCCTGGTCGAATTGCTGGATGCGCACGGGTGCGGCGGTGCGCAGGTCGGCATTGACGCGGCCCGCACGCTGGCTCCGGGGATTCAGACCCGCAATGACAGCCGAGAGCGTCATGCCGTCACCTCCATGTCCACGCCAGCCGCATCGGCCAGGGCGCGCACCGCTGCGCGGAACACTTCCGCCCGGTGCGGATAGTTGCGAAACATGTCGAAACTGGCGCAGGCCGGCGACATGAGCACCGCGTCGCCGGAAACCGCGATCTCAGCTGCCTTGACGACGGCATCTTCCATCGAATCGGCGTCGACCATACGAATGCTCTCGGGTTCCAGCACGGCACGGATCAGCGGCGCATCGCGGCCGATCAACACCGCAGCGCGTGCATGACGCGAGACCGGTGCGGCCAGCGGCGAGAAATCCTGCCCCTTGCCATCGCCGCCGAGAATCACGACCAGCTTGCGCTCGGCACCCAATCCCTGCAGCGCGGCGACCGTCGCACCAACGTTGGTCCCCTTGCTGTCGTCGAAATATTCGACTTCGTTGAGGACGCCGATGGATTCCACGCGATGGGGCTCGCCGCGATACTCGCGCAGGCCATAGAGCATCGGACCGAGGGGGCAGCCTGCTGCAGATGCCAATGCAAGTGCAGCCAGCGCATTGACGGCGTTGTGACGGCCCCGGATGCGCAGTGCATCGGCCGGCATCAAACGCTGGATGTGAATTTCCTCTGCCTCTTCCCCGCGCTTGCGACGCGTCTCGTCGGCTTCGAGCGCACGAACGAGCCACGCCATTCCATTGACCACTTCGATACCGAAATCACCCGCGCGCTGCGGCATGTCGCCACCAAAAGTGAGATACCCCCTCTGCTCAATCTTCCCACCTTTGAGGCGGACAGGCGCAGGCAGCATCTGCATCACGATCGGGTCCTCACGATTGAGGATCATCAACCCGGTCTTGCCGAACACGCGCTGCTTGGCCGCTGCATAGGCCTGCATCGTTCCATGCCAATCGAGGTGATCCTGCGTGACGTTCAGCACGGCTGCGGCTGTGGGCTCGAAGTCGCCTGCGTTCTCCAGCTGG
>JBKJKT010000085.1:0-27012 GCA_046597415.1 Ramlibacter sp.
GCTGCGCTACAAGCTGTATGGGTCGCTCTTTTTCGGGGCTGTGGCGAAAGTGGATGAAGTCGTGCAGGCGGTGGAAAACGGCCCCGATGCGCCCGCCGTCGTGCTCGATGCCATGCAGCTCGTGCATCTGGACACGTCGGGTCTGGATTCACTCAAGCAGCTGCACAAGGCAGTGCTGTTGCGGCGCGGGACGTTGGTATTTGAGAACCTGCAGCTGCAGCCCGCCGAGGTGATGGAGCGCTCGGGATTCGGTGCGGAGTTGAAGGGAAGCCCGACTGATTCCAGCGGAGGGGTCAGCCAAAAAGTGATGTAAATTTTGACAAAAATAGCATTTTGTGAAAATATACATTCATGTCTCGCTCCGCTGAAGCTATTCAAACCCTGCCAGGCGCAAGTGCTGCCGCGCTTCGCAAGTTGGGCGCCGACCTGGCCACTGCACGCAAACGTCGGCGCCAGTCGCTACGCGAGTGGGCAGCACGGCTGAACATTTCTACCCCCACCCTGATGAGAATGGAAAAAGGTGACCCGACAGTTTCGGCAGGCGTCTATGCGACTGCGCTCTGGCTGGTCAACCGCGTGCAGGCACTCGGCGCTCTTGCAGATCCAAAGGAAGACGTAGCAGCCCTCGAGATGAACATTGGTGAAGCGGTCGGGCGGTACCGCCGCACCAGAGCGCAAGCGGATGCCTGAACCGTACATGCCCCGCGACCGGTTGTCGCTCTGGTACCTGGGCGAACCTGCCGTGCCCCGGATCGTAGGCGAGCTGGTATTGCAGCAGGGCGGGCGCGGCGTGGCGCTCGCCTACTCTAAAGAATGGATCACATCCGGTTTTGCGTTGAGTGAAGACCTGCCGCTGATCGCAGACCTGTTGATAGCACCCCAGATCGACACTGCGGCGGGCGCGGTTGACGATGCGCGACCGGACCGGTGGGGCGAAAGGGTGATCCGCAAATTCGAAGTGTCGCCACGAATGTCAATCCTGGAGTACCTGCTTTTTGCAGGTGACGACCGCTACGGTGCGCTGGGCGTCAGTTCAAGCTCGCAAACGTACACACCCTGGACTCGAGCTCCGATGCCAGCGCTCGACTCACTCACCGAGATGGCCGAGGTGGTGCGCAAGGTGCTGGCCAACGAGCCTGTGCCCGAGTTGCAGCGACGGCTGGTGCGGCCTGGCGCGTCCCTGGGCGGAGCACGGCCCAAGTCGCTCATCGCAATCGACGATGAGCCGTGGCTCATCAAATTTCCAGAAGGTGAAGAACTCGATCTGCCACTGATCGAACACGCCACCATGTCGCTGGCCGCGCAATGCCTGATCGACGTCGCTCCCACGCGAGCGCTTCCCTTGCATGACCAACATGCAGTTGCAGTGCGCCGGTTCGACCGGGCGGGCAGCTCGCGATTGCATGTGATGTCGGCCAACGTCGCACTCAGGGCTGCGGGCGAAACCGACCTGGGCTATCCCCAACTGTCCCAACTGCTTCGACGTCTGGCTCCTGCCGATCGAATCGCGCAGCAGCAGCTTCAGCTTTTTCGCCGCATGGTGTTCAACATCCTGATGGACAACACCGATGACCACGAAAAGAACCACGCGCTTATTCGACTCGCCGACGGCACGTGGGAGCTGTCACCCGCATTCGACGTGGTGCCAAGTGCCCAGGGTCTGGGATATCAGCAACTTGTCGTCGGCAATGCGGGGTCGGAGTCAACGCTATCAAACGCCCTTTCGCAGGCCCGCCAGTTTGGCTTGAAGCGGCCGGCTGCAACAGAAGTCGTGCGGGAACTCTGCGCCGGCGTGAATCGCTGGAAACAACAGTTCAAAGACCACGGCATAGCGCAGCGCGACATCGACATACTCGCCCAGTACATCGACGGAGCGCACCTGGGTGCCCAGCGCCGCGAGTTTCTGCGAGATTAATTGGAATCTGACCCCAATTATTTGATTTGCTCGACGGTGCTGGCAGTGCGGATGACGCGCATGTCTTTGTCGAGCCAGACGGTGAAGATCATGGGGGTGGTGGGCGGATCCATGTAGCGCCAGTCCCAGGCTTCTTCGCGGCTGAGTTCGTAGGGCGTGCGCTTCATCGGCTTGCCCAGAAGCTTGCGCAGATCTTCCATCGGCATGCCCGGTGTCACGCGCGCGAAGTTGGTTGGGTTGAGCACCTGGCGCAGCGCCGACATCTTCCCGTCGGGGCCGATGCTGATCATGTAGTTCTGGTGGCCTGAGGGCTGGCGGTTGTACTCGAAGACACGTTCTCCCTTCGGCCCGTCCCAGATGTTCTCGGGCTGCCCGAACTGGGCACGGACATCGGCTTCAGTCGCCACCCCCTCTTCCAACTGCTCGATGCGCTGCGGATCGCAGGCGGACAGTGCAAGCGCCAGGATCACGCCCACGGAAACGGCGAGGTGGCGCTGGAAGCGCAGGAAGCAAAGGAGATTGGTGTTCACGGGCGAGCTTAAAATCGTTCAAAAGGCCAAGTCTATGTCCCTGCTCCATTTTTTCCGTCGCGCGGACTACACGTCCGACATCACCAACCTCATCGACCAGCTCAAGGTTGACAAGCCCGACCTGGAAGCGCGGCAGCGTGCCGGCCGCGCCCTGCTATGGGACAAGCTGGTCAACCGTGACGCCTGGGGCGAGTGGCGCAAGGCCCGCGTCGCGCAAAAACCGTATGTGTACCAAAACGACGTGAAATGACGGCCCGGGCACTGGTGTCGCTGCCCGACTCCCAGGGCGAGGGGCTCGCCGGCATGCCGGACGTGGTTGATCAGGTCGCGCTCGCCCGTCTTTATGGCGAGCCGCTCTTCGCCATGCCGACGGACCTGTACATCCCGCCGGATGCGCTCGAGGTGTTTCTTGAAGCCTTCGAAGGTCCGCTGGACCTGCTGCTGTACCTCATTCGCAAACAGAATTTCAACATCCTCGACATCCCGATGGCAGGCGTCACGCGCCAGTACCTGGTGTACGTCGAGGAAATCCGCAGCCGCAACCTCGAACTTGCCGCCGAATACCTGCTGATGGCCACGATGCTGATCGAGATCAAGTCGCGCATGCTGCTTCCGCCCAAAAAGGCAGCCGAGGGTCAGGAGCCTGAAGATCCGCGCGCAGAGCTCGTGCGGCGTCTTCTGGAATACGAACAGATGAAACTGGCCGCCGCGCGCCTGAACGAAGCGCCCCAGATGGGCCGCGATGTCTTGCGCGCACAGGTTTACATCGAGCAGGCCCTGCAGCCGCGTTTTCCTGATGTGAACGTGGTTGATTTGCAGGAAGCGTGGCGTGACATCGTCCGCCGGGCCAAGCTCGTGCAGCATCACCGGATCACCCGCGAAGAGTTGTCGGTGCGTGAGCACATGAGCATCGTCCTGCGGCATCTGCAGGGGCGGAAGTTCGTCGAGTTCGAGGATCTGTTCGATGTTTCGCGCGGCATGCCGGTGCTCATCGTCACGTTCATCGCGATGCTGGAGCTCGCCAAGGAAACGCTGATCGACATCACGCAGGCCGAGGCCTTCGCCCCCATCTACGTACGGCTGGCCTACCAGCCGGCTTAGGACCTTTCCATGCCAGTGAACACTTCGCCCCATGATTTCGATGTCCTGATCGTGGGCAGCGGCCTTGCCGGGCTCACCGCCGCACTGCATCTCGCACCCACGCGCCGAGTGGCCATCATCACCAAGCGCACGATGAGCGATGGCTCCAGCGGATGGGCCCAGGGCGGCATCGCCGCCGTGCTCGGCGAAGGCGACTCGTTCGCGTCGCATGTGGACGACACGCTGGTTGCAGGCGCGGGTCTGTCGGACCTGGATGCCACACGCTTCGTCGTGGAACACGCGCCTGAAGCCGTCGAGTGGCTGCGCGACCTGGGTGTGCCGTTCTCGCAGGAAGCTGGCCAGCTGCACCTCACGCGCGAAGGCGGCCACAGTGCACGTCGCATCGTGCACGTGACCGATGCGACCGGTGCTGCGGTTCAGCGCACGCTGATCGAGGTCGTGCGCAAGACGGCCAACATCACGCTCTTTGAACATCACACGCTGGTGGACTTGATCACCAGTCGCAAGCTCGGTGCTGGCTCGACCAACGGGCCGACGTGCCTGGGCCTCTACGCGCTCGACGAAGAGACCGACGAGGTCATCACCTTCCGCGCGCCGGAGACGATTCTCGCAACGGGTGGTGCAGGCAAGGTCTACCTCTACACGACCAACCCGGACACATCGACCGGCGACGGCATTGCCGCTGCATGGCGCGCGGGTTGCCGGGTCACGAACATGGAGTTCATCCAGTTCCGCCCAGCGTGCCTCTATCACCCCCAGGTGAAATCGTTTCTCATTACTGAAGCAGTTCGCGGCGAAGGCGGACGCCTGCTGCTTCCGCCATCAGCGGGCGGCACGCGTTTCATGCCTTCGCACGATGACCGCGCCGAGCTGGCACCGCGCGATGTCGTCGCCCGCGCGATCGACTTCGAAATGAAGAAGCACGGCGTCGATTGTGTGTATCTCGATATCTCACACCAGCCGCCGGAGTTCGTGAAAGAGCACTTTCCCAACATCCATGCGCGCTGCCTGCAACTGGGCATTGACATCACGAAAGAACCGATTCCGGTGGTGCCGGCTGCTCACTACACCTGCGGCGGCATTCACACCGACCTGGCAGGCCGAACCGATCTGAAGGGTCTGCACGCGATTGGCGAGACAGCCTACACGGGCCTGCACGGCGCAAACCGCCTGGCCAGCAACTCGCTGGTCGAGTGCATTGTGTTTGCAAGGGCCGCGTCCAGCGACATCCTTGCCCACGAACTGCCCGAGCCGCCGCAATTGCCCCCGTGGGATGAAAGTCGTGTCACGGATGCAGACGAGACCGTCGTCATCTCGCACAACTGGGACGAGCTGCGCCGCTTCATGTGGGACTACGTGGGCATCGTGCGTACAAACAAGCGGCTGGAACGCGCATCGCATCGCATTGCCCTGTTGCAGGAAGAGATCCAGGAGTTCTATGCGAATTTCCACGTCACGCGTGACCTCCTGGAGCTGCGTAATCTCGTCACTGTGGCCGACCTGATAGTCCGCTCAGCACAGGCGCGCCACGAAAGTCGCGGAGGTCACTTCATCAAGGACTATCCACAGCTCGAAGACGTCGCACATCCGACGATCCTCAAACCGGGCTGAACGTTGGTGGACGAGGCACTTCTTCGCCCGGCCACTTCGGCAGATACCCTGGCGCTTTCAGTCCTCGCTTCGCAGGTGTTCGCGGACACCTATTTCACTGACGGGATCAGTGCGCGAGCAAGATGCGGCTGCGACCGTCTGACACTCGCTCGAATGGCGGGCTGACGCGGCTATGCTGCGCCGATCTCGGGAACCAGTGAGCCTGCGGGTTTGCCTGACTTGAGCGCTGCAGTGAACGCCAACATCCTGTCGATAGGCACCCTTGCACGCAAGCCCAGCGCCGGATCGACCTGGATTTCATTCGTGCCCGTCTCCAGCACATGGGCCAGACCGGCCAACCCGTTCATCGCCATCCACGGGCAATGTGCGCAGCTCTTGCAGGTTGCACTGTTGCCAGCAGTTGGTGCTTCGATGAAAAACTTGTCGGGGTTCAACGTACGCAGCTTGTGCATCATCCCGTTGTCGGTCGCGACGATGAATTCCTTCGCGTCCATCTCGCTTGCGGCACGCAGAATGGCTGACGTCGATCCCACCGCATCGGCCAGCGCGACGACATCCGCCGGAGATTCAGGATGCACGAGCACCTTCGCCCGGGGATACTGCTTCTTCAGGTCTTCGAGCTCGAACGCCTTGAACTCGTCGTGCACGATGCACGAGCCGTTCCACAAGACCATGTCCGCGCCGGTCTGGCGCTGGATGTACGAACCGAGGTGCTTGTCGGGCGCCCACAGAATCTTGTGGCCCTTGTCCTTGAGCGCCTTCACGATATCGACCGCGCAGCTCGACGTGACCAGCCAGTCGGACCGCGCTTTGACAGCCGCACTCGTGTTCGCGTAAACCACCACGGTGCGATCGGGATGCTGGTCGCAGAACGCAGAGAAATCATCTGCCGGACACCCCAGATCGAGCGAGCACGTCGCATCGAGATCGGGCATGAGCACGCGCTTTTCAGGCGACAGGATCTTGGATGTTTCGCCCATGAAACGGACACCCGATACAACCAGCGTCTGCGCCGGATGGTCACGGCCAAAACGCGCCATCTCCAGCGAATCGCTCACGATGCCACCGGTTTCTTCGGCCAGGTCCTGCAGGTCGGGATGCACGTAGTAATGCGAGACCATTACCGCGTTGCGCTCTTTCAGCAGGTGCCGGATCCTGTCTTTGAGCTCCGCGCGCTCCTCAGGCAGCGGCTCGACAGGCACTCGCGCCCAGGCAAAGCGCGTGTCGCACGCGCCACCGGCATCTGCAGCCGTATCGCCAGCCTGAGGTTGCGGATGTTCGTACTCGACTTCGAAGATCGGAATGACGGTACTCATCACAGCTCCTTCAGGCGCATCGAAAAGTCGATCGCTTGCACGTTCTTGGTCAATGCGCCGATCGAGATTCGATCAACGCCGGCTTCGGCGAGCTCACGCACGCTGCCCAGGGTGACGCCTCCGGAAATCTCCAGGATGGCGCGCCCGGCATTAATGCGGACGGCCTCGCGCAGCGTCGGCAGATCCATGTTGTCCAGCAGCACCATCTTCGCGCCGCCGTCCAGCGCCTCGCCCAACTGAGCCAGCGTCTCGACTTCGATTTCGATGAATGATGCACGCCTTGCCGATTGCGCGGCTGCCTGAAGCACCTGCCTGATGCCACCGGCGGCCGCGATGTGGTTTTCCTTGATCAGCACCGCGTCGTGCAAGCCGATGCGGTGGTTGGTTCCACCGCCGATACGCACTGCATATTTCTGCGCCAGGCGCAGGCCGGGCAAGGTCTTGCGCGTATCGACGATTTGCGCCTTCGTGCCGCGCACGGCCTCCACGTAGATGGCGGTTTTTGTGGCAACTGCGCTCAGGAGCTGCAGGAAATTGAGCGCTGTGCGCTCAGCTGTCAGCAGGGCGCGTGCAGTGCCCTCGATTTCCAGCACGACCTGATCTGCCGCGCATCGCTGGCCCTCGTCAACCCGCCAGCTGACCCGTGCCGAGGGCTCGATCTGTTTGACCGCAGCCTCGACCCATGGCCGGCCGCAAATGACGGCGGTTTCACGAGCCAGCACGCGGGCCCGGGCGCGTCGGTCTACCGGAACCAGCGCCGCCGTGAGGTCGCCCTCTCCGACGTCTTCCGAGATGGCGCGCGCCACATCATCAGCGGCAAGCCGGGCCAATGCTGCGGGAGAAAATTCGAATGTGAAAGTCATTGCCGACAAGCATAGCGGCAAGCTGCGCACCGTGCCCCCGCCCGGTCGACTTCGCCGTGATTGCCCGGCCCGGGCTGCGTTGAAGGAATGCACCACAGGTGGTGTGAGCCCGGGGACTACGCGCGGACCTTCGCACATCGTGAAAGAATGAAAACCATGGAACCGCAATACGCAACCCGCTCGCCCGAACGGGCAGAAATCGACACACTGACCGGCGCGGCTATTCTCGAATTCGGAACCGGCTGGTGCGGTTATTGCCGCGCGGCCGCGCCTCTGGTCGCAGGTGCCCTCGCCGGTCATGAGGCTGTGCGCCACATCAAGGTCGAAGATGGCAGCGGGCGCGCTTTGGGACGCTCCTACGGAGTCAAGCTGTGGCCGACGCTGGTTTTCCTGAAAGATGGAGTTGAATTCGTCCGTCTGGTGCGACCCCGAAGCATTGACGAGGTGCGCGACGCGCTTGGCAAGATCGACCCATCGGCCAGCGTCAACAAGTCCTAGGCTGATTCGGCGACCGGTCCGCGCCCCATGAGTTCACCCACGGCACGCCGTGGATCGACCTTGCCGTCCAGCAGCGCCACGACGGCACGCGCAATGGGCATCTCGACGCCCACATGGCCCGCGCGCGCGACGACCGTTCTCGCGCTGTAAACGCCCTCGGCCACGTGTCCTAGCGATCGGACGGCTTCGTCCAGGGAGCGCCCCTGCGCTAGCAGCAGACCGACCTGACGGTTGCGGCTCAGGTCGCCAGTGGCTGTCAGAACCAGATCGCCCAGCCCTGACAGGCCCATGAATGTCTCGGCATGAGCCCCGAGCGCAATGCCCAGCCGGGTCATTTCGGCAAGACCACGAGTGATCAGGGCAGCGCGGGCATTGAGACCCAGTTCAAGGCCGTCGCACAGCCCTGTCGCGATGGCCAGAACATTCTTGACTGCGCCACCCACCTCGACGCCAACCAGATCGTCGTTCGCATAGATGCGCATGTTGTCGCCATGAAACGCTCGCACGAGCGCATTGCGCACTTGCGCAAACCCACTGGCCGCGACCAGTGCTGTCGGCTGCCCGCGCGCGACCTCGAGCGCAAAGCTCGGGCCACTGAGTGCGCCGCCCTTGAGAGCCGGGGAAACCTGCGCGCAGATTTCGTGGCCGAGCAAACCTTCGGCGGGACCAACAGGGGACTCAAACCCCTTGCACAGCCAGGCAAGTGGGCCCGTGTACCCGCGCAACTCTTCAAGCTTCTGGCGCAACCCAGCCATCGGGGTGGCAATGATGACGAGATCGGCTCCATTAGTCGATGCAACCACGCCCGGTTCAGTTTGCGCCACGATGGCAAGCCGGGGCGACAACTCCACGCCCGGCAGATACCGGCGATTCTCGCGGTTATCCCGAAGAGCCAGCGCCTGGGCCGCGTCCCGTGCGACGAGCACCACGTCATGCCGCGCCGCAGCGGCCGATGCCAGCGCCGTTCCCCAGGCGCCCGCACCGAAGATCACGACTTTCATCGCTACACGGTTGTGCGGCCGGGATCAGGCATGACGCATCAGGCAGACGTGATGATCGGCGAAGGTGCCGGGTTTTGCGCTTCGACCTGGGCCTGTTGCTGCTCGTACATGGCCTGAAAGTTGATCTCGGCCAAATACACCGGAGGAAAACCTGCGCGCGTCACGAGGTCCGACACATTGCCGCGCAAGTACGGATAAACGATCTGGGGACACGCGATGCCCAGAACGGGGTTCATCTGCTCAGCAGACAGGTTGCGAATTTCAAAAATGCCGGCCTGCTTGGCTTCGACCAGGAAAACGGTCTTGTCCTTGACGGTCGTTGTCACCGTGGCGGTGACGCAAACCTCGAAGACGCCATCGGCAACAGGGGCGGCTTCGACGCCGAGCTGGATGTCCACGGCGGGCTGCTCGGATTCGAGCAGGATGGCAGGCGAATTGGGTTGCTCGAGCGACGCTTCCTTGAGATAGACGCGCTGGATCTGGAAGACGGGATCTTGCTGTTGCTGGTCGGCCATGAGGTTTCTTTCGATCAATACAAAGCCCGCTGGTTGCAGTGCAGCGGGCCGGATTCAAATGAAGCTGGATTATCACAGGAGCCCAGTGAGCCCCCGGACTGTTGGGTCAGGAGCGCTGAGGCTGGGCCTCAAGCAGCGCGACCAGACCGCCCCGGCTGTCGAGCGCCATCAGGTCGTCGCAGCCGCCTACGTAGGTCTCGCCAATAAATATTTGAGGCACTGTGCGCCGCCCGGTTGCCTCCATCATCTTCAGGCGCTCGTCCGGGTGCATATCGACGCGCACTTCATCAATGGTGGCAACGCCGCGGGCGTTCAGGATCTGTTTGGCACGAATGCAGTAGGGGCAAACGGCGGTGGTGTACATCTTGACGGATTGCATAACTGGATTCCCGGTACTTGTCTGGCCCTGATTTTGGGGCTTGGGTCCGCACGGACGTGTCAGGCTTTTTCTATTGGGAGGTTCGCGTCTCTCCAGGCCTTCAGGCCTCCCGAAAGCACCTGGGCCTTCTCATAGCCCAGCTGTTTGGCAGTGCCTAGCGCCCGGTTGGCTCGCGCGCCGTTGGCACAAACCAGGATGAGCGGAAGCGTTTTGTTCTTGACCACTTCGGGCAGGCGTTTTTCCAGCTCACTGAAAGGCACGCTTTTGGCACCGCCCACATGTCCCGCTGCGAATTCCTCGGTCTCGCTCACATCCACCACCACGGCGCGCTCACGGTTGATCAGCTGCACAGCGCCTGGTGCAGACAGGACGCCGCCCGAGCCGGCGCGAAGACGGGGCCACAAAAGCATGAAGCCAGAAGTTGCGGCCACGGTAAGCAGCATCCAGTTGTCGATCAGAAATTTCACGTCTTTCCTTGCAGATAGGGCCAATGGGCCAACCCCGGATTCTAAAATGGCCGGCTTTCCACCGCTTTTCACAGGCCTAACGCCCCATGTACAAACTCGTCCTGATCCGCCACGGCCAATCGACCTGGAACCTGGAAAACCGATTCACCGGCTGGGTGGACGTCCCGCTCACGGACAAGGGCGTCGAAGAGGCAAAGGAAGCCGGACGCCTGCTCAAAGCCAGTGGCTACGACTTCGATATCTGCTTCACCAGCATGCTCAAGCGCGCCACCCATACGCTTTGGCACTGCCTGGACGAACTCGACCGCACCTGGCTTCCGGTCTTGCATAGCTGGCGCCTCAACGAGCGTCACTACGGTGCGCTTGAAGGGCTCAACAAAGCTGAAACCGCGCAGAAATTCGGCGACGAACAGGTCCTGGTCTGGCGGCGCAGCTACGACGTGCCCCCGCCTGCGATGGAGCCGGGCGACTCGCGCTGGGAAGGCACCGACCTGCGCTATGCGCGCCTGAAGCCCGGTGAGGTGCCGCTCACCGAATGCCTTTTGGATACCGTGGGGCGCGTCATGCCCTTTTGGAACGAGACGATGGCGCCCGCCATCAAGAGCGGCCGGCGCGTTCTGGTGGCAGCGCACGGCAATTCCATGCGCGCACTGGTGAAATACCTGGACGACATTTCCGACAGTGAAATCGTGGGCCTGAATATTCCCAATGGCATTCCACTTGTGTACGAACTCGACGAACAACTCAAGCCGCTTCGCAGCTACTACCTGGGCGATGCGCAGGCTGCTGCAGCTGCTGCCGCCGCAGTTGCCAATCAGGGCAAGGCCTGAACGCGTAAAGACGAGGTAAAACGGCTGACTTATTCACGGTTGGGCAACAACTGCCCGGAACCACGGCACGACTATTGCCTCTTACTCTGTTCGCAGGTGTATATTTTCGTCAATTGAGAACTGGATCCATTGCCCATGAGCCACAGCAAACTGAAGATCGCCGGCTGGATTTCTGCAGGCGCCCTGGCCGGAGCGCTCACGACGGTTTCGTTGCAGACCGTCGCGCGTGGCTCCCTTTCGCCGTTGCCCCTCGAGGAGCTTCAGCAGCTCGCGCAGGTTTTCGGCATGGTCAAGAGCGACTATGTGGAAGCCGTCGATGAGAAAAAGTTGATCACCGACGCGATTTCCGGCATGGTCGCCAGCCTCGATCCACACTCGCAGTACTTCGACAAGAAGTCATTCAAGGAATTCCGCGAGGGCACCTCCGGCCGCTTTGTCGGTGTCGGCATCGAGATTTCCCAGGAAGACGGCCTGGTCAAGGTGGTTTCACCGATCGAAGGCTCGCCCGCGTTCCGCGCCGGCCTCAAGCCCAACGACCTCATCACCAAGATCGACGATACCGTCGTTAAGGGCCTGAGCCTGAACGAGGCCGTCAAGAAGATGCGCGGCGAGCCTAATACCAAGGTGATGCTCACCATCTTTCGCAAGGACGAGAACCGCAGTTTCCCCGTCACGATCAACCGCGAGGAAATCCGCACCCAGTCCGTTCGCGGCAAGGTGATGGAGCCGGGTTACGCCTGGGTTCGCCTGTCGCAGTTCCAGGAACGCACGGTCGAAGATTTCGTGCGCAAGATCGAGGAAATCTACAAGGCTGAGCCCAACCTCAAGGGCATGGTGCTCGACCTGCGCAACGACCCGGGCGGCCTGCTCGATGCAGCAGTTGCTGTCTCGGCGGCATTCCTGGCAGAAAACGCGGTCGTGGTATCAACCAACGGCCAGCTTGCAGAGAGCAAGTTCGTCTACAAGGCCTCCCCAGAGTACTACCAGCGCCGTGCCGGTTCCGACCCACTGCGCCGCCTGCCTGCCGCACTCAAAGCCGTGCCGCTGGTCGTGCTGGTGAACGAAGGCTCTGCGTCTGCCAGCGAAATCGTTGCAGGCGCATTGCAGGACCACAAGCGCGCCACCATTTTGGGAAGCCAGACATTCGGCAAAGGCTCGGTGCAGACGGTGCGTCCGCTCGGCCCTGACACCGGCCTGAAGCTGACTACGGCTCGCTATTACACACCCACCGGCAAGTCGATCCAGGCCAAGGGCATCGTGCCCGACGTCATGATCGACGAGAGCGAAGAGGGCAATGTGTTTTCGCTGCTGCGCACCCGCGAAGCGGACCTCGAAAAGCATCTGGGCAGCGGCCAGGGCGCTGAAGTGAAAGATCCAGCCCGCGAGAAAGCCCGTGACGAAGCGCGCAAGAAGGCCGAAGAGGAAGCCAGGAAGGCCCCGGCTGACCGTCCACGTCCGCCCGAGTTCGGCAGCGAAAAGGATTTCCAGCTCGTGCAGGCCTTGAACCAGCTCAAGGGCCGTCCTGTGCTGGTCTCCAAGACGATGGTCGAGCGCAAGGAAGAGAAGAAAGAGAACTGACCTGACCGACGATCAGCTGCTGCGCTATTCGCGCCATATCCTTCTCGATGAAATAGGCGTCGAGGGCCAGGAGAAAATTGCAGCTGGTCGTGCTTTGGTCATCGGTGCGGGCGGCCTCGGGTCGCCCGTTTCGCTTTTTCTGGGGTCGGCGGGTGTGGGGCACATCACCCTGGTCGATGATGACGTCGTCGATCTGACCAACCTGCAGCGGCAAATCGCGCACAACATGGCGCGCGTCGGCGAACTGAAGGCGAAGTCCGCCCGAGATGCAGTCGCTGCTATCAATCCAGACGCCGTCGTTGAGGCTGTTTGCGAGCGAGCCGACACAGCGCTGCTCGATCGGCTCGTCGCGAATGCCGATGTCGTCATCGATTGCACTGACAACTTCGCGACCCGGCATGCGATCAATGCGGCATGCGTGAAGCACGGCAAACCGCTGGTTTCCGGCGCCGCCATCCGGTTCGATGCGCAAATTTCGGTGTTCGATTCAAGGGGCGCCGACTCCCCCTGCTATGGCTGTGTCTTTCCGCCCACCGCCGATCTCGAAGAGACCCGCTGCGCGACGATGGGTGTGTTTGCGCCGCTGGTCGGCATCATCGGGTCGATACAGGCTGCCGAGGCGTTGAAGCTGCTTGCCGGAGTGGGCGAATCGCTTGCAGGGCGGCTGCAGATGCTCGACGGGCGCGTGATGGAATGGAATGAGGTTCGTGTGGTGCGTGACCCTGACTGCCCCGTCTGCGGGTCGTCCAGGCATCATCGATGAGTTGATGCGTGATCCGGGACTGTCGGGTCGCGATCTGCGGTGGCAAGCGAGTCATCTAGATGACATAAGACTGCCGCGCTACACTCCCGCGATGCGTTACCGTCCAGTTCCCCACGACCTTCAGCCGATCGCAGCGACCGGACCCGGCCCCCTTTTTCGTCAGGTGAGGCGGGAGCTACAACGCATGGTCGAAATCGGCCGCTATGGGCCCGGCGAGGCGCTGCCGAGCGAGACGGTGATCGCCAATGCTCTGGGGGTGAGCATCGGCACCCTGCGCAAGGCTGTCGATGAACTCGTCCATGAGAACGTGCTTGTCAGACGGCAAGGCAAGGGAACGTTCGTGGCGGTTCATAACGACGCGCGTTTTCTGTTTCAGTTTTTCCATGTCGAGCCGCGCGGTGAGTTTCCGACCCAGAGCGAGGTTCGCGAGCAGGAGTATCCGCAGGTGGACTGCGTCGGCTTCGTCCGTGCGGTGGCCAATGAAGCGCAGGCATTTGCGCTGCGCATTAACCCGGGGGAGCCCGTGTGGCGGCTGGACAACCGGCTCTCCCTGGGCGGTCGGGCCGTGGTGCACGACCAGATCACCATCTCGGCCCAGCTTTTCAGCGCTCTGACCGAGCGGCTCTACCTGGAGCGGTCCGGCACCATCTACAGCCTGTACCAGACGCACTTCGGGATCACGGTGCTTCGCGCGCACGAACGCGCACGAGCCAGCGCCGCGAGCCGGCAAACAGCGCACATTCTGGGCGTTGCTGAAGGCACCCCGATGCTTGAAATTCACCGGCTGGCACTTACTTTCGGCGACAAGCCGGTGGAGTACCGGGTCTCCACAATCAATACCGCCGCACACGATTACGTCAGCCTGCTCGCCAAGCAGGGACAGGTGATGCCGAACTAGGGCGGTTAACAGGCCCTACCGGGTCGGTCTGGATGCGGCCGGCGCTGCTGGCGCCGCTGGAGAGCCGAAAAGGCGTTCAAAGAACGACGGCTGTCGAGCCGGCTCTCCCATTGCGGACTCGCTTTGCGCCTGTGCTGCTGCCTTTGCCAGGGCGCCAACCTTGGCCGACGAATTGGGCGACGCCGCCTCGCGAAGAATCGAGCTGCAATTCGCATCCTTGCCTGGGCCTGTCTCGACCGTCGCGGCCAGTGCCAGCAGCGGATTGATCGCGCCCAGCGCAAGCGCCACGCCCGCGCGGCCGGCCAGCGCTCCCTTGTCGACATTCGTCTTCGGCGCGAGAAAGGTGCCGCTCACCTTCAGCGGTGATCGCAAGCTCAGGATGCTCATATCCTTGGGATACGGACGCAGCGTGAAATCGAGCGTCTCGTTGGTAAGGCTGACCGCGCCTTCCCCATAGATGATCGTGTCTTCGGTATCCAGGACGAGCGCGCGACTGGACATCAGCCCAGACTTCACGTCGAAGCCGACAGCGCCACAACGCAAGACGACGTTCTCGTCGCCGCCCCACAGGAACTTCAGGATCTCCGCGCCATCCAGGCCCGCGACTTCCAGCAACAGGTTGCTGATCTCGCCGCGGCCCATCAGCATCACCACATTGCCGGACGACGAACCGAGCATCTGGGCGATCGAATTGCCCCGCCCCTTCAGATCGATGTCACCGTGAATCTTTCCGAAGCTGCCCTTTGTGATCTTCAGTCCTGGAAAAAGCTTGCCCAGTTCGAGCTGTCGCGCATCGAGGTTTGCCTCTGCGATCGCCTGGGTTGCCTTTCCGTCGATCCTGATCGATCCCTGCACTGTGCCCGATGCAACCCCGAGCCGCATCGAATCGAGCAGCATCACGCCTTCGTTCAACTTCACCCGGACGCTCATGCTGTCGAGCGGCAGCTGGTGTGCGTTTGTGATGCGCGCAGCGCTGTAGGTGACGTCTGCATTCATCGCGCGAAGGCGGGCGGTGTCGAGCTGTGCGGTCGGCAGTACCTTGCCTGCGGCCACGCGCACCACGCGCTTCGCTTGCTTCGCCGGGGGAGCGATGCCGGCGGCCAGTTTGACCTGCGGCACTGCGGCAGCGCTACGCGGTCGTTCAGGCAGACCCACCAGCGGAGCCAGATCGTCAAAATCGAGCGACTTCGACGTGACCTTACCAGTGAGCAAAGGCAGTTTCTGCGAACGATCGAAGGCCATCTCACCCGCCAGATCCGTGTTGCCCAGCTTGCCCTGCAGCGTTCGCACCCTCCACACCGCGCCCTGCTTCGTCACCTGTCCGCTGAGAGCGTACCGGGGCGTTTCAGGCAGCACGACGCCGAGCAACTTGTAGAGGTCGCCCAGGTTGGCACCGTGGATGTCAACTTTCGCTTCGACACCCTCCAGCGTCGCGAGATTGATCACCGAACCGTTGGCCTTCAGTACCGTTGCGCCCGCAACCGCCTCGACCCGCAACGGAAAGGGCCGGCGTGTCGACTCGCTCAGGTACAGCACATTGCCGGTCCGCCCGCTGGCAGTGAACTTTTCCTTTTGCCAGGTGCCGTTAGCCTTGAACGAGAGCGGCATCTGCGCCTCATCGCCGGCCAATGCCCGATCGATCGAGAATTCGGTCCTGATGTCGGCGCCGTGGTGCGTGGCAACGAAGTGAGCTGTGCCTTCATCAACCACCAGAGCACCGATTGTCGGAATGTTCGCAGGGTCTGCAGCGTCGCGACCCAGCGCCCAGGTACGTCGCCCGTCCTGCTCAACCTGCAATCCAAGTTCAGGTTTTCGCAGCACGATCATCGGCAGCTCGATGCGCCGTTGCAGCAGCGGCCAGAGTTCGACATGGATCTCGCCGCCCTCGGCTTTCACGAGATGCGGGTCTTGTGCCCATGAAGGATTCGCAAACACCAGGCCGTCGGCAATCACGCGCGTGGTGCGACCGAGCTTGACGTCGAGACGGCGGGTTATTTCGAAGTGGCGGCCCGTCTTGTCGCTCACGTAGCGGTTCAACGGCGCACGCAAGACATCCCACGGAAAGAAGGCCAGCAACAGCGCGAACAATGCAAAGAGCACGAGCAGGCTGACCATAATCTTGACCCACAGCGGCCTGCTGCGGGGCAAGATGGGGGTGGTCGGTGCTTCCATTGCGCGCATTCTTTATGAAGGCTGCGCGACGGCAACCTGTGCGCCAGTGTGGTCGCGTTCGCATTGCTGAGGCAGTCGGCCCTGCGCGGCAACTGGCGTGGGCATTCGCCTACACGACGTTCGTAGGAATCATCCTACCCTCCCGGCCCCCGATCCACTGGCAGAATGACCTCGGGCTGGAGGAGCCCACTAGCCGTGCAATTGCGAACCTATATCGTCGAAGACAACGCCACCATTCGTGAGAACCTCATCGGCACCCTGGAAGAACTGGCGAGCGTGAAATCGCTCGGCTGGGCCGAAAACGAGGGAGATGCGAAGTCGTGGCTCCTTGCGAACCCGGACATCTGGGATCTTGCCATTGTGGATCTCTTTCTCAAACAGGGGAGCGGCCTGGGCGTGCTGGAGCATTGCCGCAATCGCTTGGGATCACAACGTGTGGTGGTGCTGAGCAACTACGCCACATCGGACATGCGCCAACGCTGCGCTCAACTGGGCGCTGACGCTGTCTTCGACAAATCCAACGAGATCGACGCCCTGCTCGACTACTGCATCGGGATGAACCAGGGCGCTGGCCCGGCCTCATGATCGCCCCGATCAGCCCGAGAGCCATAGCGACCCAATGAACTCTTCAGTCGATGAGCTTGTTCTTCAGGGCGTAGTAGGTCAAATCGCTATTCGAGGCGAGGCTCATCTTCTCCATCAGGCGGGTGCGATAGGTACTGACCGTCTTGACGCTCAGGGAAAGCGCCTTGGCGATATCCCCTGCAGTTTCGCCCTTGGCGAGCTTGAGAAACACCTGAAATTCACGTTCGGACAACTGCTCGTGTGGTGCGCCACCCTCCTTGCGATTGAGTTGCTGTGCCAGAAGCTCAGCCACTGCCGGCGATATGTAGCGCCGTCCGAGCGAGATGGTGCGGATCGCATTGACGATCTCCATTGGCTCGCATTCCTTGTTCAGGTACCCGGCTGCGCCTTGCCGGATCAGGTTCATCGCGTAGTGCTCTTCGGGGTAACCCGAAAGAATCAGGATGCCGACATCCGGGACCTTGGCGCGAATCATGCCCAGCGCATCGATTCCGCTCTGCCCGGGCATGGAAAGGTCCATCACCAGAACGTCCAGTTCGGTGGTGCGAACCAGGTCGATCGCTTCCCGCCCGCTGGCCGCTTCGCCCACGACTCGCAGATCCACCTGTTCCGAGAAGAATTGCTTGAGCCCCGACCGCACGATGGCATGGTCATCCACAATTCCGACTTTGATCATTTCGCTTCCTCTTTGATATCTGTGGAGGGTAGCTCATCGTCCCGCCAAACGGATTCTATGCACAACAATGAGCCCACGAAGTGAAATTCAACCGTTCACTGTCCCTGCCGAGAATGGCCATCAGCCTTGCGCTTGCGCTTCTGGCCGCATGCATTCTGATCGCAATCAACGAAACCGGCTTTAATCAGTCCACCCGAGCGCTCAACGACATTGCTGAAGCGTCCCGCACGCGGGGATCGCTCAACCGGGTGTTGCAGCACGTGCTGGATGCGGAAACCGGGCAGCGCGGCTACCTGCTGACCGGCGATCCGCGCTACCTCGAACCATACAACGCGTCCATAGCCGAGATTGGCCAGCAGATGGAGCGCCTGCGCCAGATTCATGCGCCTACGCAGGAAGAACAGGCGGCGCTTTCGCAGCTGATACGCAATGTGCAACGCAAGCTGGCCGAGATGGATCTGTCAGTTCGCATGCGAAAACAGGGCAATGAAGATGCCTGGAAATTCGTGTTGATGACCGACGTCGGCAAGGAGCACATGGATGCCATCCGCGAACAGGCGACCCGGCTGATCCAGGCCGCAACCGGGCGGATGGAAGTCAGCCAGGTGCAGGTGCACCGCTCGCTCATGCTGTCGCGCATAGGCATTGCGGCCGTGACGATGGCCGGCCTGCTCGCGTTTTATCTCTACTTGCGCCAGACCACGGCGCTCAAACGCGCCGGGGACCAGCAGCAGATTGCACTGCAACGCGAGCGCGACATGCTGGAGCGACAGGTGCGCGAGCGCACCGCGTCGCTCGCCGAGCTGGCAACCCACCTGCAAAACGTTCGCGAAGAGGAGCGGGCCCATCTGGCGCGCGAGCTCCACGACGAACTCGGCGCATTGCTCACGGCATCCAAGCTCGACGTCGCGCGCCTGAAGTCACGATTGGGGGCACTGGCCACTACCCCCGAGGTCGAGCAGAGGCTGGTGCACCTGACCGAGTCGCTCAACAGCGGCATTGCGCTGAAACGCCGGATCATCGAAGACCTGCGTCCATCGTCACTTTCCAATCTGGGGCTCACGGCTTCGCTGGAAATCCTGGCGCGTGAGTTCGCCGAGCGATCCGGAATCGAGATTGCAACTGACCTTGAATCGGTCATGCTGGATGAATCGTCCCAGCTCACCGTCTATCGGCTGGTGCAGGAGTCGCTTACGAACGTGGGGAAGTACGCTCAAGCCAGTCAGGTCGAAATCAGCGTGCGCAATGTCGACAATCACGTCGAAGTTGAAATCAGGGATGACGGCAAGGGATTCGATGTGACTGCCGTACGAGCCGCAACACACGGGCTGGCGGGCATGCGCCACCGGGTCGAGGCTGCAGGGGGAAGATTGGCGGTCCACTCAAAACCGGGAAATGGCACCCGAATCGGCGCGGTTATGCCGAAAGCGGCAGGTGCGTGAGCTGCGGGCTCCCCTTTTTCCCGTCGGCCCTGTCCTACAGGCCCCCGCAGCCCTAGCCGACAAGAACTCACGTCCACCGCTGATTACGAACTGATCAGGTCACCATCCACACTGGCCGCAGGGCTCGTGCAGGGGTGCACGATTACCAACAAAACGAAACACGGGTCTGCCCGCTGGGAGAAACAAGGTGCTTCACTACGCAATAGTCTTCTTCGTGATTGCGCTCATTGCAGCGCTCTTCGGTTTTGGCGGCATTGCCGCTGGTGCCGTCGAAATCGCCAAGATCCTGTTCTTCATCTTCGTCATCCTGGCTGTCGTGGCCTTCGTGGTGAGCCTGGGCAAAAAACGCTAAGGCCCCGCCGCAAGGCCCATCTGATTTTTCACCACATCAAAAAGGACTCATCATGGACAGCAACATGCGCTCTATTCGCGCCGGAGCCACCGGATACGCTGACGAGGCCCGCGGCCTGACCGACAAGGCCCTGGAATCGACAAAGGAGTTTGCCAGTCACGCACTGGACGTGGCAGGCGAGCGCGCTCGCAACCTGCGTTACGGCGCACGCGACCTGGCCAGCCGTGGGGTGAGCACTGTCGGTGACTACGCTCACTCGACGTCCCGCTATGTGCGCGACGAGCCGATCAAGTCCGCCCTCATTGCTGCAGCCATCGGCGCCGTGGTGGCCGGCCTGGTCATTGCAGCACGCCGCTACAACGACCGCTATTGAAATCGCAGCCAGGTTAAAGCTACATGGCGATGATCCATCCGATCTTTTCCGTCCTGATCACGCGGCCGGAACTGGTCATGGACCATGTCGCCGGATATGCCGCGCTGATGCAGGAAGATGCATCAACGGTCGGCGGGCATATGGCGCGCCGCGCTCTGGCCTGGGGCATTGCAGCGATCTCGCTGCTGGTGTTCCTGGTGCTGGGCGGCGTGGCCATCATGCTCGGGGCGATGCATGGCGAGTTCCACTGGACGCTCGTCATCGTGCCTGCATTGCCGCTCGCTGCTGGGATCGCCGGAGCGATCGTTGCCAGCAAAAAATTCCCCGAACGCGCCTTCACTGAATTGAAAGCACAACTCGACGCCGATGTACAGGCGTTGCGCACGATCGGGGCCAAGACGTGAGTGATGCTTCCGATAAGCTGGCGCGCACACGACTTGCAATCATCGAACACGTGCATCGCAAGAGGCACCCCGATGACTACGACAAGCAGGGCGTGAGAAAGGCGGACGCCCCCCGCACGCTCCCCCCGTATGAACGAAACGATATTGAGCCGGCCGCCTACGAGCCCGGGGTTGCAGGGCGCACTGCGCAGGCCAGGCGCTGGCTTACCAGCGGGCAGCGTGTCGTTGGTGCCTGGTGGCGTCAACACCCGGCTCATCTGGGTGTGGAACTCGCAACGCCGATGCTGTCCAGCTTTGCCGGCCGCAGGCCCGTGGTGTACCTTGGCGGTGCCGCAGTGCTCGGCGCGTTGATTGTCGTGACACGTCCATGGCGTCTGATCTCGGCCACCGGACTGGTCGTCGCGATCCTGAAATCGTCGCAACTGTCCGGCATGGTCATGTCGGCAATGTCGGCCGCAAGTTATGGCAGGGATGGACGCCCCTACGAATGACTCAAGCGACCAACCATTCACAAGCCGGGGGGCGTGGTGCCATCCCCGGTGAGTTTTCAAGCCAGGGCACCGTTGAACAGATAGTCAGCAACTCAAGGAGAAAGTCATGAAATACACAAGAGCCCTCGCATTTGCCCTCGTCACCGGCGTCACCATCGTGTCGGCCACCGGCTGTGCAGTGATCCGCGGCCAGGAAACCGCCGGCGCCTATGTTGACGACGCCGCAATCACCACTGCGGTGAAGGCCAAGTTCGTCGAGGACCGCACGGTTGATGCCGGCGCGATCAAGGTCGAAACGCTCAACGGCACCGTATCGCTGTCGGGCTTTGCCAAGTCCAACCAGGAAAAGGCGCAAGCCGCAGTCATCGCACGCAACACCAAGGGTGTGCGTCAGGTGCTGAACAACCTGGCTGTTCGCCCCTGAACGTTTTCCGGTAGCGTTACGGCGTACCGGTTGCAAAGGCAGGCTGTTACATGCCTGCCTTTTTCGTTTCTGCGTTCTTCCTGATGTCATGAGAACTTTTCTCTGCGACTTCTGCGGCCATCCGCTGTTTTTTGAGAATGTCCGGTGCCTCCAGTGCGGCAGTGACCTGGCGTTCCTGCCACATCGCATGGCCCTGTGCGCGGTGGAGACCGCACCCGAGCAGCCCGAGGGCACGCTTCAGCGCAAAAAACGCAGCAGGACCCGGCCGCCCGGTCGCTTCTATCGTCTGTGCCAGAACAATCTGCAGCACCAGGCCTGCAACTTCGCGGTGCCATCCACTGACTCCAACCTGCTTTGTGTGTCGTGCCGTCAGACGCGCGTGCTTCCCGACCTTTCGGTGCCGGAGAACCACACGCGCTGGTACCGCATCGAGACCGCCAAGCGGCGACTTTTCTACACCCTCGCCAAACTGGGACTGGCATCCGTCGAGCCGCCGGACGGCCAGGCCGACGGACCCATATTCGAGTTCCTGGCGGACCAGCCTGGCTTTCAGGTGATGACGGGCCATTGCAACGGCCTCATCACGATCAACATTTCCGAGGCCGACGACACCGAGCGGGTGCGAAGGCGCGTCATGCTGCATGAGCCTTATCGCACGCTGCTGGGGCATTTGCGCCATGAGTCCGGGCACTTCTACTGGGACCGGTTGATCCTGCAATCGGGCCGCGTCGAGGCATTTCGCTCGACCTTCGGTGACGAATCGATTGACTATCGGTCGGCGCTGGATTCGTACTACGCCAACGGCCCCGCGCAGGGCTGGCAAGACACCTGCGTCAGTATGTACGCCACGTCCCATCCGTGGGAAGACTGGGCCGAAACCTGGGCCCATTACCTGCACATGGTGGACCTGCTCGAAACTGCGGCCTCGTACAACACGCGCGTGGTGGTGCCGGGCGACGACACCGAAGAAGCCGAAGAAGTGGTGAATCCGTTCGACAACCGGTCCGCCGACTTCGATCAGTTGGTTGATCAGTGGCTTCCGCTGACGCTGCTGGTCAACAGCATGAATCGAAGCCTCGGACAGGAGGATGCCTATCCGTTTGCGCTATCGAAGCAATCCCTGGCAAAGCTCAAGTTCGTCCATGACGTGATCCACGCACCGCCGCAAGTGGCCCTGGAAGTCGATGTGGATGCGGCGTCCTGCCAGACAGCCGGATCAAGTTCGCAATGATCAAAAAATTGGGGTCAGATTCCAATTAACGAGCGTCGCGCTCCATGTCCCGAAGGATGCGGTCCAGTCTTGTAGAGAGTTGCTCGGTGGTCAGCTTTTCGCGGAAACGCTCAACCATCAGCGGCAGGCTCATCGGGCTGGGGTGACGCAGCTCAGCATAGGCAATCTTCCTGAGCGACAGGCGCTGCAGAGTGGCTTGAAGCCTGGATATCTCCAGTTCCTGGCTCAACACTTCTTTCTGTGCCTGCGTGAGCAGCAGGTTGCCCTCGTCGTACTTTCGAAACACCTCGAAGAAAAGTCCGCTCGAAGCCTGCAGCTGCTTGGCGCTTTTGTGCTGCCCAGGGTAACCCGAAAACACCAGCCCGGCCACCCGCGCGATCTCGCGAAACCGCCGCTGGGCAAGCTCCGTGGAATTGAGTGACGCCAACACATCGTGCAGCAGATCGCCCGTGTCAAACACCCGCCGGCTCGTCACAGGTTCCAGGTCGAATTCCTCCGCACTGACCAGCTCGAACCCATAGTCGTTCACCGACATGCTGAATGTGTTGGGGCGATCTCGCGCAAGACGCCATGCCAGCAGGCTTGCCAGGCCCAGATGCACATGCCGGCCGGCAAAGGGATAGATATAAAGATGAAAGCCCTCGCGCGACTTGAACGATTCGACCAGCACTGCACCCGGCGTAGGAATACGCGAGAGCCTCGCCTGCGTCTCGAGCATCGGTCGCGCCGCCTCCAGCTCAGGCTCAAAAAAATCGCCCTCCGAGGCGCGCTGCATCATCTCCAGCACCGCATCGCCCAACTCGGTTGAAAGCGCCATCTTGCTGCCCTGCCAGGTGGGCACGGTGCCCTTGCTCTTCACTGCTTTCTTCACGTATGCCGCCATCTCCCGCACGCGCACGAACTCCAGCAGCTTGCCCGCAAAGAAAAAGCAGTCGCCCGGACGCAGGCGCGAAATGAAGCCCTCTTCCATCGTCCCGATGTTGGCACCGCTCATGTACTTCACCTGCATGGCGGCGTCGCTCACGATCGTGCCGATCCCCAGGCGGTGCCGCTTGGCAATGCCGCGATCAGGCACATGCCACACACCGTCTTCATTCATCACGATACGGTGGTAGTCGGGATAGGCCGTGAGGCTCGTGCCGCCCCGCTCGCAAAACACAAGCGCCCACTCGAACTCTTCCTGCGCCAGGTTGCGATAGGACCATGCGCTTCTCACTTCATCGAAGAGGTCCTGCGTGCGAAAGCCGCCACCGATGGCGATAGTCACCAGATGCTGCACGAGCACATCGAGCGGCTTCTCAGGTGACTCGCGATTCTCGACACGTCCGTCGTATGCAGCGCGGCGTGCAGCAGCCGCTTCGATGATTTCCATCGTGTTGGTGGGCACCAGTGTCAGCCTGCTGGCGCGGCCCGGCGCATGGCCGCTGCGCCCGGCACGCTGCATCATCCGCGCGACGCCCTTGGCCGAGCCGATCTGCAGCACACGTTCCACCGGAAGAAAATCCACACCCAGATCAAGTGACGACGTCGCCACGACGGCGCGCAGGCTCCCCGCCTTGAGCCCTTGTTCGACCCACTCGCGCGTGGCCTTGTCCATTGAACCGTGATGCAACGCAATCTCGCCGGCCCACTCGGGCTTGGCCTCGAGCAGCAGCTGATACCAGATCTCCGCCTGTGACCTGACATTGGTGAACACCAGCGTTGTGCCGGAGCGCGCAATTTCATCGACGACGGGCTGCTTCATCTGCCCACCCAGATGCCCTGCCCATGAATACTTTCCCGGGTCAACCGGAAGGAGTGTGTCGATGATCAGCGTCTTGTCGATCCGCCCCCGCACGAGCTTCGGCGCAGGCGCATCGGGTGCCAGCAGACCGGGGTAGCAGAGAACCTCCATTGCTTCCTGCAGATTGCCCAGTGTTGCGCTCAGGCCCCATGCTGCGAGCCTGGGGTTGAACTTCCAGAGGCGAGCGATCGCCAGCTGCGCCTGCACCCCTCGCTTGCTGCCGATCAGCTCGTGCCATTCATCGACGATCACGTATTCAACGCCCTGCAGTTCCTCACGGACATTGGCGCGCGTGAGCATCAGCGTGAGCGATTCGGGCGTGGTCACCAGCACCGTGGGAAAGCGCCTGTCTTGCCGTGCGCGCTCGGCGCTGGGCGTGTCGCCCGTGCGCTGCCCGATCGTCCACTCGGGAGCCAATGCGCGCACCGGTTCGGCGAGAGCACGCGTCGTGTCCGATGCCAAAGCGCGCATCGGAGTGAGCCAGATCGCCCGCAGCGGCTCGGCACCCCGGGAAGGTGGGTGCCGGCGCAGCAATTCGTCCAGCATGCCGAGCCAGACCGCGTAGGTTTTGCCCGAACCGGTGGTCGCGTGTAGCATGCCGCTGCGTCCCTGGGCGATGGCCTGCCAGACTTCGCGCTGAAACTCGAACGGCTGCCATCCACGCTGAGCCATCCACTGCTGGACGGGGCGTTCTGGTGGCGCGGCATGCATGGGCTGGTCGTCAGGTCAGAATGTGGGGCCTTGCATTGTGCGGGCCTTTGCATGCCCATCAAGAGACACCCATGCAGTTTCATCCCCTGCCCTACCGATGACGCCACTTAACCGCTGGCTCCCTTTCCTGAACTGGCCGCGCCCCGATGCGGCACTGATGCGAAACGAAATCATCGCCGGGATCACGGTCGCGCTGGTGATGGTTCCCCAGTGCGTGGCCTATGCGGCCCTTGCGGGCATGCCGCTCGTGACGGGCTTGTACGCCGGCTTGTTGCCGCCGCTGGTTGCTGTGCTGTTCGGAAGCTCTACACGTCTGTCGGTCGGCCCTGCTGCGCTCACCTGCGTCCTCACTGCAACTTCGCTCACCGGTCTTGCACAGCCCGGCAGCGCGCAGTGGGTTTCGCTTGCGGTGTGGCTGGCCATCATGTCTGGCGTGATCCAGCTTGCGCTGGGCGCTGGGCGGTTTGCCTGGGTACTCAACCTCGTGAGTTCACCCGTGCTGCTCGGCTTCACGCAGGCAGCGGCATTGCTCATCATCGCGTCGCAGCTTCCCGCGCTCATCGGTGCAAACGGAACGCTGGCAAGCTTGTTCGACCGACCTGCAATCGATCTCGCAGCGCTGGCCTTCGGCCTGTGCAGTCTGGTCCTGCTGGTCGCCGGCAAAAAGTATGTGCCGCGTGTGCCCATGGTCGTGGTGGTCATGGCGGTTGCCGGGTTGGTGAGCTGGTGGTCCGGCTACTCGACGCACGGAGCCATCATCGGCGCCCTGCCCTCTGAACTGCCCTCGCTCTACTGGCCGGACTGGCCCGGGGCCGAAACGATGGGCGCGCTGGTAGTCCCGGCAATCGTCATTTCGCTCGTGAGCTTCCTGGAGACTGCGGCCAGCGCCAAAATCGAGTCACAGCGCGACGGCAAGCGGTGGAACGACAACCAGGACCTGCTCGCCCAGGGACTCGCCAAGCTGGCATCGGCGTTCTCGGGCAGTTTTCCGACCAGCACGTCGTTTTCGCGTTCGGCGATTACTCTTTTTGCGGGCGGCAAGACCGGGTGGGCCACCATCGTGACCGTAGCAGTTGTCCTGCTGTCCCTGCTGTTTCTGACTCCGTTGCTGTACTACGTACCCAAAGCCGTGCTGGCCGCGGTGGTCGTGGCCGCAGTTGCGGGCCTGCTCAAGCCTCGCGCCGTGTCGCACCTGTGGAACATCGGCCGGGTAGAGGCACTGATCGCCGTGGCGACGTTCGCGGTGACGCTGCTCACTTCACCCCGGATCTATTGGGGCGTGCTGACCGGCGTGCTGCTCGGGTTGGCGCATTTCCTCTATCACCGCCTGCACCCGCGCATCATCGAAGCGGGGCTGCACCCCGATGGCAGCATGCGGGACAGGCACCTCTGGAATCTGACGCCGTTGGCTCCGGGGATGTACGCGCTTCGACTGGATGACGAGCTCGACTTCGCTTCGGCCAGCGCTTTCGAGCGCGCGATCATCGAGCATCTCTCCGCGAACTCAGGTGTGCGCCATGTAGCCCTGTTTGCGCAGCCAATCAATCGCATCGATGCCACCGGCGTGGAAGTGTTCAAGCAGATGCGAACGTTTCTGCGTGAGCGCGGTATCACGCTGCATATCAGCGGGATCAAGCTGCCGGTCGAAAGAGTCTTGCAGCGTGCAGGCGCGCTGGATGAATCGCCGCTGCTGCGGATGTACCGCACCGATGCGGAGGCGCTGGCTGCGTTCGCGCTGCTGCATGGCCCCCATCCCGACCTTCCCCCAAAGGGGGAAGGAGCAAAAATTCATCACGCAGACACGATCCAGCCTTCAAGCGGGTCGAGATCATGAGGCAAGCCGTAGCGCGGTGCGCCCTGCCCCTGCGCCCACGCCGCCTGAATCAGGCACAGCACGGCATCGAGACTGTCGCCACTCGCGTCGTCCACCAGGGTGTCGCGTTGTGCGTGCGTGAGCTTGAGCCGCAGGCCCAGCCGCGTCTGCCCATGTTCGAGCGCCGTGATCAGGTCTTTGCGCGCAATCAGCCTCTCGGGCGTCTGCCTGGCCTTGTCGTCGCTTTTGTAGCTTCGATGGCCCACCAGTTCGCGCGCGAGGAGACCGGG